>JAICXX010000368.1 GCA_025934485.1 Chitinophagaceae bacterium
CCGATCCAGCGGGATACGCTCGCCGGTGAGCACATTCGCACCAATCGTAAAACCAGCCGTGCGTTCCCGGAAACGAGCAAAGTCGACCGTCACCGGCTCATTCCCCGTATTCATCGCACACAGCACGGTCTGATGCGCATCGTACCGGAAATAGACGTAGAGCGATCGCTCGGGCACATATTGCATCATCCGGCCATTTCGCAGCGCCGGCGAATGTAACCGGTATTGCCCCAGCTTCTTCACCAGCGCCTGCACGCTTAGCTCTTCCTCACTCATGCCCGCCCCTGTAAAGGCGTTTTTGACATCGCCGGGCCAGCCGCCGGGGAAATCGCGCCGGACATTGCCGTCCGGATTGTCGATGCCCTTCATCAACACCTCGGTGCCATAGTAGATCTGCGGAATACCCCGCGCCGTGAGCAGCCATTCCAAACCGATCTTTTGTCCCGCTACATCCTCGCCGGTGAGCGAGAAGAAACGGGTCATATCGTGATTGTCCAGAAAGATCACGTTGGCGGCCGGGTCCTGGTAGAGGAAATCGTCGGCGAGGGTCTGATAGAGCTTGTCGACTCCGCCACCCGATGCCGATGTATCGCGCACCGCCGGCGAGATACCGTTGAAAAGGCATTGGAAATCGAGCACACCCGGCAGATTGCTTTTAAAGCGCAGGTTTAACCGATTCCGCGTAAAATACGCCTGTTTCGCTACGTCGCCGATCCAGCATTCGCCGAACATCGTGATATGCGGATATTCTTCGAACAACGCCTGGTTGCAGCGATTCATGAAGGATAGGCTATTGTACATATACGTGTCGATCCGCCAGCCGTCGACGCCAAAGCGCTCTACACTCCAGATAGCATGCTCGATCAGGAACGCGGCCAGATCGGGATTGTCCTGGTTGAGATCGGGCATCTCCCGCGTGAACCAGCCGTCGCTCGACAGCTTCCGGTCGATCGCGGAAGCATGCGGGTCCATCAGCGGCTCGCCGCGATAGTTGGTCTGCTGATACCGGCCCCACTCGTGCAGCCAGCTGCTGTCGGGCAGATCCTGAACGAGGAAATGATACGAACCCACATGATTGTAGACGGCGTCCTGGATCAGCTTCATGCCGCGTTTATGTAACGCGTCGGAGAGCCTGCGATAGCCCGAATCGCCGCCAAACCGCGGCTCGATGGTATAGTGATCGGTAAAGGCATAGCCATGCTCGGTGCGGTTGGGCATATCGTTCTCGATCACCGGCGTCATCCACAAGGTCGTCACGCCCAGCGACTGCAGATAGTCCAGGTGGTTGATGATACCCTGAAAATCGCCGCCATGGCGGAGAAAGATGGAGTCCCGATCGAGACGCTGGTCGCGCAAACCCGGAATGCGATCGTTGGACGGATCGCCATTGCTGAACCGGTCCGGCATCAAAAAATAAATGAGATCATCGGAATGGATACCCTGCGCATAGGCAGTGCCGTTACCCTTGCGTCGCGCCAGCAGCGGTAGGTCGACGGTCTCCTGTCCGCCGGCCGGGTTCGCCCCACCAGCCCCATCCGCGATGCCGGCCAACACGATCTTCACCGTCCCTGGCCGGGCGGAAGCCGCAATCGCCAGATGCAAAAAGAGATAATGCGGGTTGCTCACCCGGTGAAAATCCACGAGCCGCACTCCCGGGTAATCGATCCGTATCCGTTGCGCCTCTCCTACCCGCTCTCCCCGGAGCATCACCTCGATGGTCGAATGTTTCATCCCCACCCACCAGTTCGACGGGTACACGTGTATTTCATACGCAAAGCTGCGTAGTCCCAGGAAAAGCACAAAAGCAAGCAAGGTTAGTCTTGGCATAACAATAGATTTAAGAGGCCGCCTTTTCGGCAAAGAAACCCGCCTTTTCCTGCTGGATACGAATAGCCCCGCCGTCGTAGACGAAAAGCACCGAGATAGCTGCGGCGATGAGACAGAAACCCGCGAGGACGATGGAATAGATCGACTGACCACCATACAGGTGTTTTTCGATCCATCCCCCGAAAACGCCATTGCAGATTTGTGGAAGTGTGATAAAGAAATTGAAGATGCCCATATAGATGCCCATCTTCCCGGCGGGGATGCATCCGCTTAGGATCACATAGGGCATCGCGAGGATACTGGCCCAGGCGAGACCCACGCCGACCATGGCGAAATACAATCCCCAGGCGTCATGTACAAAAAAGATAGAGATCAGGCCAATCCCGCCCGCCACCAGCGAGATCGCGTGGGTAAGTTTTCTGCCCAGCCTTCGGGCTATCGGGGTGAGGGCAAGCGCATAGACGGCGCCTACCCCATTGTAGATGCCGAAGGCATTGCCCACGATATTACCCGCGTCATTGAACGCCTTGGTCTTTACATAATCGCCATGTAATCCAAATACGTGCGTGGATACTGCATCCGTCGTAAAGACCCACATGCTGAACATGGCGAACCAGCTGAAGAACTGCACCAGTCCCAACTGCTTCATGGTCTTGGGCATCCGCACGAAGTCGCGGAGGATCTCGCCGAGGCCATGCTTTTCATTGTTTTCTTCTTCTTTACCGTGATAGCGGGCATATTCTTCGGGTGGATATTC
>JAICXX010000181.1 GCA_025934485.1 Chitinophagaceae bacterium
AGCCCTCCTGCATGATCGATAGGGAATGAAAACCGCCGCCGGGACAAACAATTACGGCCGTACCCGTTGGCCACACCGTGCTATCGGGAGGATAGACCGTCAGCGTAGGCTTGCTGATATTGAAGATCGTATGAGCATGATAAATATTGCTGTCGTTCTCCGTTTCGCTCCAGGTCCAGGTCTCGGAACCCGGCGCCGCGCCCTTATACAAAGGGATTACGGTCTGTTGTGCTTTTGCTGATAGGGCTAAAAAAGATACAATTGCCAGAAATGCGCTTTTCATAATGGAACGGAAATTACGAGTTTCTGGACAAAAAACCCCGTTGCCTGGTCCCGGCCGGTATGTGCCCCAAATTATTTTATCGCCCCAAAAGCGGCAAAGCACGTGTTCTTATGCAACACCTCGATTTTGGTAAACCCCACTTTAGCAAGCAGCGCGAGCTGGAAAGTCAGCGACCGGGGCGTATCTTCATAACGCACATAGTCCCATACTTTCTGTCGGTATTCAGGGCCGCCCAGCGTTTCCAGGTAACTGCTATACCTATCCTCGAATAACCTCACGATCGGTTCGGAATCATGCGTGATCAGATCCGACACCCAAAAACTTCCCCCCGGCCGAAGCGCCTTATAGATTTTGGCGAACAGCATCTCCCAGTCCTCGTCACCCCGAAGATGATGCAAAGTCGCCGCAGCAAGGATAATGTCGAAACTGCCCGCTGCCAGGTCGAGGTTCCGCATATCATCCTGGATGATAGTAACCGTGCCTTTGGTTTGCGGCGAAACCCTTTCCCTGGCTTTTTCCAGCATGGGCATGCTCAGATCATTCATTACGCAGTTCAGGTCAGGGATCTTCCCCAACATCTTCAAAGTATAATTGCCCGCGCCGCAGCCGATATCCAGCAATTCCCGCGCATCGGGGGTAGCATACTTTGCCGCTTCTGTACACAGGTCCATGGTTAGCGGCGCGTCGATGGTGGCTACCTGGCCCGTTTCGAGATTGGAAAATCTTTCGGTGTCCTTGTCAAATCTTTCCCTGATCTCTTTGATGGTCGCTTTTTTTGAATAATCCGGTTTCATGTTTGATAATTTGATCCGGTGAAGTTACCGGCTTTGGTCACATTTGAAAGTATCGATTTTGGCAATATTTGATACCTTACAGGTATGGGACGCTCAAAATATTTATCGTACCTTAAACGATCTCGATATGGCAAAACCCCAATATTTAAAATTCCTGGTAGCAGCCATTTGGCTCGTCAACGGGCTCTTCTGCAAAGTGCTGAACCTCGTCCCGCGCCACCAGCAGATCGTCGCAAGGATCATAGGTGATTCCCACGCCGCAGTCCTTACCAGGGCGATCGGATTTGCCGAAATAGCAATGGCCGTCTGGATACTGAGTGGTATAAAGCCAAGGCTCAATGCCATCACCCAGATCGTGATCATCGGGACGATGAACACGCTGGAATTCTTCCTGGCTCCCGATCTGCTTCTCTGGGGCAGATTTAACGCCCTATACGCATTCCTGTTTATACTCCTGATATTATATGTTTTCCTTCTTAAAAAACCATCCCTTTCCAGTTGAAGCATTTTTCGAAAGCTCGCTCGTGCTCACTTTTGCCGTTCCAAAAGCAGAAGCCCGGCACCTGATCCCGGAATGTTTGCAATTGGACACCTTCGATGACAAATGGGCCTTTATTGCGGTGGCCCTGGTTCAAACAAGATCCCTGAGACCAAAAGGGTTCCCGGCACTCCTGGGAAATGATTTTTTCCTCATCGGCTACCGTGTCTTCGTTCGGTTTACAAATCAGGCGGGAAAGAATCTGCGGGGACTTTATATCCTTAGATCGGAGACGAATAAAAAGAAAATGGAATTCCTGGGCAATATCTTTACTCACTATAACTATGCCACCACCGATATCTGTCAAACCACAGAAAACGGTTCGACCGAAATTACTTCCCGTAAATCGGATTTCCACATCCGGATCGATGACACGGGAGGCGAGGATATTCCCCTGCCCGCAAGCTCTCCCTTTGCCCGCTGGAAAGAAGCCCGGCGATATGCGGGACCGCTGCCGTTTACCTTTTCTTACAACCCTGTAAAGAAGAAAGTCTTGATCATCGAGGGTGTCCGGGAGAATTGGAAGCCAACGCCCGTGAGGGTGATCGGCCAGAATTTTTCATTCATCCAAACGTTAAACCTGAAAGATATCAGACTCGCTAATGCTTTTATCATCCATAACATTCCCTATTATTGGAAAAAAGGTAAAATAGAACAATGGAGCAAAAAAGAACAAGATTTCAAGGCGTACTGAATATCCTAAGCTTCAATCGTCATTTTTATGTATTCGGCCTGGCGGCCCTGGCATTATTATTCATAAGCCATTCGATCCTGGAATGGCCCGATGCTCTTTTTGGGATGATCATCGCTGCTTTCCTGTATGGCCTGGTCATGCCGCTGCTGGTCTCCGCGTACGTGTATGATTTTTCCGGTTATTACGACTTGCATTGGATGAAAAAGCTCATCGGGGAATATGAACAGGCCGACCTCATCGTCAACATAAACGCTGGTTTTGACGAGACGAGTTTTATATTGGAGGAAAAATTCCCTCGCGCCATCCTAAGGGCATTTGATTTCTACAATGCAAAACAACACACGGAAATGGCTATCAAAAGAGCGCGAAAGGTAAGCCTGGTCTATCCCGATACGCAACTAATAGCCTCAGATGCCATCCCGGCAAAGGATCATTCGGTCGACCTCGTATTTCTGCTCTCGGCAGCCCATGAGATCCGATCCCACGAAGAAAAGATACGCTTTCTAAAAGAATGCCGTCGCCTGTGCAAGCCGGCCGGCAAAGTTGTCATGGTCGAGCACCTGCGGGATTTTCCCAATTTTCTCGCATTTTCAGTGGGATTCACCCATTTTTTTTCCCGGCGGGTCTGGAAGAATGCCTTTGACCGCGCGGGGTTTGCGACTTTCCGGGAGACCAAATTCACCCCTTTTATGTCGATCTTCGAATGCACCCCCTAATGGAAGTACAAATAAAGCTCATCGGTGGATTATTCATTCTCCTGGCCTTCATGCATATTTTCTTTCCGAAATACTTCGAATGGAAACAGGACCTTGCTGCACTGAGCCTGATCAACCGCCAAATGATGCATGTCCATCTGTTTTTCCTTGCGCTGGCGATCTTTCTGCTGGGGCTTCTTTGTTTGACGTCCTCCGGCGCGTTGCTGAACACCGCCTTCGGCAAGCGCATCTCGTTGGGCCTTGGAATATTTTGGGCGGCCAGGTTGTACGCTCAATTCTTTGTATATTCTAAAAAATTGTGGAAGGGAAAGCCATTTGAGACAACCGTTCATATCCTGTTCTCTTTATTTTGGGCGTACCTCGCTACAATATTCCTTTTAAATTATTTTTGGCCATGAAACCGTTTACTGCCATCCTCTTCTTTTTGATCGCTTCGCAAATCCTCCGCGCCCAGTCTCCCCTCATTACGGATATCCCCGGCCGCCATTCCGTCTCCCTCGATGGCTACTGGCAATACATCGCCGACCCCTACGAAACGGGGTTTTACGACTATCGTTATAAGGAATTAAAGGAAACCGACCCCAACGCCTATTGGAACACCGATGTCCCTGCGAACAGATCGGACAAAAAGGAATTCGGGTACACCGACAACCAACGCCTCCGCGTCCCCGGCGACTGGAACTCCCAGGACCCCCGCTGGCTCTACTACGAAGGCACCCTCTGGTACAAAAAGTCCTTCGACTTCACCAAACACCACCCCGATGAACGCGTATTCCTCTACTTTGGTGCCGTCAACTATCGGGCGGATGTATACCTCAACGGTAAAAAGCTTGGGGTCCACACCGGCGGGTTTACTCCTTTCGACTTCGAAATTCCCGAGGGGCTCCTCAAACCCATAGGGAACTACCTCGTCGTAAAGGTGGACAACAAACGCTATGCGGACGAGGTTCCCACCCTCAATACGGATTGGTGGAACTACGGCGGGATCACCCGGAGCGTCATGCTGGTGGAGGTGCCGCAGACATTCATCGAAGACTACGAGCTACAGCTGGCGCCCGACAGCGCAACCGACATCCGCGGCTGGGTACGTTTGAATGACGCGCCCCGCACACCCGGTCGACCTCCCGAACCCCCCGGCACACCCGGCCAGCCCGCCGAGACACCCGGCACGCCCGTCACCGAAAGCGTCACCGTCTCTATCCCCGAGCTCCACATCTCTCAAACCTTCCCCGTCCGCGACAACCTCGCCTCCATCGACTTCCCGGCGCCCGGGCTCAAACGCTGGTCTCCCGATGACCCCAAACGCTATCGCGTCATCGTGACCGCGGGCCGGGACCGCACGGGGGAAAGCATCGGCTTCCGCACAATACAAGTCCGGGGAACCCAGCTGCTCCTCAACGGCAAACCCCTGTTTCTGCGCGGCGTCGCCATGCACGAAGAGATTCCGCAGGAAGGCCGGCGGGCTTATAGCCGCCAGGATGCCGCCCAGCTCCTGGGCTGGGCAAGGGAACTGGGTTGCAACATGGTACGCCTGGCTCACTACCCCCATGACGAATCGATGACCCGGATGGCCGATTCCCTGGGCATCCTGGTGTGGTCCGAGATACCCGTCTACTGGACCATCGACTTCGGCAGCAAGGCGGTCCTGGCCAAGGCACAGCAGCAGCTCACCGAGATGATCACCCGGGACCACAACCGTGCCAGCATCATCATCTGGTCCGTAGGCAACGAGACACCGGTGAGCCCCGTCCGCACCGAATTCATGCATACGCTGATCACGACCGCCAGGGGCCTCGACTCGAGCCGGCTAATCAGCGCGGCCCTCGAGCTAAACTATAACCCCGGCAAGAACGGAAAGAATAGGCATGTCGTGGACGATCCCCTCGGCGAGTACGTTGACCTCGTCGCCTTCAACGAATACCTCGGCTGGTATGGCGGTACCCCTGCCGACTGTCGGAATGCCCAATGGTCCACGATCTATGACAAACCCTTTTACATCAGCGAAACCGGCGCCGGAGCCCTCAGCGGTTTCCACGCGGACAGCCTCACCCGCTGGAGCGAGGAATGGCAGGCGTGGTATTTCCGTGAACAGGTAGCCATGTTTCGCCGGATGCCC
This sequence comes from Chitinophagaceae bacterium, assembly GCA_025934485.1. Classification (GTDB taxonomy): domain Bacteria; phylum Bacteroidota; class Bacteroidia; order Chitinophagales; family Chitinophagaceae; genus Puia. The sequence goes on from JAICXX010000181.1 coordinate 5,142, forward strand.
CCTGCTTTCGTAGGCGTCTCCCCCTGGGTGCTGGCAGACTTTCGTTCGCCAAAAAGGAACAACCCCAGGTACCAGCAAGGCTGGAACAACAAGGGGTTGATCGGCCACAACGGCAAAAAGAAAAAAGCCTTTTATATCGTGCAGGCGTATTACAAAAGCCTCACGCATCAGTCAGCGCGATAGTGTAACTTACAGGGCTATGATCCCCCTTCGGCAAATTGACGGCATCAAGCTATGGCGCGTTGAACACCGGTTTTCGGGTAAGGACATGGTGCAGCCGCTGCACCGTCATAGTTTCTATTACATCTTGGCATTGAAAGAAGCCGCCGGCGAACACAGCATCGACTTCACGCCCTACAAGATAACGGACAATACCATTTTCCTCGTGCGTCCTGGCCAGGTCCATGGGCTCACATTCGAGAAACCAAGCACTGGCTACCTGCTGCAATTTGCGGAAGATTTCTATCCCGCCATAAGGCGGTCCCCTGGTCAATTATTCAGAGTATTCGGCCAGCGGAACATTTGTGCACTCGATGCGGACAGGAGCAAGAAGCTTTTTTCGATCCTGGCCTTAATGTTGGATGAATACGACGGCCGGCAGGAGCGATATCTGGAGGTCATCAGGGCGGGGTTGGAGATTTTTTTCATAGAGCTGTCGAGGCAATGCTCCCTCCCTCCGGCACCCACGCCCTGCGTCGGCACCCTCTCCTCGCCCTGCGTCGGCGGAAATACGCAAGAACGTCTGGAAGCGCTTTTGGCCCTGATCGAACGCCATGTATCGACCCATAGGGAGGTGGCCTGGTATGCCGGGAAGCTCCGGCTCACTTCCTATCAGCTCAACGCCGCGACCAAAACGGCTTTGGGTAAGACCTGTTCGGAGGTGATCGATGCCCATATCGTATTGGAAGCAAAACGTCACCTGCTGGCTACCTCCAGCCAGGTCAAGCAGATCGCGGGGGACCTGGGTTATGAAGACGTCTCTTATTTCATCCGCTTCTTCAGGAAACACACGGGCTATTCCCCGGAATCTTTCCGCCAACACTTCGGCTAAGTGATGTACAACTCCATTTTTGTCCTGCCGCCATAGACCGGGGATGCGATACTTTTGTCTCATGGAAAACAGAAAAGAAAACAAAATGGAAAACAACGATGAATACAAAAACATGTGGGATAGCCGCTACAAAAACGCGGGCTACGTCTACGGAACAGCACCGAATGATTTTTTCAGCGAGCGTCTGCAAACAATGAAGCCCGGCGTCCTCCTGATGCCGGCCGATGGAGAAGGACGAAACGGTGTTTTCGCTGCGGAAAGAGGGTGGAAGGTCACTTCCCTCGATTTCAGCATCGAAGGAAAGACAAAGGCATTAAAGCTTGCCAAAGAAAGAGGCGTGTCCATCGACTATGTCGTGGGCGATCTGGAACAGTTGGATTTTCCCAAAGAGGCCTTCGACGCTATCGGTCTTATCTTTGCCCACTTCTCCAAAGAGAAAAAATCGGCCCTGCACCGGAAATTGAGCAACTATCTCAAACCGGGCGGGATCGTCATCTTCGAAGCCTTCAGCAAAGCCCACGTGCGCTTCCAGGAGATCGGCTCCAAAGTTGGCGGCCCGCGGGATATCGATATGCTGTTCTCAAAAGAAGAGATCGAGGCGGATTTCGCGAATTACGAGATTCTGCTGCTGGAGGAAAAGGAGGTCGAACTAAGCGAGGGCCCCTACCACGCCGGCCGTGGCTCCGTCATCCGGTTCGTCGGCCGAAAGCGCTGAAACCCTGAAGAGGCCGCAAAGTATTCCTATCTTTGGTAAACCCCCAAAAATCAGGAAAATGAAAAAACTATTCGTCGCTGCAATTTTGCTTGCAACAGCCGTCGGTTTTCAATCGCATGCCTATGCCCAGGATTCGGCAAATGGGATCATTATTCACCAGGATGTTTACCTTGGCGTAGCGCCGGACCAACTGTACCAAACCCTGTTGAGCTCGGAACAATTCAGCGCCTGTACTAATAGATCATTCAAGATGTTCACGGCTTCATCGGCGAAGATCGACCCCAGGGAAGGGGGAGCTTTTTCGCTATTTGACGGGCATATCATCGGCAGAATAGTCGAGTTGGTTCCTGGCAAAAGGATCGTCGAAGCATGGCGGGTGGTCGATTGGCCTGCCGGCGTATATTCGATAGCCAGATTCGACCTTGAGCCCAAAGGAGCTGGAACCCAACTAAGTTTTGATCACATCGGATTCCCGGCCGGTCTGAAGGAGCACCTCGCAAGCGGCTGGCGCGAGCATTATTGGGAGGCGCTCAACACCTATTTTCGGGGGCGCTGAAGCCAACCCGCTAAAGCGCCGGCATCGCCGCTTTTACATAATAGATCCCCTTTCTGATCCGGTAATATTTGTCAAATTGTCCGGTCGGCACCTGGATGCTGTCCCTTACCGGCCGCTTCATATCGACGATGATGTCCTGCTCGTTACCCAGGATATTCAGCCCGGTCCTGGTAAAGATCACGATGCTGTCCGCGGGAAAGAATGCAAGGAGTTTGCCGCTGTAGATCAATTGAACATAGGGGCATTTTAGCTGATTCTTTAAGAACCGGATATCCTTCTCGCTCAACCCCAAGGTGTCGAGTTGCTTCGGTCCGATAAAGGTTTGTCTGGTAAACGTCGCAAATAGCCTGCTCGCGATAGCATCGAGCTGCGCATAGTTTTCATTTACCCTGGTCGTGTACGACTCCTTCGAACAGGATAAAAAGAAAAGGGCGAGAGCACCGACCGCAATAGAAAATTTCATTCGAGGTCAAAAATTTATGTCAGCTCATTTTGCAGCCGGCGAAAAACACACTACCGCCTCCGTCGTCAATACTCTGAACGTGAACGTTTCCTGCAAATAAAGCTGAACGGATGTGCTGCTGTGGCTTAGATAACCTATGGAGAGATCCTGCCCGATACTCAATTCGAAATCGCCGCCACGGGTGGAGAACAGGAAACCACCCTCGATGGCAGGCGCCCAGATGATCTCTCCATCCACCAGTTCGCGAAGGTGCTGCATCTCCGGGTATCCTTCGTCGCTTCCGCCGCTTGCGGCCGTATAGGCGTCCGCACCCAGTACAAGTACATAAGGCCCGTTTACACCCGCCAGCCGCAATGCAGCGAGTGCCTTGGAGACCGCGTCCGAATAATTTTTGATGCTGGCAGGAAGGGCGATAGACGCGTTGGTGGAGCTTTTCCGAACGCCGGCAATGCCGGCCGCAGCATATCCTTCAAATACCGCGCGGTCCTCGGCAAAAGCAATTTTGCGGGCCGCATCCTTGAGGGGCTGCCAATCCGAGTCTTCCGAACCCCGCTCGACGTCGTCGATGGCCTGACGTGAAAGCTCGAAGGGAACCCGAAACTCCACAATGGGATACACTTCGCGCAGCGCCGCCTGAACGTCCTCGCCCGGCGTGTCGATGACCCGGATATGCCCGGTGCCTATGGCGGACAGCTCGAGACCCTTGGGACCCGATACATCTACGACGCGTCTTGCCGCCAAATGGCGTTTAAGGGTGCGGGATGCTTCTTCTTCAATCGCAGCCCACGCAGATTCGGAAACAGGCGCCAGCTTACGGTGTAAATTATTCATAAATTTTTTCTTTTTATCTCAATGAACCTATATTAAGCGAGCCATTTACCGACAGCACGGGCTCCGTTTTCTTTTCTCCTTCGGCGACAGCAATTATTGCACCTGATGCAAAGCCGTCCAGCATATCCAGCGTCGGCACAAAGAAAAGGCTTCCCGTCTTAGCCGTACTGAAATCCAGCAAACGATCATAATTGCCGGGCGGGTCGCCGATAAACATACTGTTGAGCATTTTTTGCACAGTGCTGAAAGTGCTGGCATAGGCGATAAAATAAGTTCCCATTTCGTTCGTGGACATATTACCGAAAGGCATATTGTCCCGGATGATCTTGAGATCATCTCCCACATTGGCCACCGCCGAATGGGAATTTTTGGGTTTTATCTCGTCGGGCATCTCGATATCGTTCTGCTTGGATCTTCCAAAGACCTTTTCCTGCTCCTCGACCGGCAGCGCCTTGAAGGCGGCCAGATCATGGATATATTTTTGGACGAAGAGATAGCTGCCGCCTTTGTACACCGGGTCGCCGTCTCCCACCAGGCCAAAAAAAGCCCGGTCTTCCCCCTCGGGATTTTCGGTGCCGTCGACAAATCCCAGTATCGACCGCCCATCCCAGTACCGGAAACCGTGCACCTCTTCGACACATTCGGCTACCGGTTCCAGCGCTTTAGCGATGTCGGCTGCCATATCGAGACATATACTGATGTCGGAGCCCCGAAAGTGAAAATGCAGATCCCCTTTGGTAGAGACAGCGGTGTGTTTTTCGCCGACCACCGGAGCAAAATGGGCCAACTCCCGCGGAAGCGGCTCGGGCAGCTCCAGCAAATCCCAGGCGTTGTAGCCGATACCCATTACGCAGCTGGCGCCGTAGTCCGGAAAGCGTACGTAGGCACTATGGTTCAAATTGATAACAAGGGCGCATACCCGTTGAAATGTTTCCTTGACCCGCATGTTTCCTCTAAAATTCCAAACCGTAAAAATGGTGTTGTTGCCATGATAATCCAATACATTTTGCGGCTCTTGTTTCATGTCGATATTGTATTGAGGGTTGAAATTTGCGCCTAAATATATGTATTATCTTACAATGTTGGAAGACCGTCATAACTTCCGGGAATGGAACTCAGACATCTTCTATATTTTAAAACGGTTGCCGAGCAACTTCATTTCAGAAAAGCTGCTTCGATCCTCTTCATTTCTCAGCCGCCCTTGAGCCGGCAGATCAGGGAGCTGGAAACCGAATTGGGCGTACTGCTTTTTACAAGGAAGGATAAGCGGGTCGGTCTTACGGATGCCGGAAAATATTTTAAAACCGAAGTAGACGCCATTTTCGCGCGCCTCGAAGAGAGCAAGGCGATAGTTAAGGAGATCCATAATAGTGAAAGCGGTGAGCTGAAGATCGGCTATATCAGTTCCGTGTACCAATCGCGTCTCGCCGACGCCTTAAGATCGATGCGCGACGTGTTTCCCCATTTTCACACAAATTTGTTCGAAATGCCGACACCCAGCCAGGTAAAGGCGCTCGAGGAGGGCAGCCTCGATGTAGGCATCCTTCGCGGACCCGTACAATCTCATCGGTTGGCCGTCAGAACCCTTTTCTTTGACCCTTTCATGGCAGTGGTGCCGGGTGTGAATCGAAAATACCGCCCACAACAAAAGCTCGCTGCGTATCTAAAAGATTCCCCGTTCATATTCTATAGCAGGGAGATGGCACCGCATTATTACGAAAAGCTCGATGAGATCTGCGGCCGGATGGGCTTCGTTCCGGCTGTGGTACATGAAGCCAACAATGTACATTCGATCCTGGAACTCGTCGAGGCCGGTCTTGGCGTGTCCATCCTGCCTTATTCCCTGAAACAAAAGTTTAGTCACCTCGATGTGTCATTTATCAGGCTGGACGACATTCCCGTAAGCACGGAGGTTGTGCTGGCCTATAAGCAGAGCAACAAAAAGCCGGCGCTTAAATGGTTCATCGACCATTACCATGGAGAAAAATGAAACCCGCGATCACCGTTTGCGCCCCTTGCTCCTACCGATCGTTATATGAGAATTCCAAATCTTTGCGGATTATCGTAAATTTGGTATAATCGTCATCATTAAATCAAACGCCATGTCCAGGAAATATTCATTTTTGATTTTCAGCTTTTTGCTCCTGTTGACCCAATCTGGTTTTGCCCAACCGAAGATGTTGGCTAAAGGAGATGCAGCGCCCTTGTTTACCGCCCAGGCCAGCCTGGCGGGCAGCGCATTTGACTTCTCATTAAAAGACGCCCTTGCTAAAGGGCCGGTGGTGGTCTATTTCTATCCTTCGGCTTATACCGGCGGCTGCGATCTGGAAGCACATACTTTTGCCGAAGACAAGGATAAATTCACAGCGGCGGGAGCTACTATCATCGGTGTCTCCGCGGACGATATCCAGCGGCTGAATGCCTTTTCTTCCGACCCCAATTACTGCGCAGGCAAGTTCCCTGTCGCCTCGGACTCTGCCGGCACGATCGCCGCAACCTACGGCCTGACGATCAGTCTCCCAAGAAGCGGAATCAAAGACGTACGCGGCCAGGACGTTACGCATGGTTTTATCCCGCGAACCACGTTTGTTATCGATAAAGAAGGTAAGATCGTGGCGGTCTTTTCCTCGCAAACCGATCACATCTCACCTGCCGACCACGTTGAAAAGTCCCTGGAGATTGTAAAAGGTCTTTAATTCGCGGGCGCAAGTAAATCCGATCAATATTCGAAGGCCATCCTTGCGGGGATGGCCTTTATAATTCCTTCAATTTCAGCAAAAAGAAAAATCAATAAATAAGTTGTCCGGAAACGTCAACCGCCACGTCTTAGTTGAAATGAAATAGTATGAATGAATTGAAAAACAAAGTGGCAGTTATCTATGGGGCCGGCGGTGAGATCGGCGGCGCCGTCGCACGTGCCTTCGCCCGCGAAGGAGCTA
>JAICXX010000341.1 GCA_025934485.1 Chitinophagaceae bacterium
CGGCATCAGTCTTCACATAAAAATACACCGGCAGCGAATACCTCGCGAGCGTATGGCTCAGGTATCGAAACACGCTGGCTCGTAACGGCTTCCGGCTATCCGCAATGATCAGCCACTCAGCTCGGTGCGCCACCTGTTCAAATACCGGCGTGAGCATCCCATAAGCCTTGATGGACTCGCGGATCGTCTTCCGGATCTCGAGCCGGTACACTTCCGTCGGCAACGGCTGGGCAAGATCACGCGCGATCCGCGCCAGGATCGGCAGATCACGGATCAGCCCGTCCTTCGGCTGGAAAGGAATATCGAGCGGACCGGGATCGCCCTTTAGTTTATCAATGTCCACATGCGGAAGGTCCTTCGACCGGCGCAAAGGAAAGAAAGATACGGAAAGCATCAAGCAGGTCACCCCCAGGATAAAAAGCCAGGCAAAGGCTGAGGAGTGCATACGGTTTTCTTTTTCGATGGGTTGACCCTGAGGAACGATTAAGCTCTTGTCTTCGGGTCTTACCGTCCGCACCGCCGGGGCCGCCTTCACGACATACTTCGCGGCCGGCTTGGCTACCGGGGCCGCAGCCGTCTTCCCGCTGTCGGTCTCGGCCGGCAAAGTCACAGCAAAACGGGCCGGTACCGGGTGCCGATACGCCCGCACAATCCGAAAGGTTCCAGCCAAAAGGGAAAAAACGATCAGCCACGCATAATACAATCGGGAGGCCCGCTTCATGAAATAGCCCGCCGTGACCTGCGTCACATTCGGATTGGTCATCGGCCGGGTCGCCCGCTGATCTTTCTCCGTCGGCGTCACATACGCGTCATAGATCGTATAAAATCGCAACTGCTCCTCCCTGCTCCGGCAAAGGATCGGGGCAAGATAATATTTCAACTCCTCGCGACTACCCTCGAACTGCCCGAAAACGGCGGTGAACTCAATATAGTCATCCGGCGACAGCCGGAAGCCTTCTCGTTGCAATCGGTTCAGCAGCGCCTCGAAGGCGATAGTATCGGTCATAACTAGAGGGGTGAGGTTAACGGGCCAGCATCCGGGTAAGATCGTCCTTGCTCTTGATCAGGATGGGCAAATACTTCGGCAACTCCTCATCCAGGATAAGCTCGCTGCCGAAAAAAAATTCCTTATCGATCCGGTTGTCATGCTGCAGGACGCGCATCCAGTCGATACATTCCGAGGTCGAAGGCCGCTTGCTTATCGTAGGGAACTCCTGGAACTTAAAGAAATCGTCCACCCGTTTCTCGATATGGCGATAGTCGTCCTTGCTGACGTCCAGCCGCCGGATGATGATCTCGAGCAGCCGCTTCCTGTCAGGGAACTCGATATGATAGTAGATACACCGCCGTAAGAACGCATCCGGCAGGTTCTTCTCGAAATTGCTGGTGAGGATCACGATGATATTCCGGCGCTGGGTCTCCGTCGTGAGCCGCACCCGCTGGTCCAGTTCGGTGATCTCGAACTCATAGTTTTCGATCTCGTTCAGGAGGTCGTTGGGGAAATCGCGCGGCGCCTTGTCGATCTCATCGATCAAAACGACGCTGCCGCGGGGTTCATCCGCAATGCCGCTTTTTTCCTGGATCGCCGGGCTCAACTCGAGATCGCGCCGGCCGATCGCGCCCGCAATGGCAAGGCCCAACGCCCGCAGCTGAATAAAATCTTCCGTGGTTCGCCCGCTGGCCTCATTGGTGCGGCTTTCCCGAAAGTGCGCAATAGCGTCATAATGATAGAAGAGGTCTTTGGCCGTGCTGGAGGTCTTGGTATTGTAGACCAGCGGCTGGGATTGAAACCCGTCGGTCTTCGCCAGCTGATCTGCCGCCCAGAAGGCGAACTGCGTCTTCCCCGTCCCCGGCTCGCCGGTGAGCAGCAGCGGGCGCTTGAGCATATACGCGACCTCGAGTGCGTTCAGGAGTCCGGGGGAAGGCAGATAGTTCTCGGGCGAATTGTTGATGGTCAGGTTGCGGAGGGTTATCATAAAGACAATATAAACAAAAAACCCCACCCGGGTCTTGGTGAGGTAATTCATTCACTGTTTAGGTTCGTAGGCAGACAATGGTAAGCACAGGCTCGGATACGGATTTAACGGATATTGGATTTAACGCTTGCGACAGGCGTCTTAAGGGCCGCTACAGGCTCAGGGTCAAGACCAGGGGTTAGGTAAGGGGCTCGATCTCGGGCGAAAAGGGCATCAAAAAGGGTGCATCAACGGCAAGTGCGATAGGGTCAGTTTTTAGCTTTAAAGGATTTTAGCAAACGGCCTTGCGATAGAGGTCTAGGTTGGTTTTTGGACTTGGACTTAGGATTCGGATTCGGATTTTCGGATTTAGGATTTCAAAACGGGTAAGGATATTGGCGCTCTGTATATGTTGTGTTTGATGATGTAAAGATGCACCTGAAAAAGCCCCGTTCAAAGGATTTCCCCAGGCTATTCACATCTTTTCATGGTTAACTCAAAAGCCATTAGGTACATCTACCTATCACCGGGTATTATCCGAAACAAATCACGTAGATCTACGAGGGGCGGCACTACGTAGGTAATACGTATAACGTATGTCCAGAACCGGCTTTCACGCGGGATTTAGACCATTTTCCCGTGTTTATACGCTACCGGCTTACGTATGATTCCGCTATCTTGCGGCCGAATCGACCGGCAGACCTCCCGTCTGTCGGCCGAAATACATTAACCACTAAACACAATTCTCATGAACCGAACCATCCTCGCCGGCACGCTGGCCCTGCTCAGCGTTGCCTTCTTCTCCTGTTCAAACGGCGGCGGCACCAAAAACGCCGACTCCACCGCCCCCGCCAAAAACGCCATCGCCCTCGACTCAGCGGCCCTCAATTTCCCCCACGGTGGCGGCCAACCCGTCCCCACGGCGAATATCCAGCCCTGTCTCGACGCCTATACGAAGGTGATGGCTACCTACGGCATCACGGCCGACTCCCCCGCCGTCCCCATTACAAAATGTCCGTCCATGACCTATCGCATCACCTCCACGGAAGGTCTTACCTACGCCACCTTCAGAACCTGGCTCGATAGCGTGGTAGCGGTCATCGACCCCGTAGGCAAAGGCAGCAATGTCTGGCTCAAGATCCAGCCGGGTATCTGCACCCAGCAATTCGTGACCGCCATGGGTGCAAATGCCTCCCGCACGGGCCGTATCAGCTACTTCATCGTACCCGCACTCATCGACTCTACCAAAGCACAAACCAATGGCGGCGGTGGCGGCGGCTTCGAAATCGGCGGCCTGCAACCTTAATCCATGCACCTAAGCTATTACCAATATTTTCAAATGTTCAGCCTCCTCATGGCGCTCCTGTGCCGCAGGGGGCTGAACTATTTCGGCCTCGGCATCCTCATCCCGATCCTGGTGCTGGACAATGTCACGGAGACCCTGGGCAACAACTACAAGCTCTTCACCCACCTGTTCCAGAACCATGTCATCTTCAATGTTTATATCCTCCTTTCCACCCCGCTGTTCTTCTATCTCTTCGCCTCCATGCTGGGTGGCAATAGGGCGGAGCGCCGCCGCCTTCGCTGGATCGCCGTGGCGGTAGAGGTTCTCCTTCTCGTCAACTTCTGTTTCGTCCAGGGCTGGGCAGAGTTCAACACGTTCTCCGCCCTGTTCATCTCGTTCATCAACATCATCCTCTCCTGTATCGTCCTCGCGCGGCTCACTATGCGCAAAGACGATGAATCCAGCCTGCTTCACGATCCCTCCTTCTGGATCAATGCTCTCATCCTGCTCTTCACCCTCGTTCAGTTGCTTATCCTCGGGCTGTACAAATATATTGTCACGAATCATCTTGGGATCAGCAATCAAAACCTGTATCTTGC
>JAICXX010000280.1 GCA_025934485.1 Chitinophagaceae bacterium
AGCTGGATGTGACCGATCGCGCCGCCGATCTTGCGGCCGTGCGGAAGGCGAAGGAACATTTTGGCAGCATCGACGTCCTGATCAATAACGCGGGTTATGGCTTGTTTGGCGCCGTGGAAGAGACCACCGAGAAAGAAGCCCGCGAACAGATGGAAACCAACTTTTTCGGGTTGTTATGGTTGTCGCAGGCGGTATTGCCGGTGATGCGGGAACAGGGCCATGGACATATCATCCAGCTATCCAGCATCCTCGGTCTGGTTTCACTTCCTGTCCTGGGTCTATACAATGCGTCCAAATTCGCGGTAGAGGGCCTGAGCGAAACCCTGGCTACCGAAGTAAAGGGCTTTGGCATCAACATCACACTTATCGAACCCAACGGTTTCGCTACGGATTGGGCCGGCGCTTCCGCCGCACATACCGTTCCCATGCCGGAATACGATGGGGTCAGGGCGGCTTTTCAGGCTGGGGCGACGCCGGATATCTTCGGCAAGCCGGAGGCCACGACCGCCGCTGTGCTTCAACTCATTGACAGCCAAAACCCTCCGCTACGGTTTTTCCTGGGCAAGGTGGCTTATCCCCTGATAAAGCAGGTTTATGAGAGCCGCTATGCCGAATGGGATAGCTGGAAGGAGGTCTCGTCCGCGGCTCACGGTAAATGAGATTCTTAAAACCACGATATTTGTATCGCATGCAACACTTTAAAACACTGGCGGATTTGTGCAGGGCCAACAATATGCCGATGCCGGAACATCCGCTGATCACGGTATACCGATGCGACAAAGTCTGCACACTTGGAGACAGGGAGTTTACTACCGATTTCTACATGATCGGCTTCAAGAAGCTCAAGTCGGGGACGTTTCTATACGGGCGAACAAAATACGATCACGATAACGGAAGCATGTCCTTCGTGAAGCCGCGGCAAATTGTCGAGTTCAAAAACCTGGAGTTCGATGAAGACGGTTTTCTTATATTCATCCATGAGGATTTTTTCAATGGGCACCCACTGCGTACGGAGATCGACAAATACGGTTTCTTCGACTATGAGGCGAACGAAGCGCTGCATCTTTCGCCACGGGAAGAACAGCTCATGTGGGACTTATGTCTGAAGATTCAATCCGAATATCACAACAACCCGGACGAGTTCAGCCGGGACATCATCCTTACCCATATCGATTCTATCCTGAAGTATTCGCAGCGGTTCTATAAGCGTCAGTTTATCAACCGGTCGGAAATCAGCGGCAGGACGGTGTCGCGATTCAACGAGGTGCTTGGTGATTATTTCGGCAAGGGATCGTCGGAGGGCTTACCCACGGTGGGAGTAGTGGCGTCGCAGCTCAACTTATCTTCGCGTTACCTGAGCGATCTGTTGAAACAGGAGACGGGCAAAACGGCTATAGAGCTGATCCATATCTACCTGATCAACGAGGCGAAGAACAGACTGGTGACAGACGACCAGAGCGTTTCCGAGATCGCCTATGACCTGGGTTTTGAGAATCTGCCGTATTTCTCGCGGCTATTCAAGAAAGAGACCGGACTGAGCCCGAACCAGTTCAAGAAACGGCAACTGAACTAAAAAAGAGGAGGCCTGCCTGCCTAATGTATCGTATGCTTATTCATGAAGTAACTAGGCCTCCTCTTCAAAGTTTGCGATCCAAATCTATAAAGCCTGGCGATTTAAGGCAATCGCTTTTGGGTCAAGCCGGCGAATACCTCGGTTAACGGCGGTTTTTTGGCGGTAAATATTTCAGCATCTGCAAAAGCACCGAAAGCATGATCAGCGCCAGACCCAGGTAGAAGCTGCCGTTAAGTTCCTTGTTCTCCTTGAAGAGCAGCATCGCCAGGAGAATGCTGTACACCGGCTCGAGGTTGAAGCTAAGGTTCACGGTAAAGGCCGAGATATCCTTGAGGGCTTCCGCCACCAGCAAATAGAGACCCACCGTACAAAACAGCGCCAGCATCAGCAGGTACACATAATCCAGGGCGGTAGGCAGCATATGCTGCTGCTGTTCCGGCGAGAGATGGATATACAGCGGCATCAGGAGACCGAGCCCTATGGTGGCGCCCAGGAGCTGGTAGTAGTTGATCATCGTGGATTCGTACTGCCTGACCAGCTTCTCGTTGGCCATGATGTACAGGGAGCCAAAGAACGAAGAGATCGTGCCGAGGACGATACCTGTGCGGTAGGAGGTGTCGAAATGAAAGATCAGGCTGACACCTGCGAGCGTTAGTGCACTTAGAAAAAGCTCGGAGATGTCGAGCTTTTTTTTGTTGATAAGCGGGTTCAGCACGGCGGTGAAGAAACCCGTGAGACAAAAACATACCACCCCGATGGAGACGTTGGAGTATTTGATGCTGGCATAGAAAAAGGCCCAGAAAAAAGTGGGCAGGAGGCCGGAGGCGCCGAGCTTCGCCATCTCTTTGGGGGTATAGTGTTTGAACCTGCCCGTGAGTTTCAGAATGACGTAGAGTAAGATAGAGGAGATGGCAACCCGAAACCAAACGAGCGATGCTGCGTTCACGGAGATGAGTTTGCCAAAAATACCGGTGAGGCCGCCCAATAGCACGGCTATATGCAGAAAAATAAAGGATCTTTTCATGATTAATGAATCAGCTATGTAAAAAAATGGTGTCCGACTTAGAGGCTAGTCGGGGGCGGGGAGAGCGTGATAACGAGGAAGAAAGTACCCATAGCTGTGTTTGAGACACAAACATACAAATTTTCCGCAATAAACGGGTTTCCGGGGTCCCGTGGGCGGCGGAGATTTGGGTCATGAAAAAGATAAGCAATCCTTCCATCTTGTATTTCGGCACTCCTGTGGTGCTCATTGGAACCAACAATGCCGATGGTACCCATAATCTCGCGCCGATCTCTTCTATCTTTTGGCTTGGCTGGCGCGCCGTGATCGGGATCAGCGCATATTCGCAGACGACGCTGAATTTATTGCGCGAGGGGGAGTGTACGTTAAACCTCCCTGGTGTGGACCTCGTAGGGGCTGTGAACCGGCTTGCGAAGACCACGGGAGCGAATCCGGTGCCTCATGCGAAGCAGCAGCGCGGCTACTATTTTGAGCCCCGGAAGTTCGAGGCCGCGGGATTGACGCCGCGTCCCGGTTCGTTGGTGGGCGCGCCGCTGGTGGACGAGTGTCCCGTTTCCATGGAGACGAAGCTGGTGGTGGCCGGTTCTGTCGCACGCGAGAATGCGCTTATGCGGGGTCGTATCCTCAAGATCGAGCTGAAGGTGGTGCGGGTGCATCTCGATGAATCGATCATCATGGATGGCCAGCAGGATCGGGTCGACCCGGATAAGTGGCGGCCGTTGATCATGAGTTTCCAGGAGTTTTATGGGTTGGGGGAGAAGGTGCATGCGTCGACGCTGGGGACGATACCGGAGCGGCTTTACCGGACGCCGGATATTGAGGAGGCGGCGGAACGGGTGGAGGCGGTTAGCGACCGGCGCCTGTGAAAAATCAGTAAGTTTGCTGATAAAATTGAATTACCGTGTCACCACTAATCGAGATCAATGACCCGCGTTTAGCGGATAAGGATGTTGTGATAATCGATGTCCGGATGGGCGCCGATGCGCATGAACGTTATTTGGCGGGGCATCTGCCCCGGGCCATCTATGCCAACCTGGACAAAGACCTGAGCACCAAGCCGGCGGACCCTGCTTATGGCGGTCGTCATCCGCTGCCGTCACCGGCTGAATTTGCGGCCACGCTTACCCGCTGGGGCATCACCCCTTCCAGCCACGTGATCGTCTATGACGACAAGAACGAGGTCATGGGCGGAGCCCGGCTGTGGTGGATGTTGCGGGCTATCGGCCATAAAAACGTTCAGGTGGTGAACGGAGGCTTCAAGGCTGCGGTCGACGCGGCTGTTTCGCTAAGTACTGATGATTATAAACCTGCGCCTGCGGCCGCGCCGTATCCTGTTCCTTCCGGCTATGCAGGGACGGTGGATATCGAAGAGGTGGGTAAGGCCGCGAAGAGCACCGACCGTCTCGTGATCGACGTTCGCGAGGAGGCGCGGTATCTCGGCCGTACGGAGCCGCTCGATCTTGTCGCGGGACATATCCCCGGTGCGGAGAATCTCTTTTTGGGTAAGAATATGGGCGCTGATGGCAAGTATTTGGAGGCCGCGGCGCTGAAAGAACTTTATAGTGAGGCATTGGGCGATACCAAACCCGGGAACGTGATCCTCCATTGTGGATCGGGGGTGTCGGCGTGTCATACGCTATTGGGCATGGCGAGTGTGGGCATCACGGAGCCGAAGTTGTATGTCGGCTCGTGGAGCGAATGGTCGCGGCGGGGTTTGCCGATTGCGACGGAGGAGAAGTAGACGCCGCATGGGACGGCTCGCCGGGCCTACATCGGCGGGATGTCCTGGAGCGCGCGCACCTCGATGACGGCGTTGCCGGTGTGGACGAAGCCACAGGCCTGCGCGAGACGCGTTGCATGTGCGAGATCATCCGCCTGGATCAGGATGAACCCACTGATCGACTCTTTGGCTTCGAGGAAGGGACCGTCGGAGACGACATAGTCTTTCGCTACATATTGCCCCTGGTCGTACAAGGCGCTGGCACTCAGGAAATTTCCAGTTTCGGTCATCTTGTCGATCCAATCTCCCACGAGATTGCATTGGTATCTGAAGTCTTCCGGCGAGAGCGTCGCCCGGCGTTTGAGGTCTTCGCGGATGAGCAATAGGAATTTTTCCATGTAGTTTTTTTGATATGACAACGGGCGCTGGGTAAACCGGACGGGAAAGTAAACTTTTTTTCGGGCAGACAGTGCAGGATGGGTAAAACTCGCGGATGCGGTAACTTTTGGCTTCCATATGAAAAAGTCTGCACTGTTAACGGGGTTGTTTCTGGCCCTCTGTCTGAGCCGCCTCTGCGCCGCTGCCACTGAATCGATCTCGCCCGCCGCTTCGCTCGCTGTAGCCGCGTCCCGCCCCACCGCCGCCGTGTTTTTTGTCGCTCCGGATGGGGACGATCATAACCCGGGCACCAGAGAGAAGCCTTTTGCCACCGTTCAGCGGGCACAATCCGCGGCGAGGGCCGGCGACACCGTCTACCTCCGCGGCGGGACCTATCACCTCACCGAAGCGCAGATCGCCCATAAAGAACGCATCTACGCCTGTGTCACCTATCTCGACAAAAGCGGCCGGCCGGGAAAATATATCACCTACTGCGCCTACCCGGGAGAACGACCGGTGTTCGACTATACGGCGGTGAGGCCGGCAGACTACCGCGTAGCGGCCTTTTATGTGACCGGATCGTGGCTGCATCTCGAGGGTTTCGAGGTCACGGGCGTACAGGTCACCATCACCACCCACACCCAGAGCGAATGTTTCGAGAATCATGGCAGCAATAACATCTACGAGCAGCTAAGCATGCACGATGGAATGGCCATTGGCTTCTACTTGCTCAGCGGCTCCGATAACCTTATCCTCAACTGCGATGCCTACCGGAATTTCGATAGTGTGTCCGAAAACCGGCGTGGCGGCAATACGGACGGATTTGGTTGTCATCCCCGCCCCGGCAGTAAGGGCAATGTCTTCAGGGGATGCCGGTCCTGGTTCAACAGCGACGACGGATACGATGTGATCAACAGCGCGGAGGCGACGACTTTCGACCACTGTTGGGCCTTTTATAACGGCTATAACCCGGCGTTTACCAGTGAGGGTGATGGCAACGGCTTCAAGGGCGGTGGCTATGCGCGCCGGCCCGCGGGGGAGATCCCCAACCCGGTGCCGCAAATGACGATCCGCTATTGCCTCGCGGTAGGGAATAAGGCCAGCGGGTTCTATTCGAATCATCATCTCAACGGCAGCTTTTGGTATAACAATACCGCCTACCACAATCATATCAACTTCAATATGCTCAACCGGCTGCTCGAGAATGTCTATGCCGATGTGCCGGGATATAAACATGTGCTCCATAACAACCTGGGTTTTAGGGCGCGGGACGTCGCCGTCGCCAATTTGGATACGACACAGTGCGAACTGGTCAATAACGATTTTGATGTGTCGCCCGCGGATGCCGATTTTATGAGTCTCGATGAGACGCAACTCATGGCGCCCCGACAGGCGGACGGGAGTCTGCCGGCGATCGTGTTCTTGCGGCCACGGCCAGGGAGCCGGATCGCGGGCATGGGGGCATTTGCGGGAGACTCGGGCACGGCTTCGGGGGGATCGGCGGGCGGGTCGCTACTCCGCGGTGCGACCGGGCTGCCGGCGGACGGGCCGGGGCGGCTGGTTTTTTCAGACGACTTCACGGCGCCGCTGGATACCACCGTTTGGATCGCGGAGATCGAACCGAAGGCGGGCGCC
>JAICXX010000244.1 GCA_025934485.1 Chitinophagaceae bacterium
CCGGAACCGCACCGCGCGCAACGTGGGCGTCAGTTCCGTGGTGATATCATAATCGGCCAGATAGGCCTTATAGTAGTAAGGTTTTACCACCTCGGCCTCATGCGAGAACCAGGACTGCCGGGCGTCTTCGGTAAATTTCATGCCCTGTACCGGCATGATGCTGAATTCGCCGAAGTCGTTCATCCACGGACTCGGCTGATGCGTTTGTTTGAACCCACGGATCTTGTGCGCGGTATACATGTATTGCCACCCGTCACCATTCTTTCCCGTCTGCGGCGTCCAGAAATTCATTCCCCAGGGCAAGGCTATCGAAGGATAGGTATTGCCGCTGGACAAGTCATAGGTGCTTTGCGATCCCATGAGCGGATTCACAAAATCCACGGGGTCGTTTACCTTATCGATATATTGGCCTTGCGCCATACCGGCAAAAGCCGCCAGGGCGCTAAATAGAACGATTTTTTTTAGCATGGTGGTGAGAGAAATTTAGGCCGCAAAGTAGGATAATTATTGAAGCGTCTTCCGCATATGTTTCTCCAATCGTCTTATTCTGTTATAGATCACAGGATGCCTGCTATGAAACACAATAAAATAGCGATTCACTACGGGCTCACCACTGTCCGCCAGCTTCAACAGCGTCCGGCGGAGACCGTCGCCGTAACCTAATTGGAAGGCAAAAGCATCTTGCCGGTATTCTGCTAAACGCGATAGCAGCAATGCTAAGAAATGAAAGATGCGGTTTAGCACAGCAAATAGCAATACAAAAACGATCACGGGGATCACCGCTTTTAGCAAATGGATACGATTTAAGAAATAACCCAGCAGGAGTACCACGACCGCTCCGCCGAGGATATTGACCCGGTTCACGCGCATCGCTCCCCGGCTGGTCTGTACCGTTGCCGCCGTCAAAAAGGCGCGTCGGACGATCACGGCGCCGATGCGGTAAACGCCAAAAACGGCCTGTGGCAGCAAACCCGCCGTGGCAAAGGCTGCCGCAACGGCCGTATCCCCACTCAACAGATGCCCCAGTTCATGGGCGAGCACCCCGCGCAGCTCGCCGGGCGAAAGCCGCTCCAGCAGCGGCCTCGAGATGGCGATGGTATGATAACCCGTAGCGTAGGCGTTCAATTCACGCGATTCATCGATCCAAATGGTCACTCGCCGGCCCGAATCCGCTTTTTCCAGCAGCTCCTCCAGGGCGGGATAAAGCCGTTGTTCTTCGGCCAGCAGCGGACGGCGAAGCCGGGAATGCAGGAACATCGAAATGCCTGCCCACAGATAGGCCGACCCAAAACAACAAAAGACCCAACCCAGCACCACCAGCCACTGTATATATAAAGGATAGCGGTACCCGGAACTTACCAATACGGCCTGGAATGCAAAAATGGTGAGCAACACATAGAATAGCACTATCACGATTTGAAAATACTTGCTCATTGATCGTATCTTTAGCACATGAAACTAGTCATTTCTTTTCTCACCACTTTTTCTGTTTTTGCACTTTTAGCACAACCAGCGATTGCCCAAAACCCTGTCGCGCATGAATCCGCTCCGCTTTGTTACGTCGACCCCTATATCGGCAGCGACGCGCATGGTCACGTCTTCCTCGGCGCCAGCGTCCCCTTTGGCGCGGTACAGGTCGGTCCCACGAATATCAACAAAGGCTGGGACTGGTGCTCGGGATATAATTATTCGGACAGCATCGTCAAGGGATTTTCCCAGAACCACCTCAACGGTACCGGCATCCCCGATCTCTGCGATGTCCTCATCATGCCTTTCACCGGCCGCGTCCGCACGGAACCGGGTACACAGCAGGATCCCACTTCCGGCTACTCCTCGCATTACGACCATCGTCACGAGATTGCCAGGCCGGCCTACTACTCCGTGTGGCTCAAAGATCACAAGGTTCGCGTAGAGCTCACGGCCACCGAACGCGTAGCCTTCCATCGCTATACCTTTCCGCATGACCGCCCCGGCCATATCATCATCGATCTCTTCCAGGGTAACTTCGACGCGGGCTGGCAACATCCCAAAGTCTCCGCACACCTGCTGAAGCTCAACGACTCCACCCTCATCGGCTGGCGCACTTCCTCCCAGTGGGCGCAGGACCGCCGCATCTACTTCGCCATCCGCACCAATTTCAAGCTCAACAATTTCAGCATACTTAAAGGAGATCAGCCCGTCACGGCCATGTCGCTCGAAGCAGACTCTGTAAAAGGTCTTATCAGTTTCAAACATACTCCCACCTCCGTCCTCCTGAAAATAGGAGTGTCCAATGTCAGCGGCGAAAATGCACTCGCCAATTTGGAGGCCGAGATCCCGGGCTGGAACTTCGATGGTGTCGTCCGTCAGGGCAATGAAAAATGGGAAAAAGAACTTTCCCGGATCAACATCCAGGCCGGCGACTCCTCGCAGCGCAAGGTCTTCTATACCGCCTTTTACCATACGATGGAGGCGCCCGCTTTGTACAACGACCATGACAGCACCTATCGTGGTACCGATGGGAAGGTCATCGAACATGCACCATATAATAATTACACCATCTTCTCGACCTGGGATACTTATCGCACCTTCAACCCGCTGATGACCCTGGTCCAGCCGGACCGGGTGAACGATATCGTCAACACCATGCTGGCCATTTATACCCAGCAGGGTAAGCTGCCCATCTGGCACCTCCAGGGTCGCGAGACGGATTGTATGGTCGGCTATAGCGCCGTACCCATCATCGCCGGCGCCATGCTCAATGGGTATCACGGTTTCGACGCCAACCTGGCCCTCGAAGCCATGAAGGCCTCCTCGACCCGTGACGACTACGGCATGAACTATGTCAAACAGGAAGGCTATATCCCCGCCGACAAAGAACGCGAATCGGTATCGAAGGCACTGGAATACGCCGTGGACGACTGGTGTATCTCCCGCGTCGCCGCCAGCCTCGGTAAAACCGATGACGCGGCCCTCTATGCAAAACGCGCCCAATATTTCAACCGCTATTTCGACCCCGCGACAAAATTCATGACGCCCGTGCTCGCCGATGGGCAGTTCCGCGCCTCCCTCAATCCCTTCCAGCCCTACCAGACGACCAACGACTGGAACGATTATACCGAAGGGAACGCCTGGCAATATACCTGGCTGGTCCCGCAAGACCCGGAAAAGCTGATTGCACTCATGGGAGGCGACAAACCCTTTGTGGCCAAGCTCGATAGCCTATTCACCATCACCGGCTCGCTTGGCAGTGGAGCTCCCCCGGATATCTCCGGTCTCGTGGGGATGTACGCCCAGGGCAACGAACCCAATCATCATATTCCCTACCTCTATGCCTTCGCCGGCTACCAATGGAAGAATAGCGAGAGGATCGCGCAGATCGCCCGTGAGATGTATACGGCAAAACCGGACGGACTCTGTGGCAACGACGACTGCGGCCAAATGAGCGCATGGTATGTCATGTCGGCCCTCGGCTTTTACCCTGTGAACCCCGCCAACGGTGTCTTCGTCTTCGGTACTCCGCTGGTACGGCGCGCCGTTCTCAAAGTAGGCGAGGGGAAACAGTTTACCCTAGAGACGGAAAATTTCGGCAACAAGAACATCTATATCCAGCGGGCCACCCTCGATGGCAGGCCTTACACCAAATCGTACATCGACTTCAAGGACATCAAAGCCGGCTCCACGCTCAAATTATTTATGGGTGATAAAGCTAAAAAGGATTTCGGCGCCGCACCCGAAGATCGTCCTCGTTCGATACCGCCTACAACCAGCGTCTCCGTCAACCAGGCCATCTTCCCGCCCAATGCGCCCAAGATCGCCGTCGTTAGCAGCGACACGGCGCTGGCCAGCACCAATTACACGGTGCTCGACGCACAAGGCAACACCGCCTTCACCGGCAAGTTGGACGCCCCACAATCCATCACGGACTGGGCTCCGGGCCGCGAATACTATGAGGCCGATTTTTCGAGTCTCACGAGTCCGGGTACCTACCATCTTCAACTCGGACAACTTCACTCCACAACATTTACAATAGGCGGGCCCGACTGGGCCCGTTCGCTTTTTAGCGCTATCATTCATTATTACCACGAGCAACGCGCCAACAGCCCGCAGGAATTACAGGCCGACAGCCACATCCTGCTGTATGGCAGCGACCGCCGCGTCGATCTCCATGGCGGCTGGTGCGACGCCTCCGGCGACGTCAGCAAATATTTCTCGCATCTCGCCTATGCCAACTTCATGTCGCCACAACAGATACCCCTCGTCACGTGGTCGCTCGTCAACACCGGCGAAAAGCTCCGCGACAAACTCGCAAGCTGGGGCCTTACGGATTCGCTGACCGCCGAAGCCCTGTATGGCGCAGATTATATCATGCGCTCGCTCGACACGGCAGGATATTTTTACATGACCGTCTTCAGCTATTTCAACAAAGACCCCGAAGCGCGCCGCATCGTAGGCCTGCGCGCCAACAGCGTCACCACCAATGAATACCAATGCGCCTTTCGCGAAGGCGGCGGCATGGCCATCGCCGCGCTGGCCCGCATCTCCCGCTGGGGTATGAACAGCGACTATACCGCACAGCAATACCTCGATGCTGCGAAACGCGCCTATGCTCACCTCGTTATCAACAATACCAAATACGATGACGACGGTAAGGAGAACATCATCGATGACTACTGCGCCCTCATGGCCGCAACAGAATTGTGGATCGCCACCAATAACGATTACTATCGCGACCAGGCTCGTATGCGCGCAGGTCACCTGGCACACCGCATGACACCGCAGGGGTATTTTATCACGGGTGACGGCAATCGTCCTTTTTGGCATGCCTCCGACGCCGGTATGCCCATCGTCGCCCTTATCCGTTATCTCGACAAGGAAACGGACGCGGCCTATCGCAGCCCCGCGATCGAAACCATCGACAAGGCCCTCGCGTATAATCTCCGCGTCAGCGGCGAGGTCGCCAACCCCTTTGGGTATGCGCGTCAGACCTTCAGCTATAAAGGCGAGATAAAAGATGGCTTCTTCATTCCCCACGACAACGAAACCGGTTGGTGGTGGCAGGGCGAGAATGCTCGTTTAGGATCGTTAGCAACGGCCGCGGTACTCGGAAGCCGATTCGATCAAAAAGCTGCAGATTCTCTCAGGCTGTTCGCCGCCCGGCAATACTCCTGGATCCTCGGATGTAATCCGTATAATATCTGCTTCATGTATCAGTTCGGCGCCAACAACGTCCCCTATATGCATTCCAACTATGGCCATGGCTCCCAGCGCGGCGGCATCTCCAATGGCATCACCGGCGGCAAAGACCACGGCGACGGCAGGGGCATCGACTTCCGTGAAGAGGACAATGGCAACGAATGGCGCTGGACCGAACAATGGCTTCCGCACGCCGCCTGGTTCCTGAATGCACTCACCGCGATGAACGAGTAGCTGCCGCATACCCTGCCGCGGCCAGCCGTGCGGCCAGCCGCGAGTTTACCACTCCCATCCCCGCGCCGCCGCGCGCTCAGCGATCCGCGCCCCCGCAGCCGCATCCAGCAGGATCTCACAGTTAGGATGCAGTTGCAACACGCTTGCCGGTATATCCGTTAGAACCGGCCCCAGGATCGCCTTCTCTATGATCTCCGCTTTATGTTCGCCTTTAGCGATCAACACGATCTTCCTCGTCTGCATGATATTCTTGATACCCCGCGTAAGCCCGCCAAGCACGGTGGAAGCAGGGACTTGCGTCTCCCGTCGTACCCGCGCCTCGAAATCGGGGTCCATCGGCGACACCCAGGTCTCGCTTTCAAAGGGCGTCCCGGGCTGATTGATCCCGATATGCCCGTTCAGGCCGATGCCCAACATCTGCAGATCGGCGCCGCCACGCTCAGCCAGCCGCTGCTCGAAAAGCCGCGCCTCCGCCTCGAAATCCTCGGACATCGTCGGCGGCATGATGAATTGCTCTTCACGCAACCCCAAAGGCCCCGCGATCTGATTCAGGATCATCGTATAACAGCTGCCGGAATATTCGCGCGGCAGATTCGTGAGCTCATCGACATTGAAGAGCGTCACTCGCGAGACGTCAAAAGGATACCTGGTGAAGATATCGCTGACGATCCGGTGCATCCCGGGAGTTGTGTTCCCCGTCGATAACCCGATCACCGCATCCGGCTTCTGTACCATCTGCCCGATGATCCGCCAGGCCGCAGTGGTATCGAACTCCCGTTCGTTCTTCGTAATAGTTATGCGCATATTACCAGTCTTTTAAATTCGCTGAAAAAAAAGTGTCGAAAGCCGTGGCTGCAGCTCCTTCATCCGCGCCGTCGATGTCGACGACGATCGTGGCTCCTCCCTTGATCCCCAGGGCCAGCACAGCCAGCAGGCTGTTGAGCTTCGCCGACTTCTCTCCATACTTTAAAGCAATGGCACTCTGAAACTGTTTCGCCAGCTTCACCATCGCCGTAGCCGGCCGCGCATGCATGCCCTCCAACGCTAATATCGTATATGTTTTGCTGATCATACGGTTTTGAATTGTAAAATCACCTCCTTCACCAGCGGGATCGAGCCGGCAGTCATCGAAAACTCCCGCAGCCCCATCCCCAACAAAAGCTCCGTAGCCCGCGGATCACCCGCCAGCTCGCCGCACATCCCCACGGGGATCCCATGCTTATGCCCTTGCATGATAACCTCTCGTATGAGCCGCAACACCGCAGGATGATACGGGTCATAAAGGCCGGCGATCTGCTCGTTCATCCGGTCCACGGCAAGCACGTACTGGGTAAGATCGTTGGTCCCGATGCTAAAAAAATCAGCCGTTTGCGCCAGCACGTCGGCCGTCAATGCCGCGGAGGGGATCTCGATCATCACACCCACCGGCACGGCTTCATCGAAAGGTTGGCCGGCCGCCCGCAGGTCGGCTTGTGCCACGGCGACAAAAGCCTTCGCCTGTAGCAATTCGCGGACACCCGAGATCATGGGGAACATGATCCGGCATTTCCCGAATATACTTGCCCGTAAGATGGCCCGCAGCTGTGTGAGGAATAGCGCCGGCCGGTCCAGGCAGATGCGGATCGCCCTGTAGCCCAGGAATGGATTGGCCTCGGGCATCAGGTCCATATAGGGTAGGGGTTTATCCCCGCCGATATCCAGTGTCCGTATCGTCACCGGCCGCCCCGCCGCGTGCAACAGCACCCGTTTATAAAATTGAAATTGTTCTTCTTCCGTCGGCAATGTATCGCGGTCCATAAAGAGCAGCTCCGTACGCAACAAGCCCACGCCTTCCGCACCCTGTGCCAATGAAACTTCCATATCCGCTGCCGACCCGATATTGGCCAGCAGCTCGATCCGCACGCCATCGAGTGTCACCGCCTCCCGGTCCTTCAGCGTGGCCAGCAACCGCCGCCGCTCGGCAAACGCCTGCTTTTTCAAGCTATATTCTCCCAGTTCCGCAAGCGAAGGATTCACCAGTACGATTCCGGTTTCACCGTCCAGCGCCACCCAGTCTCCATGAGCCACCATCGCCGTGCTCACACCGGTCACGGCAGGCAGTCCCCGCAACCGTGCGACAATAGCCGCATGCGATGTCGCGCCCCCGGCCTGTGTCACAAACCCCACCACCCGGCTACCCCGCCCGATGGTATCGCTGGGCGTCAGCTCCTCTGCGACAACGATCCATTCTCCTTCACCCGGCAAAGCGTCCAGCGCCCCGCCATCCAACACCCGGACCAGCCGGTTCCCCATATCGCGGATATCCGCCGACCGCTCCCGCATATAGGCGTCTTCCATTTCCAGGAACATGTTCATCACGCGTTCAGTCGCTCCAAGCACCGCCTCCCGTGCGGGTGACCGCCGCCTGATCCTATCGATGACCTCACTTTCCCATATAGGATCATACAGCAGCTCGAGCTGTACGCCCAGGATCTCCGCAGCATCGCCCGCCTGCTCCATCAGGCGCTCCAAAGAGA
>JAICXX010000355.1 GCA_025934485.1 Chitinophagaceae bacterium
ATTCACCTAACGAAGGATATCGCCTGAAGGAAGTCAAGACCGCGATGGTCGATGGTGAGATTATCAAAGAAGATATCTTCTATTCTTTGGTGAACGGAAATTTTGTTGAAGCTATTTAATAAAAGCCTAACAATATTCATAAATGCCCAGGAAGAAGTCATATGCGCCTTATTTACCTTTCGTCGGAGAAGAGATCATGATCTCTCTGTGCGACAAATCCGGAATTATGGCGACGCCGTGGGCTGAGGCTGGGCTTACTTGCTATTGCGTAGACCTTCAACATCCCGTAAGAAACAATGTCGTTAAGGAATTCGAGGGGGGGGGGCGCGTAATTTTTACATATGGCGATGCAAGATATTGGACGCCTCCCGCTGGCGCCCGGATAGTTTTCGTGGCCGCATTCCCTGTCTGTACGCATCTCACGAGCAAATCCGGAGCCCGGGATATGAGCAACAAGAACGGCGCGACTCCCAAAAAAGGTATCCCGCAGCTCTGCGATGGTCTTCTCTTGTTCAACTCCTGCTACTGTGCGGCCAGCTGGTCTGGCGCGCCTTTCTGCGTAGAAAACCCATCCGGAGTTATCCCTACCCATTTCAGGGCCTGCGACTACACTTTTCAACCCTGGTTTTATGGCGATGGTTATCAAAAGCTAACCTGTCTTTGGACCGGAAACGGATTCGTCATGCCGGAGCGGGAATATATCAGAAAGCCCGATGGGACAACACAAAAGATATGGGAGATGTGGCCGGGAGAAGAGCGGCAAAACAAGCGTAGCGAAACGCCTGCGGGTTTCGCGCGGGCGGTCTTCGAAGCAAATTACAAAACATCGGAAATAATTTTATAGATGCCCATTGAAAGACCCATATACCAGGACTTTTTGAAAAGTAAGGTCAGGCTCGCGCAGAACGAAGGCTTCGAGATCAATGACGACGAGATCAGCCGTGCGCTGAAGCCACACAACCGGCTCATGGTAAAATGGCTGGTCAACGGCGGCCGCCGAGCCTGCTTCGCCTCTTTTGGGCTTCATAAGACGGTTACGCAGCTGGAGGCAGTCCGGATCATTTCGAAAAGGGAAAGCGGTCGCGGGCTCATTGTTTGCCCACTAGGCGTCAGACAAGAATTTATTCGGGATGCGGTAAATATCCTTGGTTGGGCGACGCCCCCTAAATTTATTCGCCGCGAAGAAGAGATTGAAAAGGAACCAGACATTTATCTCACAAACTATGAGACGATACGCGATGGTAAACTGGATCCTCGCATCTTCAAGGTTGTCTCTTTGGATGAAGCAAGCTGTCGTCGCGGATTCGGCGGATCGAAGACCTTCCGCGAATTTATGCGCCTTTTTACGGGCGATGCCGGTCCATGCGGAGACAGACGGGGCACCGAATTCGTGCCTTACCGGTTCGTAGCTACGGCGACACCTTCGCCGAATGAATATATAGAGCTACTCGCTTATGCCGACTTTCTGGGAGTAATGGACACCAGTCAGGCAAAGACCAGGTTCTTCAAAAGGGACAGCACAAAGGCCGATAAGTTAACGATTCATAAGCATAAAGAAAAAGAGTTTTGGTTGTGGGTCGCGAGTTGGGCTTTATTCGTTACAAAGCCTTCGGATTTGACCGGAAATAGCGCCGACGATGCCGGCTACGAGCTGCCCCCGCTGGATATCCGCTGGCACGAATTGCCGTCCGATCACAGCTCGGCGATACCGGAAAAGAACGGCCAGGGCAGAATGTTCAAAAACGTCGCCTGCGGCATCCAGGACAGCGCCCGGGAAAAGCGGGAGAGTCTTACGTCTCGGATCGATAAAATGCTCGAGCTCCGCGCCGAGGATCCGGAAGCCCATAGAATCATCTGGCATGACCTCGAGCCTGAGCGAGAGGCCATTGAGAAGGCTATCCCCGGAGTAACTACCGTTTACGGACGCCAGGACCTTGACGAGCGGGAAATAGCTGTCGCGGGCTTTTCTGACGGGCTGATCCAGGAGATCGGTGCCAAGCCGATCATGTTGGGAAGCGGGTGCAACCTGCAGCGGCATTGTCACTGGGCAATCTATCTGGGTATCGGGTTCAAGTTCAATGATTTCATACAATCTATCCATCGGCTGGCGCGGTTCCTTCAGACACACCAGGTGCGGATCGACCTGATCTATACCGAAGCGGAGCGGGAAATCCGGCGCCAGTTGGAAAGAAAATGGCAGCAACACAATAAAATGGTCGCACATATGATCGAGATAGTGAAAGAATTCGGCCTAAGCCAACAGGCAATGGCTAAGATCCTGACCCGAAAGATGGGTGTGGAAAGGGTCGAGATCACCGGCAAAAATCACCTTCTGGTGAATAACGATGCCGTCCTTGAGACTGACCGCTTGGAAGATAATTCAATCGGCTTGGTGCTTACTTCCTGGCCCTTCAGCACTCAATATGAATACAGCCCCAACTTCGCGGACTTCGGTCATAACGACGGCAACGATGATTTTTTCCGGCAGATGGATTATTTGACCCCGGCTATATTTCGCAAGCTTATGCCGGGCAGGATCATGGCGATCCACGTGAAAGATCGCATTGTTCCCGGCGGCATGACAGGCCTGGGTTTTCAGACGGTGTACCCGTTTCATATGCACGTCACCGCGCACTGCGTAAAGCATGGATTTGGATATCTCGGCGTGAAAACCATTGTCACCGATGTAGTGCGGGAGAACAACCAAACTTACCGGCTGGGTTGGACGGAGCAATGTAAAGACGGTTCGAAAATGGGCGTCGGGATGCCGGAGTATTTACTCCTGTTCCGCAAACCGCCATCCGACAACAGCAACGCGTACGCCGATATTCCGGTAGTCAAGACGAAGGCGAGATATTCGCGCGCCAGATGGCAATTCGATGCTCACGGCTTTGCCCGCAGCGCTGGCGATCGCTTATTGACTCCGGAAGAAATTACCCGGCTGGATCATGACGCGATTTTCAAACTATTCAGCGAGCACTCATTAAAGACCGTCTATGACTTCGATCATCATGTCCGGATCGGCGAGGCCTTGGAAGCGGTAGGCAAGTTACCGTCCGATTTCATGCTCCTGCAGCCCCAATCCTGGTCTGATGATGTATGGACCGATATCACCCGGATGTTGACGCTCAACGGCAGCCAGCACGCGAAGGGAAAGGAGTTGCATATCTGTCCACTGCAGCTCGACCTGGTGCGGCGGGTGATCCTTCAAATGAGCAATCCGGGCGACAAGATCCTCGATCCCTTCGGCGGGGTAATGACAGTACCCTACATGGCAGTCCTCGAGGAGCGGCAAGGTATCGGCTTCGAATTGAATCCCGGCTATTTCCTTGACGGCGCGTCTTATTGCCGGGCTGCCGAAGACAAAATAAGTATGCCGACCCTGTTCGATGCCCTGGCGACCGAAGAA
>JAICXX010000170.1 GCA_025934485.1 Chitinophagaceae bacterium
AACACGTGTAAACCCTGTAATAAACTTTTTTGCCCGTAAAACTTCCGGCCCACGGCGCAATTAAAATGATTAAAAATTTTTTTGGGGGGGGGGTGGGGGGGGTGGCGGGGGGATTCGCGGCGGGGGATTTTTGCTGCTGGGGTCGGCCTGGTGGCTTGTTTGAGCATGGTCGAATCGCGGGGGGGGGCGCGGGCTGAGAGGGGCGGCGACTACGGCGGGGATTTTTGCGGCTGCGGGGATTTGAGGGGCTGCGGGGATTTTTGCGGCTGCGGGGATTTTTGCGGCAGCGGGATTTGAGTGGCTGTGGGAGTTTTGGTTGGGGTGGGTGGACCCCGGGGCGGTGGACTTGGGTGAGTGCGACGGGGCTGCGGGGACTTGGGCTTTGAGCCGGAAGGCGACGGGGCTATGGGGTGCTTGGGCTTTGACCCGGAGGGCGACGGGGCTTTGGGGTTTCGGGGCGGCATCCTGGCGGTGAAGATGCCCTGGATGGAAGTTGAATTGCAGCGGGATTTTGGCAGCGGGGATTGCCGGATTTACGGGAGAATTTTCATCTGTTTTAAGGGACAATTCCTATGTGGATAACCTGCCTTTGGTACAGTTTGTGCCTTTTGGGGATATGGAATGGCGTCACCCACGCAATTCCGGCATATTCAGAAAAATCCGTTCTTATGAGAAAAACGATCGTTATCAACACGCTCCTTATCCTTGGTTATTATCTCGTGTTGCAACTATTGATTTGGATCTCGATGGTTCTTCGTTGAAAGGTCTTGTCCCTGGTCCGCCTGAGGGGCGGTGTGTCTGCTAAGACTTATCTTTTGAATTGACCGGAGGTCAATTGGCCGAAGGCCAGACATTAGCCAGGCCGCCGGGAGGTGGCGGCCGAAGGCCAGACATTAGCTTACGCCGGGACAGGCACTAATTTTTGGAAAGCGCATCTCCCGCATATTAACCTGGAGCTCGTTCGCAGCCTGTCGCAAGGCGTGGAAAACGCTACCGTGTTTTCCACTGACATTAGCGTATTGCCGGGAATGCGCTAATTTTTCTCGAAGCGCATTCCCGGCATGATGTTGCCCGCGGTTGGGGGTTGCCGACTTCCTTTTTGAGGTCGGGGATTTGCCTGGGCCGCTGCTATGCAGCGTGGTTCGCAGCCGCCAACCGTACTTTTACCCATTTATTCTCCCTTCAGCAAGTCCGGGCGTCGGTCCCGGGTGCGCTGGAGGGATTGTTCATGTCGCCAATCCTCGATCTTTCGGGGGTCTCCGCTCAACAATATATCGGGCACGGTCATGCCGCGCCACTCCGCCGGTCTTGTATAGACGGGCGGGGCCAGCAGATCATCCTGGAAGCTGTCGAACAGCGCCGAAGTCTCGTCATTGAGGACGCCGGGGATCAGCCTGCCGATCGCATCCACCAGCACTGCCGCGGCCAGTTCGCCGCCACTCAGCACATAGTCGCCGATGGACAGCTCCATCGTCACATAACGGTCGCGGATGCGCTCGTCGATCCCTTTGTAGTGACCGCATATCAACAAGAGGTTGCCCTTCAACGATAGCCCGTTCGCAATGCGCTGCTCCAGCCGCCGCCCATCGGGCGTCAGGTAAATGATCTCGTCGTAGGGCCGCTCCTTCGAAAGGCTCTCTATGGCCGCGGCGAGGGGTTCGGGCATCATAACCATACCTGCGCCACCGCCATACTGGTAATCGTCTACCTGTCCGTATTCGTTGACTGCCCATTGCCGGAGATGGTGAACGCGGATCTCGAGGAGGCCTTTGTCTCGCGCGCGTTTGAGGATGGAGTGCGAAAAGGGCGACTCCAACAGCTCCGGTAATACGCTCAGGATATCAATGGTCATCATGGTGCAAACGTACGTATAAGTACGGTAAAAAGCGCGGGGGCGCCAGGGCGGCGCGGGATGTGGTTGGGGGGCGGCTCCTGGTGCGGAATGGCGATGGGGCCGGGTTTTATTCTTCGAGAAAATCGTCGAGCTCGCGGCGTTGTTTTTTGGTGGGGCGGCCGATCTTGCTTTGGCGCTTGCCCGTATTAAAGCTCGCCGCCTGGAACTGGAGACGTTCGATCTCTTCGGCGGGTGTGATGTCGACATAATAATTGACCGCCTGCGAAAATTGCAGTCGGTGATCAAGGAGGCCGGTGACTTTTATGCGCCACCTCCGATGCTCCGTCTTTATCTCGTATTCGTCGCCGACGCTCACGGTCTTCGACGCTTTGGCGCTGTCCCCGTTGTACTTCACTTTGCCTTTTGTGCACGCATCCGTGGCTTCAGACCGGGTCTTGAAGATGCGGATGGACCAGAGATATTTATCGAGGCGTAATTTTTCCTTTGCGTCTTTGTCGGGCATAGGGCAAAATTAGGGATTCCCCTCTTGAAAATGGGGTAGGGTTTTCGTCGGAACGACAATCATTAGCGTGTCTTAATAATACTTTACCGCTACGGTGGAGGGGAGGAGGTGTTGGTATTCGTGGAGGCGTTTGCGGAGCCAGGTGGTGTCGTAGGCTTCGACGGCGTAGAAATTGACGGCTCGCTCACCGGCGGTAGATGGGATGGCGGCTGCGGGCTGGTTCGGGGCGGATTGATTGGTGGCTGAAGGTGCGCCTTCGGCTATATCCCAGGTGGCGACTTTGGTCCATTTCGGCAGCTGGTCGGCACGGAACCATGGGTCCGCTACGATGGCTACACGGATGCCGTCCTTTTTGCTTAACGAGTCGGCGTAGCGTGGGGTCCAGCCGTATTCCTTTGTCATCCGGACCACGTCGTTGCTGGCGATGCCGGTGTAGTCGAGCTTACGCCCTTCGGAGAAGTAGCTGACGGCTCCGGGCTGGTTAGTGCCTACCGTTTGTTTGAAATAATACAGATGAACAAAGTTAGCGGTGAGGTATTGCTCGTCGTAGATGCGATCGCAATCCTTTTCGAAGTGGGCGAGGTTCGCGGCGTTGCGGGCGGTGAAGGGGACGGCTAATAAGACGAGGATGGCGAGGGCGGGGATTGTTGGCGGCGGCATCACGCGGCTGGCTTGCGCGGGCTGCGGCTGTGATGCCTGGCTGGCTTGGGTTGGCTGGGGCTTCGCGGCTGGATGGCCGGGGGGGATCGGCTGACTCTTTGGGGCGACGTTGCTGTATCGGATGATCAGCCAGGCGGCGGCTGCGGTGGCGACCAAGGCCAGGATCGCTGCATAGGTGGGATACGGGCCGACCAGCATCGTATTCGGGAGGAAATAGCTTTTCTTGATCACGCTGATGACGCCGAAGAGGATTATCGGTGCGACCGCGATCGCGGCCAGCTTGGCGGCGGGTCTCCAGCCTTTTTGGAGGCCGAAGAGAACAGCCCCCAGGGCAATGACCAGGAGGTCTTCGTAGCGCGCGGCGACGGCGAGGACGGCGAAGATGTAGAGGGTCGCGGGGGCTGCGGCGGGGGGGTTTGGGGCGGAGAGGGTTTGGGCCAGTACGTCCATGAAGAGGAAGACGAATACTAGCTGGAGGGTATATTCCATCCCGCTGACCACCAGCAACGGCAGGAGGGTCAGGCCCATCGCGGCTATGAGGACGAGGACCTGACGGGCAGGCGGAAACCCGTAACGGATCAGCGCCCTTTGAAACAGCAGCAGGAAATAGGCCGCCGCGAGGAGATTGACGACCAGGGGAATGATCAGATGCGCGCCGAGGATAAAAAAGATCGGCGCGAGGGCGATGGGATAGAGTAGCGACGAGGCGGCAGATTGAAAGGCATATTTAGACACCCCCCATACCTGGTAAAAGGCCAGGTCGCGGCCCACCGTGATATTTACATACGCGTTGTCGAGCGGGAAGAGAATGTTGCCTTTTGTATGATGCAGCACGGGTAATTCGAGGAGCGCCACGGCAGCCAGGAGGGTAAGGATGGCCAGCAGCAGGACGCCGAGCGGTTTGCCGGTGGGAAGGGGGAGGAAAATGCGCCATTTCGTGCGGGTGGCGGGTGCGGACTCTTGGGGCGATGCCGGGTCGGGGGCTGGCTGCGACTGGGACCCTGTAGTTGACCGGGTGGAGATAGACATGAAGGAAAAGGTTTATTGGACGGCTAATGTAGGCCGGGCGGCTGCAATGGGGTGGCGGGGGTTGCGGGTTGGGCGGTTTCTGGAAGGGAAGGACGGAAGTCGGACAGGCGCCCAAGACAGAGGGGCGCCTACGGTCCGACGGGTTGGCCGGAGGATGCTTGGAATGGGCAAATTTTTGCTAAGTTTATAGCAGTAATTAATCTCTGCATTACATGTGGTATCATCATTATCATGGAGGTTGGCTATGGGGACTCGGATGGGGTTTCACTTTCCTTCTCCTCTTCCCTTATTTTCTCCCGACCATTGTCGCCGTTCTTCGCCGGAAGGCGAGCAGTCTGGGCATCTTTTTGCTCAACTTATTTTTAGGCTGGACGTTCATCGGGTGGGTAGGAGCGCTCATTTGGGCACTCAGCGCGGATAGGCGAGAAACGATTATTGTAAACAATAATCCGCCACCGCCGCCACCCTCGTCGCATAGTTATACGAATGTGACGATGCGGAAGCCGGGTGCCACGCAGCAGGATAAGATCGATCAGCTTCGGCAGTTGAAGCAGCTGTTTGATGAGGGTGTGCTCACGGAAGACGAATTCATCCGGCAGAAGGCGGAGATCCTCAGATAGTTAACGATAGAGTTCGGCGGGGGGAAGAGACGTCCGGCTCTCGTCGATCACATAGGTTTTTGACCACCTGTCATGCCAGGGAAAACAGGGGTTGCCCAACGCAGAAAAGATGTCGAAGGGAACCATTCGGCAAAGGCAGCGGAGGATCGCGGTCTTGGGAGTTATCCGTGAACCGTTTTGGTTGACGGCACGGGTGCGGGTGATGTATTTTCCCAGCGTCTTACCGCCGGTGACCGATTCCATGATCGCCAAAGTAAAGAGGAAGAACGTGATCGCAATCGAATAGCCACAAACATACAGCAGCTCTTTACTATTCGTGTACTTGTAGATCAAGGTAAGCAGCGCGACATTGGGTTTGTAGAGAACATAGTTCCAAACGAAAAGAAGCGAGATCCTGTCTATGAGATAATTGCCGAAACGCTTGCCGCTGCTGGCTTGCGTAAACGTATACTCGACGTCGTCGAGGATGTTCGTTTCCGATGGGGGATTGGTGTTCGGCTCTGACATAGCTGCGGACTATTTTTCGGCGAAGAATTTGTGGAAGTAGGGGATGGTCTCGATGCCCTTGTAGAAGTTCGCAAGGTCGAATTTTTCGTTGGGGGAATGGAGGTTGTCGCTGTCGAGGCCAAAACCCATAAAGACGATCTTGATGCCGAGATATTTTTCGAAGAGCGAGCAGATGGGGATGCTGCCGCCGCCGCGCACGGGGATCGGGGCCTTGTGGAAAGTAGCTTCGATGGCGCTGGCCGCGGCCTTGTAGGCCTTGCTGTCGATGGGCGTCATATAGGGCTCGCCACCATGGTGCTCTTCGGCCTTGACGGTGACGCCGGGGGGCGCGATCTGGCGGAAATAGGTCAATAGCTTTTCCGTGATGACCCCGGAGGATTGATTGGGGACCAGCCGGGCCGAGATCTTTGCAAATGCTTTCGACGGGAGGACGGTCTTTGCGCCTTCGCCGGTATAGCCGCCCCAGATGCCGTTGAGCTCGAGCGTGGGGCGGATGCCTGTACGTTCATTGGTCGTATACCCCTTTTCGCCCCAGAGCTGGGTCACGCCGAGGTCCTTTCTGTATTCATCTTCGTTATAGGGGGCTTTCGCCATCAGCTTTCGTTCTTCCGGCGTGGCATCCACGACATCATCGTAGAAGCCGGGAATGGTGATGTGGTTGCCCGCATCATGACAAGAGGCGATCATCTTCGCGAGCATGGTGATAGGGTTGGCCACGGCGCCGCCGTAGACGCCGCTGTGCAGATCCCGGTTCGGCCCGGTAACCTCTACCTCAATATAGCTGAGACCCCGGACGCCGATGTCGATGCTGGGAGTATCGAGGCTAAGCATGGCGGTGTCGCTGATGAGGATCACATCGGCTTTCAGCAGATCGGTATGGGTGCTCACGAAAGTGGCGAGATTGGGGCTGCCGATCTCTTCTTCTCCTTCGATGATGAATTTGACATTGGTGGGAAGGGAGTTCGTGCGGATCATGGTCTCGAAGGCCTTGACATGCATATAGAATTGCCCTTTGTCATCGGCCGAGCCGCGGGCATAGATCTTTCCGTCCTTGATCACCGGCTCGAAGGGGCTGCTGTGCCAGAGGTTGAGCGGGTCGACGGGCTGCACGTCGTAGTGACCATAGACGAGAACGGTGGGCTTGCTTTTATCGATGATCTTTTCGCCATAGACGACAGGATGGCCGGCGGTGGGATAGACTTCGGCTTTATCGACGCCCGCATCCAGCAGGCGTTGTTTCACGGCTTCCGCGCATTGCAGCATGTCCGCCTTGTGTTCGCTGCGGGAGCTGATGCTGGGGATGCGCAGGAGTTCGAGGAGTTCGCTGAGAAAACGATCTTTGTGTTGAGCCTGATAGTCTTTCCATTGTTGCATGGGGCAAATATAAGTGTTGGTGTTGGGTTTATCGGTAAATTCGTAGACTCAAACCTACTTTCGTTATGGCCTATGATCCGGGTGAGGACTTTTCCTCTTTTGACTACTATCGCGCGCTTTTTGATAACCCAAAAAAGAATTCGGTGCTGCTGCTCGATGATGAGGGCATCATCTTGCAGGTGAACCGGGCATTCCTGCTCTCGTTTGGTTATGAAGAGGGGGATCTTATCGGGCAGTATTTTGGGATGTTGTTTACGGCGGCCGATCAGGAGAGGGACCTGCCGATGCGGGAGGTGCGGACGGTGGTGGAGGAGGGGCAGAGCTTCGACAACAATTATCTCGTCAACCGAAGCGGTTCGCTGACTTGGGCGTCCGGCGAATCGGTGTTGCTGACGAATGCGCAGGGGCGCAGGTGTATCCTCAAGGTCATTCAGAATATCCATGTTCAAAAGGAGTCGGAGCGGTCGATCGTCCGGCTGAATAATTTCAATGAGAGTATTTTGGCATCGATCGAGGATGCCGTGTTGGTGCTCGATCCGGAGCTCAGGCTGCTGAAGGCGAACAGGGCCTTTCTGGAATTGTTTTCGCTGGCCGAGCCGCATCTTCACCTGGTGGAGTTCCGGCAGTTGTTGCAGGGGATGGATCGGGGGGATGAGCTGTATGCGGCGGTGCAGGCTATGCTGAGCAGGAATGCTTCCGGGGCTCCCGCAGCCGGGCGTGGTGCCGCGGATGTGTCGGGGATTGGGTCGGGGTATGCGACGGCGGGTAGTCCGGGGGGTGGGGGGTCGCAGGGGCCGCCGCCGCCGCAGGCGGCGGCGGCTGGGCCGGTGCCGTTGCAGGTGGAGCTGGCCGACGGGCATGGGCGGAGGCGGTGTTTCGATGTGAGCCTGGCCTTGCTGGATCATAGCGACAAGGACAATGTCCTTTTGATCTTTCATGACATCACCACCCAGAAGAACCAGGAGCGGCAGCGGGAGGACATCTTGAACTTTGTAGCCCACGAGCTGCGGAATCCGTTGACGAATATCATGCTCAATATCGAGTGGCTGGGCGGATTGATCAACGAGCGTGATCTTGAAGACCTCGGCGAATTTGTCGACCGGACCAAACGTAACGCGGAGCGGCTGAAGAAGAT
The DNA here is from genome assembly GCA_025934485.1 of Chitinophagaceae bacterium. GTDB lineage: Bacteria > Bacteroidota > Bacteroidia > Chitinophagales > Chitinophagaceae > Puia. The sequence continues at coordinate 7,683 of JAICXX010000170.1, forward strand.
GGTCAATGAGCTTTATAAGTCCACTAAAATAATTTCGGGTAATTACGAGCTGCAATTAGAGACCTTCGATCTCGACGCGTTGATCATTGAATGTATCCAAACCATGCAGCAGGCACATCCTACGCATTCGATCGGCCGGAAAGGCGTGATGGGAATCCAGCTTTCCGCGGACAGGGACAAGGTCATGCAGGTGTTGATCAATTATCTTTCCAATGCCATCAAATATTCCGGGAGCAGTACCTATGTCGAGGTGGTGACTAGTGTGCCGGATGGCCGCGTGGTCGTGGCCGTCGTCGATAAAGGGAGGGGTATCCCGAAGGGCGAATTGCCGTACATCTTCAATCGGTTCTATCGGGCCGAGAAGACGCGGAGTCTGGAGGGTTTGGGCGTCGGATTGTTTTTGAGCCGGCAGATCGTGGAGGCGCATCGCGGGAGCACCTGGGTGGAGAGTGTGGAGGGAGATGGGTCGACTTTTTATTTTTCGTTGCCGATATGAGTGAGGATGCGGCTAGTTTCCTATTTTTTCGTTTTTCTGCATTTTGTCGAAGGTGGCCCGGAGGCGAAGTGTGCGACGCAACGGCCGCTTCATCTATGCTACTGAGGCTGGTTCCCCACTCCCTTGCTTCTTATCCTTGTCGGCTTTCGCTTTTTCCCTGCCGGATTTTGTCATGCGGGCGAGGAGGGGGCGTAGTTTGCGGGAGAGGCGGAAGTAGAATTCTTTGTTGAATAGCTGTGAATCATGCAGGGCTTTCCATACCAGGAACAGACCCATGGGAGTGAGGACGTACGTCGCCAGCCAGAGGCCGTTTGCGGGGGTGAGGACGTCGGAGCCCGCGAGTTTTTTGCCGAAGTTGTTCAGCAGGAAGAAGATGACGAAGAAGACGACGGCGAAGACGAGGGGCATGCCTATCCCACCCTTCCTGATGATCGAACCTAGAGGTGCGCCGATGAGGAACATGACCATACAGGCGACGGCGAGCGTGAATTTTTCGTGCCAGGCCATTTCGTGTTGCAGCAGGGTGTGTTTTTGCACCTGGAAAAAGCTGTAGGGGCCGCTGGTTTCGCCGCGTACCTGGTTGATGGCGTCGATGGTGCGGCTGATGACGGTGGTCCGGACGCTGTCGGGGATCAGGTCGTTGATGCGGGCTTTTGGTGGGGTCTTGCCTATGGGTTCGCCGCCGATGGTGAGTGTGACGGCGTTTATGGCGGGTGTGGCGGGGTGGCTCGGCGTGGTTGGCGTGGTTGGCGTCGTTGGTGTTGTTGGGTGGCCGGGGGTGGCTTTCGCGGTGGCTGCCGGCGGCTGGACCGGCGTGGACTTCGCGGTGGTTGCTGAGGTACCGGGGCTGGTTGGACTGGCTTTGGCCTTGGCCTTGGCAAGGTCCTGGGCTTTGCGGGCGCTGTCGGCCCGGGCTTTGGCGGCCTTTGCGGCTTGTTGCGCGGCAAGCTGCGCGGCTTGCTGCGTCGAGTCGATGATCTTGCGATCGCGGGTCCAGAGCTTCGTGAGAGAATCCTGCGCCACGCTGTATTTAAGCAGGTAGGGGTTGTTGAGATCGCCGCTGGCCACCTTCTCCCAACCGGTGGTATCGAGATAACGCGGGAACTGGTAGACGCGGTCGCTGACGACGTCGATCTGATCGACATTTTTTTGCACGACGCGTTTGAGCGAATCGATCGCATGGCTCAGCTGCGGGACGGTGAACATGTTGAAATTGCCTTTGAAGGCGCTATCGTTCGTTTGGTTCATCGTGAACGTGCTGAGGTCCATGACTTTTTTGTAGCGCTTGAAGCCCATGCGAATCAGTTCGCTTCCCGAGTAGACGTTCCGTTCGCCTTTCTCCTGATAACGCCAGCCGTCTTTGAGCGTAAAGACGAGCGATTGTTTGTCGGGGGTAACGACCATAGTGCCGCTGTCGGCTATGATCATATTATCCTGCTGGCCGTTATTGTTCTGCTCGTAGATGACGACGTTGCGGATCGTGGAATCGTCTTTTTCCTTTTTGCCGATCTTGATCACGAAGCCGGGGATCTTGTCGAAGAAGACTCCTTCCTTTATATCGAAGGCGGGTTTGGTAACGATGATGTCGTATTTCAGCGTCTGCATCTTGAGGTTGGAGATGGGCAGGACGTTGTTGTTGAAAAAGAAGGCGATGACGGTGATGATGAAGCTGACGACGGCCAGGGGTCTTAGAAATCTTAGCAGCGAAATGCCGGCGCTTTTGATGGCTACGAGCTCGTAGGTTTCGCCGAGGTTACCGAGTGTCATGATGCTGCTGAGCAGGACCGCGAGGGGCAGGGCCAGGGGGACCACGGTGGCCGCGACATAAAGCAGGAGGCGGAGGACGGTGATCGTGTCGATGCCCTTGCCGACGACGTCATCGATATACAGCCACATGAACTGGAGGACCAGGACGAAGGTGGTGATGAAGAAGGTGGCTATAAAGGGGCCGATGAAGGCCTTGATGATCAGGATGTCCAGCTTTTTGAACAGGCGGTTAAGCACGGGGCGTTTTGTTATCTTTACAAAAAGGGCCACGGCCCTTTCGGCCGAAGGCCAATCTTTAAACGGTTTGGGCCGAAGGCTATTTTTAACCAAAAGCCGGAAGGCCCAAACGATGAATTCGGCAAATTTACAACTTTCGCCAGAGGAATTGCGGCTGGTGAGTGATCCGGGATGGATTTTAACTAAGAATTCCATTGTCGCCAAGGCGGTGGGGATCATGGCGGGGCTTGCGGAGACGTACCGGGAGGTGTGGGCGGCGGGGGGCGTTGCTCGGGCTGGTATTGGGGCCGCTGGGGCCGGGGCGATTCGGCCGATCGAGGTGGGCGGCATTGCGGGGGGCGGCTTGCGGGTAGAGCCGGGTGATCCGAAGGTTTCGCGGGGCGAGAATTATCGGGGGTTGCCGTGGGTGATGCTCGATTATCCGCGAGTCTTTGGGCGGGAGGATGTCCTGGCGATCCGGACGATGTTTTTGTGGGGGCATGGGTTCAACATTACACTTCATCTCAAGGGGCGGTTCCAAACCTTATACCTCGGCGTTATACGCGAGCGGCGGGTGGCGCTGGGGGCGGCGGGTTTTTTTGTGGGAGTGCATCCGGATGAGTGGCGGCATGAACATACGGAGGAGGTGTATCAGCCTCTTAGGGTGTTTGAAGGGGTGCTTGGCGAGGGTGGATTTTTTAAGCTTTCGGCGGCGGTTGGGCTGGACCGTTGGGCAGAGGCGCCGGAGTTGCTCGCGGGTTTGTTTACGAAGCTCGTGGAGGTGCTACGGCCGGCTGACGTTTGCGGATAGACGTGTCGATTAGCGGATAGGCGTGTTCGCTGGCCGATAGCCGTGTTATCCGGGAGCCACGGATGCGCAAGGAGCCCGGATGCGCAAGAGGCCACGGATTCGCCGGGGCAGCGGGTGCTACAGGAGACACGGATGTGCGCGACGATTAGAGTGCGGTTGCGCGCATTAGTTTCCGAGCCGGTGAAAGAGGTCTTTCACCTGGTAGCTCCAGAGTTGACTTTGGTCCTTGACTTCACCCTTGCTTCCTGCAAAATCTTTGATGATGAGGATCGTTTGGTTTGTCACTTCCGATTTCTCGATGCGAAATTCGAAAAACTCTTCGGCCGGCGCGTCCATCCAGTGGAAACGGATGAATTTTTCGAATTCACTTTCGGTTACTACCGCCTTATCGGTGGTGCCATTCCAGGAAAAACTGAACACATTATCCCGTTCGTCTACTTTATCTGCAAACCACTCCTGCAGTCCTGCAGGCGTGCTTAAAAATTCGTATAAGATCGAGGGTGAACATCTGACCGGATACTCTAATGTAAATATTTGTTTCTTACTCATCTAATGCGATTGAATCATTAACCCGCGAGGCTGACCTGTTGGCCAGCCCCGTGCAATAATAAAAAAATAATTCAGGTATCAAAATTTTTTTTAAGTCAAAAATACCTATGGAAAGTGGGTAGTTTTTAATCGGTTTTTAACATTTCGACATTGATAGTCAATGATTTGTTAATTTAATTGGTAGTCCTTGGCCAATTCAGTAAATTGCTTATTGCATCCACTCGAATCATCTGCAACGGCCCTGATATAAGAAAAGCTCAATAAACTCGTTTTATACGAAGATTAAAATCGTCGCTTAAACCGATTACAACGCTAATTAAAAACAGCCAGATAATCCTTTTAAAAGCAAGCAGCTAAAAACCTAAAAACCCTTTAAAGACCTCTGCCTATGAGCATGCGTCAACTGAAGATCACGAAGAGTATTACTAATCGTGAATCTCAGAGCCTCGAGAAGTACCTGCAGGAGATCGGGAAAGTAGAGTTGATCAGTCCCGAGGAAGAAGTAAAACTCGCCATCCGTATCAAGCAGGGAGATCAGAAAGCTCTTGATAAACTTACCAAAGCCAATCTCCGCTTTGTGGTATCCGTAGCCAAGCAATATCAGAATCAGGGACTGTCCCTGCCTGACCTGATTAACGAGGGCAACCTGGGCCTTATTAAGGCAGCCCAACGCTTCGATGAGACCCGTGGTTTCAAATTTATTTCCTACGCAGTTTGGTGGATCCGTCAGAGTATCCTGCAGGCGCTGGCCGAGCAGTCGCGTATCGTGCGGCTTCCGTTGAACAAAGTGGGCCTGACGAATCGTATCCAGAAGGCGTATTCGCAGCTGGAGCAGGAGTTCGAACGGGAACCCTCAGCCGAAGAGTTGGCCGAGATCCTGGAGCTCGACATCGAGGAGGTTTCTTCCACATTGGGCATCGCGGCGCGGCACGTTTCGATGGATACGCCGTTGTCCGAAGGAGAGGACAACACGCTGATCGATGTACTCGAAAATCCCAATGCCGAGCGTGCCGAGACCAATATCGAGCATAAAGAATCGCTGAAACAGGAGATCGACCGGTCGCTCAAGACGTTGACGGAGCGGCAGAAGGAGGTGATCTGCTTTTTCTTTGGGATCGGGGTCGACCATCCGATGTCGCTGGAGGATATCGGGGAGCGGTTCAATCTGACGCGGGAGCGCGTCCGGCAGATCAAGGATAAGGCGATTACGAAGCTTCGGTCGAATTCCCGTTCCAAGATGCTGAGGAGCTATCTTGGGATCTAGATTGCGGCGCGGCTTTCGGCGCTCGCTGAATGG
>JAICXX010000263.1 GCA_025934485.1 Chitinophagaceae bacterium
GCGGCGACCAGCGGTGTGTAGCCGCGACTATGCCCCCAGGTGATCCCTCTCAAAGCTAGTTCAGACATGGCATTCGTTTTAATCTAATGTCCGTCCTTCGGACAAGCCGCCGGTGGCGGCTTCGGTTGCTGCTGTGGCCTTTTGGACCAATAGCAAATGTTCGCAGGCCATCACCACTTCGCGGTGCTGGTTTGCCACCTCCACCGACTCTATCACCAGGCCGAAACCCGGTTTTTTGTGGTCGGCTTTGGACTTGATCCTTACTTCCGCGCGGATCGTATCCCCGATGAACACGGGGCGGATGAACCGGAGGCGGTCATAGCCATAGGTCATGGAGACTTCGTTGATCAGGTCAGCGGTAAGGCCGATAGCGACGCTGAAAATGAGCGTGCCGTGAGCGATACGATGTTTAAAAGGTTGGGTATTGCACCATTCCTCGTCCATATGATGCGGGAAAAAATCGCCCGTTTGCCCGGCATGGAGAACGATGTCCGTTTCCGTGATCGTACGGCCTGAGGTTTGGCGGGTCTGGCCGGGCTCGAACTCTTCGTAATACTTCTTCATTTTAAGCAATCGTAGAAAGCAATAGTGATTGTAAAATGAAGGTAGTGCCGGGCTGTTCGCCCGGCAATGTCAGGTTTGACTATTTTGATGGACTATTTTACTATTTCTCGAAGACAACCGATTCGGGCGTAGCGCCGAGTGCAGCGAGCGTGTCCGTCAATTCTTTGACCATCTCGTCGGGACCGCAAACATAAAAAGGCTGGTGGAACTCGGTGAGCTGATCCTGCAGGAATTTTTTGTCGATACGGCCGTGGAAATAGCCTGTTGCCGGTTTTTCGTTGGTGATAATAAAATTAGCGCGAACGCCGAGGATGTCGAGGAGTTCCTGGTGTTCGATGATATCTGCGATCGTCTTATTGGAGAAATACAGTGTGTTGCGGTGGGCTTTGTGCTCGCGGTGCAGCTCGCGGAATATCGCCAGGAAAGGCGTGACGCCTGCTCCACCGGCGAGGAAAACGCCTGGTCCCTGGTACTCGATGGCGCCCCAGACATCCCGAACGATGATCTCGTCGCCGGGCTTGAGCTTATGCAGCTGTTCGGTAACGCCGTGGTGATCGGGGTATCCTTTGATGGTAAACTGGAGAAAAGGATCGTCGTTCAGCCCGGTGAAGGTGAACGGATTCTTTTTGTCCTTCCATTCCGGCAGGTTAATAGAAACATCGGTTGCCTGGCCGGGTATGAAATGATAGCCTTTGGGTTTCTCCACGCGGAACTGTTTGACGTCGTGCGTGACCTGCTTAATGTCGAGGATTTTGACGATCGCTTCCATACCTACAATTTACAAAAAATCATACCATGCCTCGCTGGGATAATGCCGGTTAATGCTGACGATCTCGCCGATCCGGGGAGTAGTGATGGGCAGGCCCGCCTTTTGGGCGGCGGCCGTTACCCGGCGAATGGGTTCGTTCCAGGGATGCAGCGCGAGGGTGAACTTCCCCCAGTGGACGGGCATCAGGGTGGCCGCTTTGAGGTCCCTGGCGGCCTGGACGGTCTCTTCCGGCATCATGTGGATAAAGGGCCAGTTCTCATGGTATTGGCCGCATTCGAGGATGGCCAGATCGAAGGGACCGAAACGTTCGCCGATGCCCTTAAAATGCTGTTCGTAGCCGGAGTCGCCGCCGAGGAACAGTTTATAGCCCGGTGCTTGCAGCACGAAAGAGGACCAGATGGCACCGCCTCTCCTAAAAGTACGGCCGGAGAAATGACGGCCGGGGGTTGCGGTAAGGGTTAGCGGGCCTGCATTGCCGGGCCGGCTCTCGCTGCCGGGCAGGCCGCCCCCGGTAGGCCGGCCTGTTTCGTCCAAAGTGACGCTTTCCCACCAATCCAGTTCCGTGATCTTTTCCGGCGGGATGCCCCAGTATTCGAGATGGGCGCCTACGCCCAGGGAAGTATAAAAGTGATTTGTCCGGGTTTTAAGCTGGAGAATGGTCTGGTAGTCAAGATGGTCATAGTGATCATGTGTCAGCAGGACGGCCTCGAGGATGTCCGGCATATCCTTCACGCCATAGCCGTTAGAGCCGGGGAAGGCCCTGGCGAAAAAAGTAAAGGGCGAAGCGTTGCCGCTGAAGACGGGGTCGACGAGGATATGCGTTTTGTCCATTTTTAGCAAATAGGACGAATGGCCGAACCATACTAAGGAGGCCTGGCCGTCGGGCAGCGTCTTGAGGTTGGTTTGGACGCCGGGCATTGGTTTGGGAGGCGTCGTGTCTTTGGGGCGGTTGCTGAATTCGCGGAGCATCCTGAAGATCGAGACTCCTTTCCGGGTCACCTCGGTGGGGACCAGGTTGCGGAACATCTTTCCATCGTAGTTCGGGGAGCGGCGGATACGCTGCAGCCGGGCGCCGGCCGGGGCTTTACCCATGGTGGGGAGGAGTGGCATGTGTGGGGAACAAATGAAAGGGGGGATTGGTTGGCTTCGGGCTAAGTGTATTTTGATTTTTTGCATGAGTTCATCGATGATAAATTTGATATCTAATCGTGAAGTATGGGAAAAGCGGTTATTTGAAAGCCAAGGTGCAGCAAGCGCAGCTGAAGGCTGCAGCCATGAATAATCAGGTATTGATCGAGGTCTACTGGGAATATGCCAAATCGGTGATCAGATTTGGCTGGTCAGGGATGCGCTGGAAGCGAATATTAAGAACAATTATCACCTCAGGCTCGGTAAGGCGGATCATAATTTTGACTCAACGCTTCCTAAAGCTCAGTCCGACCTGGCTCATTCAGTTCTTAGGCTGTTTATTGGGTTGGCGGTGGCTGCTCGGATCGTTTGGATGCTGAGGGTAATGAGCGCGACGACGAGTAACCCGGCGCCGCCTCCGAGAAATATCCAGGCGTTTATCGGGGTGCGATAGGCGAAATCCTGCAACCAGAGGTTGGCGGCCCACCAGGCGAAAGGCACGGTGATAACAGAAGCGAGGATAACCAGTCGGATAAATTCGCCGGACAGTGTAGTGATGATGTTGTTGAGCCCGGCACCCAGCACCTTGCGGATGCCGATCTCTTTTGTCCGGGTATTCGTCGTATAGATGACCAGGCCTAACAGGCCGAGACAGCTGATCAGAATAGTCAGGCCGGTTGCCCAGTAAAGAAGATACATGGTATTCTGTTCCGTCTTGTACCAATTGGCAACAACATCCTCGACGAATACGTATTCCCAGTCGGTGTCGGGATAGACTTCTTTGAATGCCTTTTGGAGTTTATCGAGGATGGCCGCATTAACTGCCTTCAACCTTACGTGAAAGACGCCGCCGGCCCGGCTGACGAATGCGACGGGGGAAATGACCTTGTGCATGGATTCTTCGTGGAAATCGGCCATGACACCCACGATGGGCACATCCTTTCCATTGACGGTAAGTGACTGCCCGACGATGGCTTCGGGTTTGCTATAGCCCAGCATTCGCGCGTAAGTGTTATTGACAAGGGCCTCGCGGATGGTATCGCTGTTATAGACGTTGCGTCCGGCGAGGAGTTTTATCTGATATAGCGGAAGGTAGTTGCTGTCGCCCCAGCGAAAGATCACTTCCGCATGAACATCCGGCCGGGGCTTGAATTTTATGTCGCCGATAGAAGCGCCGCTTCCAGGGCTAAGGAATCCCTTGCTGACCTTTTCCACCTCGGGCATGGCCTGCAGGGCATTGAACAGCCGTTGTTGGCGGGAGGGGACAGTATCCCAATTGGTATTGAATGTGACGATGGCGTCGCGCCGGAAACCTAGATCCTGGTTGAGCCCGAAATAGATCTGTTTTCCTACGACGATGGTTGCTATGACAAAGAACTGGGCGATGACGAATTGCCCGACGGTGAGTCCTTTGCGCAGGCGAACGCCGCTGCTGCGGCTATCAGGAGTAAACCAATGATCCTTCAAAACCCGGACGGGGTTGAAGCCGGATAGAAGGAAGGCCGGATAGAGACCAGCGAGGAAGGTGAGCGCGAGAGCAAGGACAGCGAGGAAGAGCAGGCTACCAGGATGCCTTAACCAGTCGGCATGGAGATCGGACGGGATGAAGCTGGCGAAGGCATCGAGCATGAGCGGGGCGAACCCGACGGAAAGAAGCGTAGCCAGCGCGACGAGGAGAAAGGTTTCTCCGATGAATTGGCGAATAAGCTGCCAGCGGGAGCCGCCCATGGCCTTGCGGATACCGATCTCCTTTGCGCGGCGGGTAGCCTGGGCCGTGGACAAGTTGATAAAGTTAATGGTGGCCAGCAATAGTAGAAAGCCTGCAATGGCCAACAGACCGTAGAGAGTGGGCTTTGAAGCGATACGCTGACCAAAAGTGTGATAAAGGGTATTGAAGTGGATATCGGACAACGGCAGGAGTGACAGGCGCCAACCGCCCGGGTTATCGGGGTCGGGTTTTGTGTATTTTTTATAGAGAGCAGCTAATTGGGCTTCGACACCGGCTTTTGTTGAGCCGGGGGAAAGTTTTATATATAGATTGGAGTACGCCATCCAGTCGTTCCACTCCGTCATCATAAAATTATCCTGCTGCGAGGTCTTGGCTATCGTGGCATGGGAGATAAATTCAGCGGGCCCCAGGTCGGTGTGTTGCGCTTCGTCTTTGACGATGCCCGAGACGGTGAGGGTCATATCCTTATCATAGGTGAGCTGTTTGCCAACCGTGTTTAAGGGATCTTCATCCGGGAAGTACAGGCGTGCGCGGCTTTCGGTGAGCACGACCGTGAGGGGCTCGTTCATGGAGGTCTGGGGCGAGCCGGCCAGCCACTGATGGGGGACGAGGCGGAAATAATCGGGGTTGGTATAGATGATGCCCGGTTGTTTGGTGAACAGTCGGGTAGTGTTTGGCACAGAGACCTTGGCCGTTCCGTGAGGCTGATATTTAAATAGTGGGACTGTCAGCTCGATGCCCGTGAGCTCATCATGGATCGCATTACCCAGCGGCGCGGGTACTGCTGCAGCATGAACAGGGTTGCCGGAAAAGCTGGCGTCCTGCACTACCTTGTAGATGCGATCACGGCCTGGCTCGAACTTGTCAAAGGAGAGTTCATAGTCGGCGATCCAGAAGATAACGAGCGCCGAGCTGATCCCGATCGACAATCCGAAAATATTGATCACGGAAAAAGTCTTGTTCCGAAGCAGATTCCTGAGCGCGACAACCAGATAATTTTTGAACATGCAGCGTGGTTATGACTTGTTGCCGTAAATAGTATGCCAAAATGTTAACTAGCTATTTTTCAACAAATTAGATTGTATTTTCCAGATGCACTGTTCGGTTTTATGATAGGTACTGTACGGATTGGCATACCAAAAGAAGAAAATTGTATGTTGATTTCCTAATTAGTCCTCTTCATTGTCAGTTTTTCCATTTCCTTGCCATACTGGCTTAACCTTGGTATCCGGCGCCACTTTCGAATATGCTTTTTCTATTGCTTCGCGCTTCAGTTTTGAGTCAGCCCGGCGTATATTTCTGTCGTCTGTACGTTTTCGTGCCCTAAGATATCTCTTATGTAGACCAGGTTTACTCCCGCTTGAACCAGATGCATAGTACGGCTGTGACGAAGGCTATGGCAGCTTATATTTTCGGGTATAAGCGTGGGATCAGCAGCCCTTGCCATTCTCACATAAGTACTCAGGATGTTCAAGATGCCTGCCCGCGTCAGTCTTTCTCCCCAACAGTTTGAAAACAGGGGATGTTGCATATTTTCAGGTAGCAGCAACCCGTTTTCAGTCATATTTGTTCTTAAAATTGTCAGTTGTTTCAAGCCAGTCAAGGAAAGAGACTGTACGGATTTTCGTAATGTCAACCATGGTTAATTTTTCAGCTTTTATCCCGATGGTTTCCATGAATCGCTTTACATGATTCCATTTGTTTTTGAATTGTCTCCCATACATGGCTATTTGAGTTATGGCAACATTACCACAACCCAAATAACAACTTATGTAAAGCAATACTGGCGATTTTATGTCAACTTATTCATTAGGAAGTTGAGCCATCAATTGTGTATCTTAGGGGGATCATGGAAAAAAACAATCGAAGAGATTTCATCGAGAAAGGGGCGGCCACGGTGGCGGCGACGGCGCTGGGTTTGCCCAATACGCTGGCTCAAACGTCCGGCACCGGCAGGCCACCGATCGTGCATCATGTCTTTTTCTGGCTGAAGAATCCCGCATCCGTGGAAGACCGGGACCAGCTGATCACCGGTCTGAAGACCCTGGCAGGCATCCCCCTGATCAAGGAGCTGTATGTCGGCGTGCTTGCACACACGGAAAAGCGGGACGTGGTAGACGCGAGCTGGCAGGTATCGGAACTGATGTTCTTCGAAGATCTTTCCGGGCAAGCCAATTACCAGAAGCACCAGCTACACCAGGACTTCATAAAGAACTGCAGCCATCTTTGGGAGAAAGTGGTCGTTTATGATGCCTTGAACCTGTACACACGGATCGCTTAACCGGCGGCTTAAGCCGCGCCGGAGCGCTAGCTAAACGACAGCAGCTCTACGTCGAAGACCAGGGTGCTGTTGGGACCGATCTGTCCGCCTGCCTGCCTGTCACCATAGCCTAAGTGCGGAGGGATAAAGAACCGCCATTTGCTGCCTGTGGGCATGAGCTGAAGCCCTTCGGTCCAGCCTTTGATCACCTGGTTCAGCGGGAAGGTTGCGGGTTGACCGCGACGCACGGAGCTATCGAAGACGGTGCCGTCGATCAGCGTACCATGATAGTGGCAGGTCACTTTGTTGGAGGCAGCGGGTTTGGGGCCAGAGCCTTCAACCAGTATCTCATATTGCAGCCCACTGGGCAGGGTCACCACACCTGGCTTGTTTTTATTGGCTTCGAGGAAATCCTGGCCGGCCTTGAGATTGGCGGTGGATTTTTCTTTATTCAGGTTAAAGAGTCTATCGGCAATACCCATGACGATTTTTTTGCAAAGATAAGCAATCAAAAAAGAAGATCATGCTACATTCGGAAGGGATGAGTAAACGGACCTATGTGACCTATATCCTCATCCTTGGATTAATGACAACCATCGGCCCTTTTTCCATCGACATGTATCTCCC
>JAICXX010000365.1 GCA_025934485.1 Chitinophagaceae bacterium
ATATAGCCCTGGCCCACCCGATAGATGGAGATCCATTGGTAGGCGTGTTTGAGCTCGGGGTACTGTGGTTTGGGGCTACGGTCCGAGAATACGACCCCTTTGTGGATAAAATAGTGATCGTTGGGGACTTCGCCGAATCCGCCGCCATAAGCGGTGATGGGATGATGTGGGTCTATCCGGTTATAGATACCCTGGTCCTGCCATTCCCAGATACAGCCGCCGAGCAGATTGGGCTCGTCGTCGAACAGCTTGTTATAGTCTTCCACGCTGCCCATGGAGTTAAACATGGAATGCGCATACTCGCATAGGTAATAAGGCTTTTTTATCGTGGTATCCCTTGCTGCGGCGGCCAGTTCGCTCACAGCGTCGTACATCTGGCTTTCGATGTCGGAAGGGTTGTCGCCGCGCAGACCGAATCCCTGATAGTGCGTCGGGCGGGTGGGATCGATCTGGCGGATGGTGCTTAGCGCGGCCCGGAAGTTGGAACCTCCGCTACCGCATTCATTACCGAGCGACCAGATGATGACGGATGGATGATCTTTGAAGTTCTCCACGTTGGCGACGTTCCGGTCGATAATAGCCGCCTTTATGCGCGGGTCTTCATTGAACTCGTCCCAGGAGCCATGGCATTCCAGGTTGGCCTCGGCGAGGACATAGACGCCGTATTCATCGCAGAGTTCGTACCAGTGCGGATCGTCGGAATAATGACAGGTGCGGACATGGTTGCAATTCGCTTGTTTTATCAGCACGATGTCTTTTATCATCTGCTCTTCGGTGACGGCATGGCCATCGTCCGGCCAATTCTCGTGGCGATTGACGCCTTTGAGTTTGACGGGGACGCCGTTGATGAGGAACCGGCGACCTTTGATCTCGATGCTGCGGAAGCCTGTTTTGGCGGAGATGAGCTCGCTGTTCGCCCCCTCGTGCATCGAAAGGACGGTCGTATATAAATACGGGGTTTCGGCTGTCCATTTTTTGGGCGCCTTTACCGGGAGGCGAACGGTCACGGGTCTTTCCTCGCCGGGCTGCAAGGCGGGGACATCGACCTTGGCTTTACCGACCAGTGTCCTGCCATCGTAGAGGTCGACGGAAAGCGATCCGGGTTGTGTGGATTCCGCGCCATAGTTTTTGATCTTTGCTACGGTGTTCAGTGTCGCGTCCTTGTATTGGGCGTCCAATGGTGTGGTGATCGCAAAATCCCTGATGTGGCAGCTTGGGGTGCTCCATAGGGTTACATTGCGGAAGATGCCGCTTAGCCGCCACATGTCCTGGTCTTCGAGATAGGAGCCGACGGTAAACCGGTACACTTCGACGGCGATGACATTCTTGCCGGGTTTTACCTTATCGGTGATGTCGAATTCGGCGGCATTGCGGCTATTGACGCTGTAACCTACTTTTTGTCCGTTGATCCAAAGGAAGAAGCCGGCATCGACGCCATCGAAGGTGACGATGATACGGCGTCCCGCCCAGTTTTCCGGCACCTCGAAATCGCGTCTATAGCTTCCCACCGGGTTGCGTTCTTTGTACGCCGTCCAGCTAACGGGCGGGGTACTCATGACATGGGGAAAGTCCTTTTTGAAGATATAGGTATAATTGCTGTAGTAGGGGGTGCCATATCCCTGGACCTGCCAGTTCGAGGGCACCGGGATCTCGTTCCAGCTGTCGACGTTGTACGAGGGGAGGTAGAAATCTTTGGGTCGTTGCTGTGGCCAGGCGACATAGTAAAATTTCCACATGCCGTTGAGTGACCGGTAAAAATCCGAGGCGTGCCGGTTCGCGTTCAGCGCTTGCTGCAGGTTGGCATAGGGCATGAGGGTGGCGTGGGCGGGTAGCTTGTTTATTCCGATGCATTCGGGGTCTTCGATCTCGGGTGGTACGCCGGCGGTGTCGGCGGCGGTTAGCATGGTCAGGTGCTGTTGTGGGAAGGCTTGCAATGTAACGGAGAACAAGAGGACAAAAGCGATCAGTCTAAGCGTCATAAAATATCCATTAGGTTTAGTAGCCGGCATTTTGCACCAATTTACTATTTTGTTCCATAGCGGCTTCAGGAATGGGCATCCAGTTCATATATTCAGAAAAACTGTTATTGAATACATTTACTTCGGTATAGGTCAGGCTTCCGCCGGGGCCGGGTTGGATCAACATACCGAGCATGGGGTTAGTGAGCACGGCGGGCCCTTTGGTGGTGATATCCCAGCGGCGGATATCGTTCCAGCGTTTGTCTTCGAATGCGAATTCGACGCGTCGTTCCCTGCGCAGGACGGTGCGCATGCTGTCCTGTGACAGACCGGCGGCAACGGCCGGCAGCGCGGATCTGGCTTTTACGGCATTAACAGCCGCGCATACACTTGCATCGGGTCCGACAGCCTCGTTTTGCGCTTCCGCGTAGCTCAGCAGCACTTCGGCATAGCGGTAAATGGTATAGTTGGAAGTATTCGGTGAAAGGGTAAGGCTGTTTGCGCCGTTGATGCTTTCATCGAGGGTTTTGCGGGCGTTATAGCCCGTATTGGAAATGTCGCTGGTAGAGCCCAGGTCGATCTGGTTATTACCGCCGATGCGGGATTCCCAGATATCGCCCTGCCACTCGGAGCTGTCATACACGATGGATTGGTAGAAGCGTTGTTCGCGGTTGACATAGGGATGCTCGGGGTCATAGCCGGAGGTGGGATCGGTGATGGGTTTGCCGTTGCTCATGAGGTAGTCATCGACGAGGTTCTGGGTAGGCTGCAGGTTACCCCAGGCC
>JAICXX010000098.1 GCA_025934485.1 Chitinophagaceae bacterium
GACTTGCGCATCTGGTGAGACATTTTTTGATCCTGGAGAGTCCCGCTCCGCAGAGAACGATCCACCGGCTGATCCCGGACGGGAATCCGGGGATCGTCTTTAATTACGGCGCCGGGTTCGAGGGCCACGGCGAGTCGTTCGAGGGCCACGGCGAGTCGTTTGGGGGCCACGGCGACAGTTCAGGGCTGCTCCCCGCGAGTTTTGTCTATGGCCAGGTTACCCGGCCGCATCCTTTGGTATCCACCGGTGATATTGGCGCTTTTATCGTTGTCTTGCGGCCCTATGCCCTGGCATTGCTTACCGGTCTGGCCGCCAACTCGTTCACGGACAGGGTGGTGCCGCTCGGACAGGTTTGGCGCGGAGAAGCCACGGAGCTGGAAAGGCAATTGCATCGTGCTGCGGGGGATCAGCAGCGGCTGGACCTGGTACAGCGTTTTCTTTTGCAGCGGCACGCGAGACTGCCGGACCCGATGATCATCCATAGCCTCGAATGGCTGAAGAGCCAGGAAACACCTGGCATTGAAGCGCTGGCTACCGAGCTGGAGATCGGCAGGAGGACGCTCGAGCGAGTCTTCCAAACGACAGTCGGCATCCCCCCAAAACAATTCGCGGGCATCCTCCGGACCCAACATTTTCTCAAGGCGCTGCACCAACAGGAGAGTCTGACGCAGCTGGCCTATAAATTCGGGTATTACGATCAGTCGCATCTCATCCGCGACTTCAAGATGAAGACGGGGATCACGCCGGGGAAGTACTTTGCGGCAAGGGATGCTCTCGCGCTGAATTTTATTCAATTTGCGGAATGAGGCATGGGGCGGGGCCTGCCTGACGCATTTTTACAATTTTCTCCCACCCACACCACTTAATATTGCGGTATGGAAAATCTAGTCATCGCCACCGCCCAGTTCGAACATGCCAGCGGCGACAAGGCTTTTAATCTCGCCGTGATCGACGAGCTCAGCGGAAAAGCCGCCGCGCAGGGCGCCAGGGTTGTCGCCTTTCATGAATGCTCTATTACAGGTTATAGCTTTGCCCGGAGGTTAACCCGAGAGCAACTGTTGGACATTGCGGAGCCTATTCCGGCTGGGCCCAGCGTCGAGCGCTTGATCGCCATCGCGCGGAAACACGATATCACTGTTCTGGCCGGACTTTTTGAGCTGGATGCAGGGAAGGTCTATAAAGCCCAAGTGTGCGTAGGCCGGGGAGGCGTGATCGCCAAACACCGGAAGATCCATCCTTTTATTCATCCCGACATTCTTCCGGGTACCAGCTATACCGTCTTCGATCTTTGCGGTTGGAAATGTGGTATCCTGATCTGTTATGACAACAATATCGTGGAGAATGTGCGTGCGACGGCTTTGCTTGGCGCGGATGTCATCTTTATGCCGCATGTTACCATGTGCACCCCTTCGACCCGACCGGGCGCCGGTGTCGTGGACCCGAAGCTTTGGGTGAACCGGAAGACCGATCCTACCTCGCTTCGCATCGAGTTCAATGGTTTGAAGGGCCGGGAATGGCTGATGAAATGGCTCCCGTCCCGCGCTTATGACAACGGGATCTATGTCCTTTTTTCGAATGCCATCGGGATGGACGATGACCATCTCCACAATGGCTGTTCGATGATCCTCGATCCTTTTGGGGATATCGTTGCGGAATGCCGTAGTATGGATAATGAGATTGTGCTTGCGGTTCTGACGCCCGAAAAGCTGACCCAGGCCGGCGGGTATCGGTACCGAAAAGCACGGAAGCCGGAGTTGTATGGGGAAATCATCGCACAACCGCACAAAGCCGAGCAAAAGGTCGTTTGGCTCAACCCCTGAGTGAGCAAAAGATCGTGTGGCTCAACGTCTAAGCGGGCTGCGGCAGGGCGGGCATAGTTTTTTATTGAGGTATCTCCATGATAATGGAAGATGTCATCCAGGAGATCCATCCCTTTTACCGGGAAACGTTGGAACTGCTACGGGAATCTGGCGAAGAATTCCTGGTGGGTGGCGGCTTTGCCTTTTGTTTTTATACCGGCATCGCGCGTTATACCAAGGACCTCGACATCTTCTGCCGTTCGAGGCAGTGTCCCCGTATCCTGCACTTCTTCGCCCAGCGGGGCTACCGGGTAGAACAAACCGACGCCCGCTGGCTTGCCAAGGTCTTTAAAGACGAAAACTTTATGGACATCATCTTCGATTCACCGAATAATATCTGTTCGGTGGACGATACCTGGTTTCAGCATAGTACCGGGGCGACCTTTCAGGGGATACCGGTGCGGCTGATCCCGGTGGAGGAGCTGATCTGGTGCAAGACCTTTGTGCAAAACAGAGAACGTTTTGACGGAGCGGACGTCAATCATCTTTTGGTGCGTCAAGGCCAGCATCTGGACTGGGATCGCCTGCTTTTCCGGCTGGACCGGCACTGGCAGCTGTTGCTGGCGGAACTGCTGATCTTCCAGTTCGTCTATCCCTCCGCGTTCCAGGAGATCGTGCCGCGAAAACTGATGGACGATCTGTTGCAACGTGCCGCGCAGCAGTACGATATCCCGCCTACCGTGGAGAAGATCTGCCGTGGGCCGCTGATCGATCAGACGCAATATGCCACGGATATCCTGGACTGGCATTATAAGGTCACGACTATAAAAACGATCTAGATGGAACAGAAAACGCGTATTGCCGCTATCGCAGATATCCATGTCCGCGAGACCGACAAGGGCAAATGGGTCGATCTTTTCCGGGAGGCTTCGAAGCAGGCCGATGTCCTGCTGATCTGCGGCGATCTCACTAACACCGGCGATGAGGCGGAAGCCGCCGTGCTGAAAGAAGAGCTGAAGACGTGTGCCATCCCGGTGATCGCCGTGCTGGGCAATCACGACCATGAAAAGGGCAGGCACAAGACTATCCGGCAAATGATCCAAAGCGACACCGTTCATATTTTAGACGGCGAGGCTATAGCCATCGGCAATGTCGGGTTTGCGGGCATCAAAGGTTTTGGCGGCGGCTTCGATAATTATATGCTTTCCATGTTTGGCGAGGCGGCGATGAAGGCGTTCGTGCAGGAGGCGGTCAACGATGCGCTTAGTCTCGACAGGGCATTAGCCAGATTAGACCAGCAATATGAGAATCTGAAAAAGATCGCATTGCTGCATTATTCGCCGATCCAGGAGACCGTCAAGGGGGAGCCCGAGCCGATCTATCCCTTTCTGGGTTCCTCACGGCTTGCAGAGCCGCTGGTCCGGCGCCAGGTGACGGCTGTCTTTCACGGGCATGCGCATGCCGGGCACCTGGAAGGCTCGTTGCCCGGCGGGATCCGCGTTTTCAATGTGGCCAAGCCGGTGCTTACGAAGGCCGCCTACCCATTTCCCTTTTATTTGTTGGAAATCTAGCGCGACGTCCGTCGGCTTTTGCCAGTTGTTCGTAGATTTGTTTTGTCTTCCCCCACCTGGCTATCCTACCTTTCTACAAAAGTTATGTCCAAGCGTATTCATAGAATGCTCCTTTGGGCGGTACTCATTGTCTTGATGCTGCCAGTGCGATCGATCGCGCAGCCGCAGCGGGATTCGGCCCTGTTCCGTATTATCCGGTCGGGCGATCTTGCCGGGCTGAAGCAGGCTCTCGATGCGGGTAGCGACCCCAATGCCGATGATCATGGGTTTACGGCGTTAATGGCCGCAACACTATATGGAACCGTTGAGCAAATGCGTTTGCTGCTCGAGCGTGGCGCCCATCCCAATGTTGCCGATGAAGACAGTATCACCGCGCTTTGGCTGGCAGTGCCCGATACCGCCAAGACCCGCGTGTTGCTGGACGGGCGCGCCAATCCCGTCCTTTTGTCCAAGGAACACTTCAATCTTTTAGTGAAGCTGGCCAGCTTTGCCGGGACGACTCCGCTTTTCCGGGAGTTGGTGGCAAAGGGCGTCGATCCGCGAGGCGGTCGCGACAATCTGGTGCTTTATAATGCCGCGGGGACCGATGACACTGTGCTGGTGAGCTATCTGCTTGGGCTAGGGCTTCGGCCCAATGATACTACCTTTTTTGGGGATTATCCTATCAACATGGCGATGAATTTCCGGTGTTTTGCCACGATGAAGTTGCTGGTCGAGCATGGCGCCGGCGTCAATGTGGGTATGCCGAATACTGTTCTGCCGAATGAGCGTGGTCTCACGCCGTTGATGATGGCGGCGGTATACGACGACGAGCAGAGCTTTTTTTATCTGCTGGATCATGGCGCCGATATACACGCCAAGAGCAAATCTGGTTTTACGGCATTGCATTTTGTGCAATTGGGTCTCACCGATCACCCTGATATGACCCGTGCGTTGCTGCTTCGGGGCGCCGATCCGATGGAAAAGGCAATCAACGGTGATACACCCCGGAGTCTTTCGGCTAACAAGGGGCATACGCGCTCCGAACAATTACTCAACCAAAAGAACTGACTATGTCAAGGAAATTACTTGTCGTCGTTGTTTTAGGCGGGCTTGTCGCCTGGACGGCAGCACCTTTGCGTCCCAGTGTCGCCGATATCCGGCAGGCATTGAGTAAAAGTGTGCCGTTGTTGCAGGTCAGCGGACAAAAATTTATGGATCGCACGCCTCAGCATTGCATTTCCTGTCATCACAATATTCTTACAGCGATGGTAGAAGAGCAATGCAGGGTCAAACAAGTGGCTTTTACGGACACCTTTCGCAAGGCGCGGGTCTATGCTGCGCTTGGCGGGTTGCAATTTGTGTGTAATCCGAATTTGCAAGTCAATTTCATTGCTGCCAAGTTCATTCCGGCCTATGCGCTGCTTGCGTTGAAGGCTGATCAGTATCCGCCGGACCGGCATACCGATATCCCTGTGGATTATCTGCTGGATATCCAAAAACCGGATGGAACTTTCGGTGCTGAATTTGGGCGGCCGCCCCTGGAAGGAGGTGAAGCTCATCTGGCGGCGCTTTGCATCTATGCCATCGAAAACTTTGCTTCACCCGTCAAGACCTTGCGGGTCGAGAAGGCTGTCCGCCGTACGCGGGAGTGGCTCGTGGCCTATCAGACCGATATTCCGCAGGAGCAGGTATTTCAACTATTGGGTCTGCATTGGTGCGGGGCGACGCCGGTGGAGATGGAGCCGATGGTGAAACGTCTGCTGAGCTGTCAGCATGCCGATGGCTCCTGGTCTCAGCTTTCAACGATGCATGGGGATGCTTATGCTACGGGTCAGGCGCTCTATGCACTCGCGGAATCAGGTGTGGTGAAGACCAGCGACGAGTGCTATCAACGGGGGCTTGCCTGGCTGTTGAGGACGCAGGATCTTACGGGCGCCTGGATCGTCGAGACGCGGGCGTATCCTATTCAGCCATTTATCGACTCTGATTTTCCGCCGTACGATGAGAATCAGTTTATTTCGGCCGCGGCGACCAATTGGGCGTCGCTTGCTTTGCTGGAGGCGTTACCCCGGTAGTCGCTGTATCTTTTAAAAAAGCAAAAACGGCGGCCCCTTTTACAGGGACCCGCCGATGGCTGAAAGTGAAAAAACCGTAGGTCAGCAACGGAATCCACAAATATACCCCAGGGTCCTGGTATGAACTATACCACTTTGGTGGCATTTTTAAGGGTTTTGGGGTAGCGCCACACAACCGCACAACAAAGTGTATCGAAACCGGACAGCCCAGTGCTTTGGCGGTGCTAACGATTTGATCGACAGACGGCAAGATCATGGCACCGTTTTGGTGGCCGGGAAGCTAACCATCACGACTCACATGCTGAAAAACTATTTCCTGGTTGCCCTCCGCAATTTCTGGCGGCACAGGACCTTCTCCCTTATCAATATACTCGGGCTGGCGATTGGCATTAGTGCTTCGCTCGTGATCTATCTGATCGTTTCGTATGATCTTAGCTTTGATAAGTTCGAGCCCGGACGGGACAGGATCTACCGGATCTCGTCGTCCTTTGTTTTTTCCGGTGAGCCCATACGTAACTCGGGGGTATGCCATCCGCTTCCGCAGGTAGTAGCCAGCGAGGTTTCGGGTCTCGAATTGGTGGCGCCTTTTCGGACAGCAGATGAGATCAGGAAGGTGAGCGTTCCGTATCCCGATGCCAAAAATCCGTCCATCTACCGCAAACAGGAAGACATTACCTATGCCGATGGCGCTTACTGTTCGTTATTAGGCTATAAGTGGCTAGCCGGTTCGTCCGCTACTGCTTTTTCGCGACCTTATGCCCTGGTGCTCACGGAGACCAGTGCCAAAAGGTATTTTCCGGGTCTTCCGTATGCTCAGGTGATGGGTAAGCAGGTGATCTTAGCCGACAGTATTACTACTACGGTTACGGGCGTTCTGAAGGACCTGCCCGGTCATACGGATTTCTATTGTAAGACGATCATCTCTTATGCCACCCTGCTGACGAAGCGGATGCAACCCCAAGGATTTACGGAATGGGGAAGTACGTCCAGCTCTTCGCAGCTTTTTGTCAGGTTGGCTCCCGGCACCAGCGTGGCCGGTGTAACGGCACAGTTGAAGGTAATCTATGATAAGCACAACAAACCCGCGGCGGGTAGTCATGATACCGGGGCTTTTGTACTCGGATCGTTGAAGGACCTGCATTTCGATAGTGATTTTGGCATCTTCGATCAAACCGGGCGAGTGGCGCACAGGCCTACGCTGTATGGGCTTGTGGCCGTTGCCGCCTTCCTGCTGTTGTTGGCGGGTATCAATTTTATCAATCTCACCACGGCGCAGGCGGCGAGCCGGGCCAAGGAGATCGGTATCCGTAAGACCATGGGCAGTCAGCGGTTACAACTCGCGTTGCAATTCCTCAACGAGACCTTTTTGCTGACATCGATCGCTACGCTGCTTAGCGTGGTGCTGGTGCCGCTGTTGTTGCGGGCCTTTGCCGACTTTATTCCCAAGGAGGTTGTGTTCAGTGTGCGGCAGCAGCCGGAGATACTGGTCTTTCTGCTGGTGCTGGCTGTTGTAGTAAGCTTGTTGTCCGGCGCCTATCCGGCCCTGGTGTTGAGCGCCTTTAAACCGATCTCCGTGTTGAAGAACCAATGGGCTATAGGGGCAGGCAAGACCCGGGGGCTTTTGTTGCGGAAGACATTGACAGTTTCCCAGTTCGTGATAGCGCAGGTCTTCATCATCGCGACGATCCTGGTGGCGAGGCAGATCAGTTACGCCCTCAATGCGGAGATGGGTTTTAAGAAAGATGCGATCCTGACCTTCTGGACGCCGTGGCGTCAGGGCGAAGGCAAGCGGCAGGTCCTGGCGCAAAAGCTGGCCGCTATTCCGGGTATCGAGTTGATCAGTCAGGCGGCCGCACCGCCTGCTTCCGGTGGCACCAGTACCAACGATGCGAAATATAACGATGGGAAACATGAGATCAGGTCGAATCTGCAGTATTTGAGTGCGGATACCAACTATATGCGGCTTTTTCATCTTCATTTGCTGGCGGGTAGAAACATCACCGAGTGCGATACGATCAATGAGCTTATCATCAATGAGACCTATGCCCGAACTATCGGGTTTAGCGATCCCCGGAAGGCCATAGGCGCGCGGATCAAATGGAACGATCAGCCATTGCCTGTTGTAGGCGTCGTCGCCGATTTTCATCAGGCCTCGATGCACAGAGCCATCCGAGCGCTGGCGATCGTCAATGGCATTCGGGATGTCGAGGTGTTTGCCATCGCACTGCCGAAGCAGGATGCGGCTGCGTGGAAGGGCATTATCGCTCGCATACAGGACGCCTATAAATCCGTGTATCCCGAAGATGAATTCAGCTATGAGTTCTTTGACGAGTCGATCGCCAAGTTCTATTCGCAGGAGGAAAATGTTTCGCGGTTGCTTATGTGGGCGACGGGGCTGGCTATCTTTATCAGCTGTTTGGGTTTGCTTGGGTTGGTGATCTATATTACGAACCAGCGCAGGAAGGAGATCGGGGTTCGCAAGGTGATCGGTGCTTCGGCGATGCAGATCGTGGTGTTGCTGTCGAAGGATTTTATGCGACTGATCGGTTTAGCGATCCTGATCTCGATGCCGATCGCGTGGTGGGGCGGCCATAGATGGCTGGCTGATTTTGCTTATCGGGCCGAGTTGAGCTGGTGGATCTTTGCAGGCGGGGCTGGGGCGTTGCTGTTGGTTGCCTTGATCGTGCTTTGCATTCGTGGTTATAAGGCGGCTTCGGCGAATCCGGTGACCGCTTTGCGTAGCGAGTAAGCCGCGTAGCGGGATCAGAGGCGGCGCCGTGTTGCTATGCTTTGCTTTGGGTGTGCTTTGTTTTAGGGCTTTTAGGTTTGCGGCTGGCAATCCGGTCGATAGTCTTCGATCCGAGTGAGGCTTTTTCCACTTTGATGGCGTCTTTGATACAGGCCTTGAGGGCGGCTTCGACCTTGAGGATATCCTTGACGTCGGTGAAACGGGCCTGGCGGCCGACGACGGTGTTCTCGCCGGTTTTGACGAGGATGTGTTTGGGGTCGCTCACGAGATAGCCCTTGATGAATAAGAGAGCGGAATAGGCCTTGAATCCCTGGATGACCACGATGTTCTTGTCATTGGAGGTGTAGCAGGGTTTGCCCCATTTGATCTCTTCGGTGAGACCGCAGCTAAGTGCGATCTCGCGTAGTTTCTTCATTTCCGGTTGCCATTTTGTGGCTCTATTGAGGAACTCGTCTACTTTGGGGTTCATACGATTGATTTTTTTGCGTTAACGGAATGAGTTTTCTGCTTGCGGGTCTGAAATACCAAGATATCAAAATCAGGACCAATAATAGCACACAGGGATAGATTTCCGAGAAAGGGTCGCCCACGACGAGGTGAGAGTAGAGGGCGCCCGTCATCACGAAGAAGACTCCGGCGTAGGCCCATTCCTTCACCAGGGGGAATTTGGGGACCAGGAGGGCGATGACGCCCAGGAATTTCCAGATACCCAGCAGGGTGATGAAATAGTGGGGGTAACCCAGGTTGGCCACATGGGCCTGTTCGGCATTCTTGCCGAAGACCTGCACGATGCCGGTGGCCGTCAGGCCGAGGGACGCCCAGAGCGTAGCGATCCAATAGATGATGTTATTACGCTTTGACATGGTGTTTATTTTTAATGGTGATCACTTTAATTTTCCTATAACGGCTTGAAGCCGGTCGTGTGCCATGTTGACTCCCTTCTCCATACCGAATTGCACCACCTGGTCTCTTTGTGCGACCGTTTCGTAGATGGTGCGCCCGGTAAACCTGCTGGTGTTGTCGGTGAGCTTTTCAAAACTCTGGACTTCGAGTTGGACGCCGATGGGTGCATTTTCCATTTCGAAGGTGCGGATGATCTTGCTGTTTGGGATGAAGGTGTGGATGACACCGTTTGCACGGAAGAGGACTTTGCCTTTGTCATCGGTGGTTTCCAGCAGGTAGCTGCCGTGGGGTTTGCCCTCCATTTTGAGGATTTTGGTGCCCATCCATTGGCCGAGGAGTTCCGGATCGACATGTGCTTTGAACAACAGTTCTACAGGCAGGTCGAAGTCCCGGGTGACGATGATCTCTTGTTTGCCGTCTGGTGCGCTGACCTTTGTTTTTAGTTCCATGGTAGTTTATTTATTTGGTTTATAATTTTTCATCATGGCTTCGAGCTTGTTGAAGCGGGCGTCCCACATTTTGCGGAAGGGCTCGATGAATTCGGCTACTTCTTTCATTTTTTGAGGATTGAGGTGATAGTATATCTCGCGGCCGTTCTGTTCCGGCTGGAGGAGTTCGCATTCCGTGAGGATCGCCAGGTGTTTGGAGACAGTGGGGCGGGCCGTGTCGAAGTTGGCGGCGATGGCGCCGGCCGTCATTGTTTGGGTAGCCACCAGCAGGAGGATGGCTCTCCTGGTGGGGTCGGCGATGGCCTGGAAAACGTCGCGTCTTATTTTCATCGTGTAGCTATTTGTCTACAAATGTATGTGTAGATATTTAGCTACGCAAATTTTTTTGAAATTTTTTTTTGTTGCCGGCCGGGTGGTGGGATCAGATGGGTTGGCGCATATGGAGGAGGTGGGGGATGAAGCCGGCTTTTTCGTAGGCGCGGATGGCGCGGGTATTCTCGCAGTAGACATCGAGACGCAGTTCGGTGATGCCGCGGGAGAGGGCCCACTGGCGGAGGGCTTGGATGATGCGGGTGTTGATGTCCTTGCCGCGGTGGGCGGGCTCGACGTACATGAAGCCGAGGTAGGCGTGGACGGGGTGGAGGAGGTAGGGTCTGCCGGGCTCGATGCGGGCGTAGCCGGAGCCGACGAGGATGCCATCATATTCCGCGACGAGTAAATGGATGTCGGGGCTGGCGATCATGGCGGCGAGGTCATAATAGTGAATGGGGTCCGGTTTGATGGTGGGATTGAAGGGCCTTTCCGTGGCGATGAGGTCTTGTTCGAAACGGTAGAGGGTTTCCAGGTCGGTCGTGGTGGCGGGTCTGATGTGAAGGTTTGGCATAGCGGTGCTAATATACGGACAACCGGTGTATCGAAATCGGACAACGTTTGGGTTGCTTGTATAGGTAGGTTATTGATATACAGTGGGTAAGAATCCGGTATGTCTTGTGAGTATATTTTTTTATGCTAAAAAATTATCTGCTGGTTGCCTGGCGTGCCTTGCGCAGGAACAGGAGCCATTCCATCATCAATATTTCCGGGTTGGCGATCGGGATGGCGGTCTCGCTTTTGATCGGGTTATGGATCTGGGACGAGCTGACGTTCGACCATTATGATCCGCATTATAAGCGGGTGGCGCAGGTGATGCAGACGCAGACCTTTAACGGGAACATGCGTTCGCAGAAGGCGATCCCTTTGCCATTGGGGCCGGTATTGCATAAAGACTATAGCGGCGATTTCCGGCATGTGGTGATGGCGTCGTGGTCCTGGCAGCATGTCGTGTCGGTGGGGGATAAGGTGCTTATGCCCTTCGGTAATTTTATGGAGCCTGATGCGCCGGAGGTGTTGGGGTTGCGGGTCACCGAGGGCTGGGCGCACGGGTTGGAAAATCCGAGCTCGATCCTGATCGCGCAGAGTCTGGCCCGTTCGCTTTTTGGGAATGCCGATCCGTTGAATAAGATGGTGCGGCTGGACAATAAGGACAATTTCACGGTCGCGGGAGTGTATGAAGATCTGCCGGACAATGCGACGCTTCATCGAAACGCGCCGGTGTTCCTGGCGCCGTGGAACTATTATGTGGATCATGTGGTCGATCCCAGGGTGCGTACGGATTGGGGCGATAATTCTTTTCAGTGTTTTGTGGAGCTGGCAGATGGCACCAATATGGATGCGGTGTCGGCGAAGATCAGGGATGTCAAGTTGAAGTATGTGACGGCGGATGACAAACGTTTTGACCCCGAGCTTTTTTTGCATCCCATGAGCAAGTGGCATTTGTATTCACAGTTCCAGGATGGGAAGATAGCGGGTGGAGGGATACAGTATGTGCGGTTGTTTGGGACGATAGGATTTTTTGTGTTGTTGCTGGCCTGTATCAATTTTATGAATCTTTCGACGGCGAGGAGTGGGAAGCGGGCGAAGGAGGTGGGCATCCGGAAGACGGTGGGATCGATGCGGGAGCAGCTGATCGGTATGTTTTTTGTCGAGTCGTTGCTGACGGCGTTGATCGCTTTTGGGTTGGCGTTAGGTATAGCCAGGCTGTTGTTGCCTTTTTTCAATGTCGTTGCCGCCAAGAGCATCGTGATGCCCTGGCATCAGCCGGTGTTTTGGATAGCGGGGCTTTTGTTTACGCTTATTACAGGTGTGGTCGCCGGCGGCTATCCGGCGTTGTATCTTTCTTCCTTCCGGCCGACCAAGGTGTTGAAGGGGACGTTCAAGGCTGGCCGTTATGCGGCGGTTCCAAGACAGGTACTGGTGGTGCTGCAATTTTCGATATCGGTGATCCTGATCATCGGCACCGTTGTGGTGTTCAAAGAGATCCAATATGCCAAGGACCGGCCGATAGGTTATAGTCGGGATGGGTTGGTGATGGCGGAGTCGGTAACCGGCGATATGCATAAACATTTTGAAGCTATGCGGGATGATCTTTTGCGAACTGGCATGGTGACGGAGATGGCTGAATCGACGAGCCCGACCACGCAAGTCAATAATAATACGGGTTCGGTGAGCTGGGAGGGGAAGGACCCGGCCATGACGGTGGATTTTGCCAATGTGGGGGTGAGCTACGATTATGGTACGACGGTAGGATGGCGGTTTGCGGCGGGGCGTGATTTCTCGCGTCAGCTGCTCACCGATTCGGATGCCATCGTGTTGAACGAGGCGGCAGTGAGGTACATGGGGTTGCAGCAGCCGGTGGGGAAGGTGGTGCGGCTATGGGATAAGGACAGGAAGATTATCGGGGTGATCAGGGACATGGTGATGGAGTCTCCATATGAGCCGGTGAAGCAGACGATCTACTATCTCAATGGTGGTGCGCAGGAATACTTGAATTTTCGGATCTCGCCTGGTGCCAGCGCGCATGATGCGGTGGACGCTATTGCGAAGGTGTGGAAGACCTATGTGCCCGCCGAGCCGTTCAATTATCGATGGGCAGACAAGAACTACGCCATCAAATTTGCCCAGGAAGAGCGGGTGGGCCGGCTGGCGGGGGTGTTTGCTCTATTAGCCATTTTTATCAGCTGTCTGGGATTGTTCGGGATGGCGTCGTTCATGGCGGAGCAGCGGGTCAAGGAGATTGGGGTGCGGAAGGTGCTGGGGGCGTCGGTGTTCAATATATGGCGGCTGTTGAGCAAGGATTTTTTAATGCTCGTGGGGGTGGCGCTGGTGATCGCGTTGCCGGTGGGGTATTATTTTATGACGGGATGGTTACGGCATTACACGTATAGGACCAGCATGCCCTGGTGGATTTTTGCGGCAGCGGGTGCGGGGGCGATCCTGGTCACGGTATTGACGGTGAGCTATCAGGCGGTGCGGGCCGGCGTGATGAATCCTGTAAAAGCGTTACGGAGCGAATAAACTTTTCTTATGATAAAAAGCTATTTGCGGATGGCCTGGCGCAATCTGCGCAGGCATCGGGCGGGTTCGGTAATCAATATCGTGGGCCTGGCTATCGGGATGGGTGTGGCTATGCTGATCGGGTTATGGGTTTGGGATGAATGGACCTTCGATCATTATGACCCGGATTATAAACGGGTGGCGCAGGTTATGCAGAATCAATCCTTCAATGGGGACGTACAGACCCAGCAGACGATCCCTATCCCTTTGGGCGAGGAGCTTCGTTTGCATTACGGAAAGTATTTTAAGTATGTAGCGCTGTCGTCATGGAGCAAGGACGTGGTAGTGGAGGTGGGTGAGAAGAAGCTCATAACGACGGGCAACTATACCGAGGCGGATGCTCCAAAGATATTGGGCGTGACCATGGTGGAAGGATCGATGGATAAGATCAAGGATCCAACCTCGATAATCATATCGCAGTGGCTGGCGACGGCGCTTTTTGGGAAGACCGATCCCCTGAACCGGGTCATAAAGCTTAACGATACGGCGAATTTTACGGTAGTGGGAATTTATCATGACCTCCCGCGAAACAGTATGCTTGGGCAGAACGAGGTCGATCTTTTTGCTCCTTGGGCGTATTATCTCCATGGGATCAGCGAGCGGCGCCGTACGAACTGGGGTAACAATTTCAATCTGTGTTTTGTCGAACTGGCGGATAATGTCGATATGACGGCTGTCTCACGGGATATCAGGGACGTCAAGTGGCGAAACGCCAATGCGAAAGAACGGGCATTTAAGCCGGAGCTATTTCTGCATCCCATGAGCAAGTGGCATTTGTACGGCGAATTCGGTAACGGCAGAAACACTGGCGGCAGGATACAATATGTGTGGATGTTTGGAATAATTGGGCTTTTCGTGTTGTTGCTGGCATGTATCAATTTTATGAATCTTTCCACTGCCCGAAGCGCGAACCGGGCCAAAGAGGTGGGCATCCGGAAGGCCGTAGGCTCGTTGCGGCGGCAGCTGGTGATGCAATTCTATACAGAGTCGCTGCTCTATGCTTCGCTGGCTTTTCTCCTGGCGTTGTTGGCGGTGAAGCTGGCGATGCCGTATTTCAACAGGCTTTCTGGAAAAGAGATCACGATCCTATGGGGACGGCCGGCTTTTTGGGCAGCGGGATTGACTTTTACCGTGCTGACGGGATTGATTGCTGGAAGCTATCCGGCACTGTATCTGAGCAGCTTCCGGCCGGTGAAGGTATTGAAGGGCGTGTTTAAGACCGGGAGATTTGCGGCTGTTCCGCGGCGGGTGTTGGTCGTTTTGCAATTTACGGTGTCGGTGGTGCTGATCATTGGGACGATCGTGGTGTTCAGGCAGATCCAGTATGCCAAGGACCGCCCGGTAGGTTATAGTGGGGAGGGGCTGATCAATGCTTATATGCCGTCGCCTGCACTGCATGATCATTTCGGAGCGTTAAGGGCCGACTTGTTACGGTCGGGCATGGTTTCGGAGGTGGCAGAATCTACGGACCCGGCATGGAGTTCTGATGACAATACATCGGATGTATCCTGGCAGGGGATGGATGCGCATATGGTGTCTGATTTTGCCGATATCGGGGTTTCCGCCACTTATGGAAGGACGATAGGGTGGCAGTTTGTTGCCGGCCGGGATTTTGAGCCGGGGATGGCGACCGATTCGGGTGCAGTTGTCTTAAATGAAGCCGCGGTTAAATATATGGGGTTGCGACATCCGGTGGGACAGACGATCCGGTTTCGGGATAGTGCGCGGATTGTGATTGGAGTCATTAGGGACATGGTGATGAACTCACCTTTTGATCCGGTGAAACAGACGGTGTACTATCTGAGGGATGCCCGGGACGTTTTGAATATCCGGATCAGTCCTGATAAAGGGGCGCATGAGGCGATGGAGGTGATTAAGACGGTGTGCAAGACCTATGAGCCCGGGACGCCGATAAGCTTTCATTTTGTGAGCGATGTCTATGCGGAAAAGTTCAGGGATGAAGAACGGATAGGGACTCTGGCCGGTTTCTTTGCAGTCCTGGCGATTTTCATCAGTTGTCTCGGGTTGTTCGGGATGGCGTCGTATATGGCGGAACAGCGGGTGAAGGAGATCGGGGTGCGGAAGGTGCTCGGGGCAACGGTGGTCGATCTTTGGGGGCTGTTGAGCAAAGAATTTGTGTATTTGGTGGGGTTGTCGTTTGTGATCGCGGTGCCGGTGGCTTATTATTTTATGCATGCGTGGCTGCAGCATTATACGTACCGGACGAGCCTTTCCTGGTGGCTTTTCGGGGGTGCGGGGCTTGCAGCGATGGTGATAGCCCTATTGACAGTGAGTTATCATGGGGTGCGGGCTGCGCGGGCGAACCCGGGGAAGGCCTTGCGGAGCGAGGGGTGACGCGAAAATTATTTATTCCCCAGCGCCTCCTTATTGATCCGGTAACTTTTCGAAAAACTCTTCCGGTATTTCCGGATGTATTCGGAAGGATTGATCCCAAATAGCTTGAAAAACTGTTTCTGGAAATATTTTACATTGCTGAAGCCCACTTCAAAAGCGGTTTCATTGATGTTCGGGTCGGAATGAATGAAGAATTCCGCTGCTTTTCTCATCCGGATATATCGAATAAAGGCATTCACCGTAAGCCCCGAAACCGATTTCACCTTTTTGTATAATTTGGAATGGCTCATGCCGATCCCGGCAGCCAGCGAATGAACGGTGAAGTTCGGATCACCCAGATTTTGCTCTACAATAGCCATGCAACGTTCCAGGAACAATTTATGTTCCGCCGAGATCTTGATATCATTACGCTGCAGTGTCACTTCGTTGAGAAAATAATTCTGCAATGCCGTCTTATTCTTCAGCAGGTTGGCAATCTTTGCTATCAACAGATCTTTGTCAAAAGGTTTGTTGAAATAGTCATCCACGCCAAGCCCGATGGCCTGAAGCCTTGACTCCATGGCGCTGGTGGCCGTTAGCACCACGAGTGGAATATGACTTACGGCCGGGTCGCTTTTCAGGATCTTGCATAATTCCATTCCGCTCATCGCCTGCATCGTAATATCCGTGATGATCAGGTCAGGCAGGCTTTCCTTTGCCTCGGCGAGACCTTCTTCGGCCGAGGCCGCTTCCAGGACGTGGTATCGACCGGCAAAGATGCCGGCAACATACCTTCGGAATTCGGCGTCGTCTTCTATGAGCAGGATAGTTGAGTCATCACCGATGAGTGCTTCCTCGCCCGGCGCTTCGATAACGGTTTCAGGGATGGGCATCGGTGGGGATAGCGGGGTGACCGAGGGCAGGGTGACCGTAAAAGTAGTCCCCTTGCCGGGTTCGCTGACATAGGCGATCTTTCCCTGGTGAAGCTCTGTAAATGATTTTGCCAAAAAAAGCCCTATTCCGAAACCCGGTTTGGAAATATGTTGCTGGTTGGAGGCCTGGAAAAAGCGTTCGAAGATCTTGTCGCCGCCCGCAGAAGGTATTCCGGGACCTGTATCGGCTATGCTGGTGGTCAATTCGCCCGGTTCGGCCCTGACCTCGAAAGCGATCCGCCCACCGGCCGGGGTAAATTTAAACGCATTCGAAAGCAAGTTAATCAGCACCATCTCCAGTTTCTGGCGGTCTCCGCAGATCGTCAATTCGTCCGGGCATGCAAAGACATAGTCGATCTTTTTCAGATGGGCATCCTGCTCGAAATACTGGTACACCTCTTTGCATAATTGCGGGTAATCGAATTGTGCCAGCATCAGGGGATCGTCGCCGGTATTGGCTTTCTGGAACAATAACAGCTGGTCAGTAAGACTAAGCAATCTTCGGGCATTGTGGTAAATGCTTTTTAGATCCGGCGTGTCGTCACGGCTGAGCAGATCCTGCACCGGATTGATGATAAGGGTAAGCGGCGTACGGAACTCATGCGAGATGCGGGTAAAGATCGACATCCGTTTCTTTTCCTGCTCTCTTTGTAATTGGAGGTATTTCATTTCATTTTGCAGGCGATGCTGACGCGTTCGATATCTGGTGAACAGGAAAACGGCTCCCGCCACGATCACACCGTACAGCAGGTAGGCGAACCAACTGCGATACCATGGCGGAAGGACGACAACCCCCAGCCGGACTTCTTTTGGATTCCATATCCCGTCGCTATTGGTTGCTTTTATGTGCAGTTGGTAGGTCCCTTCTTTCAATCGCGTATAGGTGGCGGTTCTGATATTCCGGGCATTGGTCCAGCCTTTGTCCCAGCCCTCCAGGTAGTAGGCATACGCTATCTTGTCAGGGGCTCCATATTCGAGGGCGGCAAAATCCACCGTCAGCATCCCGTATCGATAGGGCATGACCAATTGGGCAACCGAATCGCCGTCGCTTTTGGCCACATAGCGGCTATTGGGTGCGAGGGTGGAATCGCCGATGAGAAGCCGGGTGATCAATAAGGGAGGCATGGTTGGATCGACTTCAAGACTATCGGGGTTAAATATCGTAAACCCGCTGATCCCGCCAAATGCCAGTTCTCCCGAACGGAGCCGCAGCGCGGCATTGTATTCATACTGATTGCTCTGCAGACCGTCCTGGCTGAAAAAATTGCGGAACTGGTTGGTCGCCGGATCAAAACGGGAAAGCCCGTGGAACGTACTCAACCAGAGCCCGCCGTGGTTATCTTCCAAAATATTGAGGATGGAATTATTGCATAACCCATCCTCTTCTATATAATTACTAACGATCTTGCCCGTCTTTTCATCGAACAGCAACAGCCCCGCACCTTCCGTTCCGAGCCAGATCCGGCGCCGGCTGTCCTGGAATATGGCGCGAACCGGCTTTGGAACGGGAAACAGGGTATATGTTTTGTTCGACTTGTCTATCTTTGTTAATCCTTCCGGGGAACCGGCCCAGAGAGCTCCGTTACGATCCTCGGCAAGACAATAGAAGTTCGTGCCTTCATAACTAAAGGGTTTAAAACGGTTGGCGGCCCGGTCGAAGCAATAAAGGAGTCCCCCGGCGTAGGTGGTAGCCCATAAAACTCCTTCCTTATCTTCGAAAAGGCGCCAGACATAGGGGTTTTCCTTGCCACTATGGTCATTAATGCATTTAAAATGTTCGAGCCTGGTCCCGCTTGCATCGAGCCTGTCCACGCCGCCGCCATAGCTGGCCATCCAGATAGCGCCGCTTTTATCCTGGACGATACTGGGAACGCTGTTGGTCTGCAGAGGCTGCAATAAACGAGTGTCGTTTATGAAGCACCGCTTTGGCCGGTTCAATATGCTGACGCCTCCGCCGTCCGTGCCGACCCAAAGTGTTCCATCATGGCATTCATAGATAGAAGAAACAAAATTATTGACGAGGCTGTTCTTGTTGGCGGGATCGTGACAGTACGTGGTAAACCGGCTTTCATGCGGTTGAATGATGTCGACGCCTCCCTTATAGGTGCCGATCCATTTTCGGTTTTCCCGGTCTTCGAAGATGGAATAGATCACGGTCCCTGAAAGCCTTTTACTGTCAGGGGAAAGCGGAGTGAATTTGCCCGATGCGGGGTCGTATACTACGATCCCTTCTCCTTCCGTGCCCATCCACAGCGTGTTATCCTTAGCCAATTTCAGACACAGGATATTACCGGAAAAGTGTTTGGCGGGCCGGTGGGGGAATAAATTCGTCAGGGTATGGGCCGCCACATCATATTTATACAGCCCATCAAAGGCCGCGATCCACAGGTTACCCCGGCCGTCGGCTTCCATGCAACGCACCGACTGGATCTTATCGGTGATGAGCTGCAGGGTTTTATGTGCCGGATCCAATTGAAATAGCCCGACATCGGCGATGATCACCCAAACCCTGTGTAAACGGTCGATGGTGAGGCACGCGATGTTTGACCATTCACTATTGATCGTCGGGCAGATGGCCCGGACGGCAGTATCGGACCCGGCCGGCTTTACCAGCAGTCCCCTGCCATTCGTAGCGATATACACATTTCCAATGCTGTCGGTCTTGATGTCATTGATGTAGGAGCCGATGGGTCTGGGGCGGTCGGTTCCGCCGGGAAAATAGTACCCCGGCGTTATCTGCTGCGTCAGACTATTGTACAGGCTGATCCCCTGGCCTGTCCCGATGATGAGATTGTAATGATGATCTTCGCCGATGGCATTTATATAATTATGCCGCAAGGAATTGTCTTTCCGAGGATTATTGCGGAATATCCTGAAGTGATAGCCGTCGTAACAATTAAGACCGTCATAGGATCCAAACCACATCAAGCCGTTGTGGTCCTGGTAGATACAGCGGACGGAATTGTTGGAAAGACCATTTTCGATGCTGAGACATCTAACACCGGAAGGCTGCCCGTAAATCTGCGCGACAAGGAACAGGGCGCATAGTGAAAGCAGGGCGCGGAGAAGCGCGGAATTTTTCTCAGGTGTTCTAAGCATATGGCAGCAGCAGTCAGGCTGTAATTAAAGATAAGGAATTAAATGTAAAAATGACATAATTATATATGTATCGTCTCCGCTGCGTCGAAAAAATACCCTTTTTGGGAGGATTTGTACCCCATGGATGTGGGCGCTAATCGGCATTTTTGCCCTGACAATGTCTTTTTACCAAAAACAACGATTGCGATGAGAAACAAGTCATGTCTGCTGGCCAAAGCCAGATGGCCGATCTTTCTTTTGTTCCTAACTCTTTTGTCCCGGCAGACCTTCGGTCAGAATAACGAGATCACGGTGACCGGTAAGATCCGGTCCGATTCCGCGGAGCTCCCTGGCGTTTCGGTGGTCCTGAAAACGGACCCCAGAAGAGCTACTGCGACCGATGCCAAAGGGGGGTATACCTTAAAAGTTCCGGCAAATGGTACACTGATCATCTCCCACGTAGGCTTTGAGCCCCAGGAGGTACAGATCAACGGCAATAGCGTGATCAGCATTACCCTCAAGCGGAGCGACGGCAAATTAGACGACGTTGTCGTGGTTGCATACGGCACCCAAAAGAAGGCGACGCTGGTAAGCTCCATAACATCCATCAATCCCGGGGAGATCAAGGGGCCGACGAGCAATCTGACTACCATGCTGGCAGGGCGAATACCCGGCTTGATCAGTTTTCAAACCTCCGGGGAGCCGGGCAAGGACAATGCCTCCTTTTTCATCAGAGGTCTTGGGACCTTCGGGGCCGGGAAAGTCGATCCGCTGATCCTCATCGACGGCATCGAGTCCAGTGCTACGGATCTTGCCCGGTTGCAGCCGGATAATATCTCCGGTTTCTCGATACTCAAGGACGCTACGGCGACCTCGGTATATGGCGCCCGGGGAGCGAACGGCGTGATCCTGGTGACGACGAAGACGGGGCAGACGGGAGCTATGAGATTCAATATCAGGGTAGAGAACTCCGTCTCCTCGAACACTAAGGACATCGGCCTGGCGAATAACATCGATTTCATGAACCTGGCAAATGAGGCCGTTCTGACCCGCAACCCGCTGGGCGCCACTTTGTATTCTCAAAATCAAATCGATCATACGATCCATGGCGACGATCCCCTGCTTTATCCCAATAACGACTGGATCCAGCAGCTGATCAAAACCGCCACTGTCAACCAGCGGGCCGATGCCAATATCAGCGGCGGAACTGAAAAAGCACGGTACTATCTGGCCTTAAGCTATAATCTCGACAATGGCAACCTGAAGGAAAACTCGTTAAATGGGTTCAACAACAATATCAAATTGCAATCCTATTCCATCTTGTCGAATGTGACCCTGAATCTCACCCGAAATACGGAAGCGTTGAT
This sequence comes from Chitinophagaceae bacterium, assembly GCA_025934485.1. Classification (GTDB taxonomy): domain Bacteria; phylum Bacteroidota; class Bacteroidia; order Chitinophagales; family Chitinophagaceae; genus Puia. The sequence goes on from JAICXX010000098.1 coordinate 20,672, forward strand.
CAGCCTTAAAGGTCAATTTGACGACTATCACGGACCCATTGGCGGCGGCTCACAAGTTTATTATAGCGCGCTGTTTAGCAATCCCGTAGCTTTTCCCGCCATCTATCCTGCTTCCTATTTGCCCTATGCAAAGCACCCATTGTTTGGGAACGCGGTGATTCCCGGATCGGCCACTCAATTATATACGAATCCTTACGCCCAGTCACTCTCAGGTTACCAATCGACCAATACCAGTACCATGACGGCCCAGTTTAGCCTCAAGCAAAACCTGAGCATGATCACTACCGGCTTGTCCGCCCGCGCCATGGCGTACACGACGCGGTTTGCGAACTTTGCGGTTACCAGGCAGGCCAGCCCTTATTATTATGGCTCCAGCATTGTGGGTGGTAAAATGGCCGGCATCTACCTGATCAACGATGGCAGCCCCGGCAATCCTTTTCCGGTGCCTACCGAATACCTCACCTACAATGGCGGGAACGATACGGTCAACAGTATCTTTTACGGTGAGGCCGCCATCAACTACAATCGGATTTTGGGGAATAAAAACAGCATCGGCTTAATGGCAATCGGTACGCTTCGGAATTATCTCACCGGTAATGCCTCGACCTTGCAGCTTTCCCTGCCGGCAAGAAACGAAGGTGTATCGGGCCGGGCGACCTATGGCTATGACGACCGGTACCTGCTGGAGTTTGATTTTGGATACAACGGTTCCGAAAGGTTTGCGGCCAATCATCGTTTTGGTTTCTTCCCTTCGGTGGGGGGCGGATGGGTAGTGTCCAGGGAGAAATTCTTCGAGCCCCTGACGAAAGCGGTCGATAACCTGAAGTTCAGGTTCACTTACGGGTTGGTAGGCAATGACCAGATCGGCAATGCCAACGACCGGTTCTTCTATCTGTCGGAGGTCGGGCTCAACGGCGCAGCCGCCGGTGGATTCGGTACGAATTTCAACTATACAACGAGTACCGTCAATACAAGCCGGTATGCCAACCCGGACATTACGTGGGAGCAATCGAAGCAGCTCAACCTGGGCATGGACCTTACGCTATTGCGGGATATCAAAGTGACGGTAGACGCTTACCACCAGAAACGCACCAATATCCTCATGTACAGATACACCATCCCATCTACCATGGGTCTTCAGGCGACACCCGCCGCCAACGTCGGCCAGGCCTCCAGTAAGGGAATCGATATCGCCGTCGACTATACAAAAACACTGGAGAAGGA
>JAICXX010000161.1 GCA_025934485.1 Chitinophagaceae bacterium
CATATGAGCCGCTCTTCTCCGGGCCGCTATGCCACCCACGAATTCGGCAAGAATGTCTATGACGTGCATGCCTTCGACCAGAACGGTAAGGCCTTACCCGTGACCCGAACGGATGGCGATATTTACGAGGTCACCCGGTACAACGGATATATCAGGCTGCAATACACGTTGTTTGGCAATTACGCGGACGGCACCTATGTAGGGCTCGATCCGGATGATGTGCATCTCAACATGCCCGGCGCCTTTATGTGGATCAAGGGATATGACAATGTTCCCATCACCATTCATTTCAACGTCCCGGCCGAGTGGCATTGGACGATTGCCACGCAGCTGCAGCCCACCGGCGACTCGCTGACCTTTCAGGCCCGCAACTTTCAATATTTTATGGACTGCCCCGTGAAGATCGGTCCGCTGCATTACCGCAAATGGGATGTCAAAAACCCCGATGGGAAGGTGTACCACTTCCGCATCGCCCTCGACGGCGGCAGCGACGACTCAGTCTTCACCGCCTTTAGCGAAAAAGTGCAGAAGATCGTCCGGCAGGAGCAGGCCGTTTATGGCGAGACGCCGGCTTACGATTATGGAACATACACCTTTTTGGCCAGCATCAACCCTTATGTGCATGGCGACGGCATGGAACATCGCAACTCGACGATGATCAGCATTCCTGTGGTATTCCATGGCGACGACCGGCTGTTCGACGTATTCGCGCACGAGTTCTTTCATTGCTGGAATGTGAAACGCATCCGGCCAAAGACCCTCGAGCCCTTTAACTTCGAGAAAAGCGACATGAGCCATGAACTTTGGTTTGCCGAAGGGTTCACGCAATACTACGGCAGCCTCCTCGTCGAACGCGCCGGTCTGACGAAGGACACGGATTATGTGAAGCATACCGTCTCCGGCCTCATCAATACCAAGATGAATACCCCCGGCGCAAAACTGTATTCTCCTATCGAAGCCAGCGAAGAAGCTGTCTTCACCGACGCCGGCGTCTCGATCGACAAGACCAATTTCGCCAACATCTTCGCCTCCTATTACCCGTATGGCGGATCGCTGGCCCTGGCGCTCGATCTTACCTTGCGTGAGAAATACAAAAAGACCCTGGATGACTATATGACCGCCGCATGGAAGAAATTCGGCAAGCCGGAGATCCCCTACAATGTCGCCGGGCTGCAAGATGTCCTTGCGGGAATAACGGACAGGAAGTTTGCCGAGACCTGGTTCGCCAATTATATCTATGGCCACGAGCCCATCGATTACAATACTCTTCTCGCGCCCGCCGGGTTCCTGTTGAAACCTACAGAGGAAGGAAAGGCCTGGATCGGCAGCACCCGCGCCATGTCGGAAAAGGAAGGGCTGCTTCTCGAGATCGGAACGCTTCGTGGGACACCCCTTTACGCCGCTGGTCTGGACATCGAAGACAAGATCACCGGCCTGGACAACCAGGATGTCCGAACCTTTGGCGATCTGAATACCGTCCTGGCCAAATTACACCCGGGTGCCTCGGTGGCGATCCGCTATATGCATCGGAATGCGGAAAAGAACGCCACGATCACCCTGGGAGAGAATCCCATTGTTTCGGTAGAGACCTTTGAACAAGCCGGCCGCCCCGTGACACCCGCCATCGTGGAGTTCCGTAAACACTGGCTCGGCGCAAAATAACAGTATGCCCATTCGACCCGCCGCTCTCAGCGACGCCCAGGCGATCAGCCGGCTGCTGACCCAGCTCGAATACCCCGGAACACAGGATTTCCTGGAGGTCCGTCTCGCAGCCCTGCTCCGGGATTCCGCCGAAACCCTGCTCGTCTGGGAGGAATCGAACGACCAGGCCGATCTGGCGCCTGCCGGACCGCCGCGTATCCTTGGCGTACTATCGCTCCACTTTATCCCACAGCTTGCGCTTCGCGGCGACTTTGCCCGCATCAGCTATTTCGCGGTCGACGACACCATCCGAAGCAAGGGGATCGGGCGTGCGATGGAGGAAGAAGCTACCCGGCTTGCGCGGGAACACGGCTGCGCCCTCATCGAAGTACATTGCCACTCCCGCCGCACGCGGGCGCACGGATTCTACGGCCGCCAGGGGTATGTAGAATCCCCTAAGTACTTGATTAAAAGGCTCTAAGATCGGCATAGCAATTGCGGCGATTATCATAAACCACTATTATGACAACGTTGCAACAAATCCGAAGCTGGAGCGCGGTACACCATCCCAGGTGGTTGGTAATCCTCCGCATTGGTCTGGGGTTGATCCTGATGGCGAAAGGGGTCAATTTCATGCACGATTCCAGCATCTTAGACCGGCTCTTTTATGGCAGTGCGGAACAAGCTCAAAATAATACCCATTGGCTACCGATCATCATCACCTGGGCTAACCTGCTGGGCGGACTCCTGATCCTCCTCGGGATGTGGACCAGGTTGATGTGTTTACTGCAAATACCCATCCTCGTGGGTGCCATCATCTTTATCGTTCAAAATGGAATGATTGCGCCTGAAAGGGAAATGCCCCTGGCTATTCTCGCCCTTGTACTGGCGATCTTCTTCCTCGTAGAAGGTAGTGGTCCCCTTTCGCTCGACACCTATTTCTACCGGAATCGCGAACGCGGCTCCCACGGCGACAACCTGCCAGGATAAATAAAGGGCCGGTAGGCCCGGAGCCGCACAACAAAGCCCCATCCGGCGCTAAACCGGATGGGGCCCCTGACTGCAAATCGCAGTCTATTATTGGTATTGTATATAGATCGGAGACGGCTTCAGGGCAATGACCTGCTTGGGGGTCAACATCGAAGTGGCCGCGAATTTGACCTTCGCAAGGGTCTTCACGTCGTTCTTATAGAACAGCTTGAATCCGGTGAATTGAACCGGCTGGGCCCATTCATAATTTCTGTATGTATCCATTTTCAACTGCTGCGGACCCCAGCCATCCATATCCATAACGATCTGGACATCAGGCCGCGTGCGGATCTGTTTGTAGTTGGTGATCATTTTCTGCGTCCAACGGTGTACGATAAAGACCTTGGGTGGCAGGTTGTGGGCTTTTACCAGCTTTGTCAGATACTCCGTACACCAGTTGACATCCGAGGCGTCGAAAGTACCCACGTTCTTACCCACCCGCATACCCGGTTTCATCGCGAATTCCGCATCGATCCCCAAATGGACATTGGGCATGCTGAGATATTTTTCCAGGAGCGGCACTTCCGTTTGTACATCCGAAAAGCCTACCTGCACATCCAGAAAAACGATGGCGTTGATCCGTGCCGCCATATGCAGGATGGAATCGATCTGTTTGAAAGGCATACGCGCCCGATATTTCCCGTCCTTACCGGCGCTGCCCTGTGCGGTTACGGCTATATAATGAAGCGCGGGAAGCACGGGGATCATGGGATCTGCCGCCGCCCACTTCTTGCATTCTCCCTGGAGCATCCTGAGCATCTCATTGGGCGGATATTCACCCAATACCCCCATGCGTTTGCTGTAAAGATTGCCATAATAGGCGACGATACGGTGGAAAGGAAGGATAGCCCCCGGATTGGGATATACCGTCTTTACCGGCCACTTGCCCGAAGAATCGCCGTTGGCGAGATGGACCAGAAGCTTGTTGTAAAGGGCCGTATCCACCGGTCCGGCGGCCGCTGCCGGCGCCGGCGTAATGGTGGTGTCGGTTGCTGCGGCGCCGGTCCTGGCTGCCGTGGCGGTGACTGTACCGCTGTCTGTTTTCTTATTGGAATCGGAACGGCCGTTGTTACAAGCCGTGAGGACGATCAAACCACAGGCGCCCACGACGAGGGCTGTCCTGAATGCGCTATTTTTTACCATGCGTGACAAAGTTACCCAAAAACGACCCCTCACATATTTTATTTTATAACACTTCCTTAAAAATTGTGGAAAATTTATTAGTCTACTTGTTTGGTGGACTAATATGTTTGACCTATTTTGCCCTCGGATCGCAACAGCACACATGAGTTACGTGGCCGAGCGGCGAGGCGGAGGTCCGCATGACCTTTTACGAGGGTTCGACTCCTTCCGTAACTGCAAAGGGCCGGTCCTGAAAATGTATGATTGTTTTTATGGCAACAATGGTTAGACCTTTGCCGGGTGGTGTTTCTACACCACCCTTTTTTTATGCCATCATGCCATCATAAAGGTGCGATTCCCCGTGTGAGCCTTCATGAACTGCTCGTAGGAATTGACCCGGTAGATGCGGCATCCTCCGGAATGCGCCCGGTCGAAATAAGAACCCAGGGGATACTGCGTCATCGCCCAGAGGATGGCGCATAGAAATAGTCCCAGCATAATTCTGATGAACATGTCGTGGTTGGTATTAAAGTTGGATACGCATTCCACTACATATTCAATGCCGGGCCGTAAAATACTAGAAATCAAACCTTTGAGGCATTCCATTGGCCTTGACATTGTCCGTTTCCGATACATCTGCCGGACACTCGTCACTTTTTCAACCGCTTTACCTCTTGGGCACGGGGTCCCTTCCCGGCCGGCCGCTGGCAACCAGCCTTGCCGGCTTCTGCGCCGGTGCAGCAAGAGGCCCGGTCTACCTCATATTCTTATAGGCATTGATCAGTCCATTGGTGGACGAATCATGCGATTTGATCTCGTCATTGTTCTGCAGCTCAGGCAGGATCTTCCCCGCCAGCGCCTTACCCAGCTCCACGCCCCACTGATCGAATGAAAAGATGTCCCAGATGACACCTTGTACGAAGATCTTGTGCTCATACAAGGCGATGAGCTCACCGAGCGTAAACGGCGTGATCTCCTTGACCAGGAAGGAGTTGGTGGGCCGGTTTCCGCTGAATCCTTTAAAAGGGATCAATTCGGCCGGCACCTTCTCTGCTTCCAGCTGTTCTTTCGTTTTCCCATTCATGAGCGCCTCCGTCTGTGCAAAGAAGTTGCTCAGCAGCTTGGGATGATGATCGCCCAGGGGGTTATGACTGATGGCCGGAGCAATAAAATCGCAGGGGATCACCAATGTACCCTGGTGGATCAGCTGATAAAAGGCATGTTGGCCATTGGTGCCGGGTTCACCCCAGACCACCGGACCCGTATGCCACTGCACGGGCTTGCCGTTGCGGTCGACGCTTTTACCGTTGCTCTCCATATTCCCTTGCTGGAAATAGGCGGCGAACCGGTGCATGTACTGGTCATACGGCAGGATTGCCTCCGTTTGGGCGCCAAAGAAATTGATGTACCAAAGGCTCACCAGTGCCATCGTCACCGGAATATTTTGTTCGAAAGGAGTCGTACGGAAATGCACGTCGGTGGCATGCGCACCCCTAAGCAAAGTTTCGAAATTCTCATACCCGACAGTCAACGCGATAGACAAGCCGATCGCGCTCCACAGCGAATAGCGGCCCCCTACCCAATCCCAGAACTCGAACATATTGGCCTTGTCGATGCCGAATTTCGTGACCTCTTTTTCATTGGTGCTCAGCGCGGCAAAATGTTTGGCTACAAATTTTTCGTCCTTCGCTGTCTTGAGGAACCAGTCTCGTGCGCTATGAGCATTGGTCATCGTCTCCTGCGTCGTAAAGGTCTTGGAAGCGATCAGGAACAGGGTCTCATCGGGTGTGACCTTCTTCAGCGTCTCCACGATATGTGTAGCGTCGACATTGCTCACGAAATAGGCCTGCATCCCGGCGACCCAGTAAGGCCGCAGCGCTTCGGTGACCATCACGGGGCCGAGATCGCTGCCGCCGATGCCTATATTCACGATATATTTGATCTTTTTGCCGGTATACCCTTTCCATTCTCCATTGTGGATGCGGCTGCAGAAGTCTTTCATCTGGGCGAGCACCCGAAGCACGTCCGGCATCACGTCCTTGCCGTCGCTGAGCACCGGTTTTCCCGAAAAATTGCGCAAGGCGGTATGCAGCACAGAGCGGTTCTCCGTCAAGTTGATCTTTTCCCCGGTGAACATCGCCTCGATGGCTTCCTTTACTTTGCTTTCTTCCGCCAGCTTACGCAACAGGTCCAGGGTCTTATGGGTAAAGATATTCTTTGAATAATCGAAAAGGATATCATCCAGTTTCAGGCTGTGATGCTGAAATCTATTAGGTTCTTCGGCGAAGAGACCACGCATATGCACGCTCTTCATTTCGTTATCATAATGGTTCTGCAGCTCCTGCCAGGCCTTTGTGTCTTTTGGTGAAACTTTCGGGAACATACACTTTGATTTTTGATGATTAATTTACATTTGTTCGATGATCTCCACTGCCTGTGCGATCATGGCGGGACTAACATCCAGATGCGTTACGAATCGGATCTGGTTGGCCGAAATGGAATGACCCAGGATGCCCCGCTCCTTCAGCTCTTTCGCGATCTCCCGGGCACACCCTCCCTGCTCGAGTTCGAAGATAACGATATTGGTCTCTACCGGCAGGATGTTCCTGACAAAATCCTTTTTCTCCAGCGCCTCCGCCAGCATCTGCGCATGCCGGTGATCTTCCGTCAGCCGCTGGATATTGTTTTCGAGGGCGTAGATGCCCGCAGCAGCCATGAAACCGGCCTGGCGCATGCCGCCGCCAAAAACCTTCCGCACCCGTCGCGCCTTTTTGATAAAGACGGCGGGCCCCATGAGGATGCTGCCGATGGGACACCCCATCCCTTTATTCAGACACACCGAAATGGTATCGAAAAGCTGGCCGAACTGGGCCGGCGTTTGCTCCCTGGCAACGAGGGCATTGAATAAACGCGCCCCGTCCAGATGCAATTTAAGTTGGTTATCCGTACACACCTCCTTGATCCTGCGGATCTCTTCAAGCGAATAACAGCTGCCGCCGCCGCGGTTGCTGGTGTTCTCCAGCGTCACCAGCGAGGTCCGCGCCCGATGTACGTCATCCGGATTGATCGCCAGCGAGACCTGCTCTGCCGTGATCCGGCCGCGATCCCCTTCCAGGGCACGTACCTGACTGCCGGAATTGAAAGCGATCCCGCCGCCTTCGTAGACGTACACATGGGCGCTTTTTTCGCAGACCACCTCATCGCCGGGCTGAGTATGACATTTAATGGCGATCTGATTGGACATCGTCCCGCTGGGACAATACAACGCGGCCTCCATTCCGAAAAGCCGTGCAGCCATGGCTTCCAGGGCATTGATGGAAGGGTCCTCGCCGAAAACATCATCGCCTACCTTGGCGGTCATCATGGCTTCGAGCATGGCAGGTGTCGGACGGGTCACCGTATCCGAGCGAAGGTCAATGGGCATATGTTCCGATACTTTAGGACCGCAATTTAACGACCCCATGGCTGAAAACCCAAAAGCCGCCGGCTAAAAAACAAAAAAGGGAGCCTTACGGAGCTCCCCTTTTTTCAATCTTCAGACATGCCCTAGGACAAAGCCTGTTCCTTAATGTGATTTCCTTTTTCTTTCGCGGCTTTGATCAGCTCCAGGACACGGCTTCGTACGTCGTCCCGGAGGCCTTCGGTCTCCCGCTCAAAAATATCTTTCAACTCATCCAGTTCATCGGCGGTAATACCCCGCAGCTGACGCAGCTTCCGTTTCAGCGAATCTGCCGTATCAGAAATTCGTGCGCGGGTCTCTCTTCCTTCGGCGGGAGCAAAAAGAACACCGATCGCAACGCCCGCGGCCAGGCCGGTCAAAGCGCCAATTAAAACTTTCTGCGCATCCATATTGATTAGGTTTTTAAGTGAAAAATTAAAATTAGGCAAGCTATGATTTCTTTTTCAAGAACCTTGCCGGAAATCGTTAAAGCATAGCCAGCCTTTTACCAGCCGTAATTTGGGAAAGAAAATCCACAAAGCCACCTGTATCTCAATAATATTTCGCCGTCAGCCAATCATAGGCCTCCAGCCGATGATGTTCAAAGATTTGCTGTGTATGTCTTGGAAACAAGCGATAATAGGCCGAATCGGGCTCCAGCACCACCGAAGTTCCCGCCCGCTGGTAGTTCATACCCGGTCCGAGCACCGGCTCCTGTAATTCCGGCAGCGCCTTCCGCACCCACGCCCCCGCCCTATTCCCCAGCACCTTTCGGAAAGCGTTCGCAGCCTTTCGCGCCCGCCGATGCAGCTTGTTGTATTTTCCCTTGATATACAATCGTTTTATCAGCGACATCCGTGCGAGGGCCTTGTTGATATTGGCAAAAGGGTTTACCGGATTGAGGTCTCCCATGGTCTGTAGAGAAAAAGGAGTCTCCGGAACCCAGTCTGCCGCATTCACCACCGTGAGCCCCCATCCTCCGCGGGTGATGAAATCGTAGTCATAGGCATAATACGCATTGCCGGGTTTGGGCGCTGCACTGCAATAGGTCTTGAAGACGATATCGGCCGGCAGCGCTCCTTTCTGTTGCAGATAGTACAGATAGCTGCGGGTAAGAAAAGCCAGCGCGGCTCCCTGGCTGTGACCGAACAGGATAAATGCATGCACCCCCTGCGCATATTCACTATTGATCCGGGCGACGATCGAAGGCGCCAGGGAAGCCAGCCCTATCAGCCAACCGGCATGCACCATCGCCCGCTCATCGGCAGCAAGGTGGTACTCGAACCGAACACTGTCGTTTAGCTGGAATGCCCCGTTTGCCGGCGCCTGTCCCGCATAAAAATTTTCCAGCCAGCTCACGGGATCGCCCACCGTCCCGCGTAGGATGATCGCCGCCACCCGATGGTCCCGCCGTAACCATAACGCCCAGCGGTTTCGCATCCCTACATCCGCGCTCAGGTACTCGAAGCTGTATTGCTCCGGCTTACCGATCGCTGGTGGAAGCGCGGTATCGGTTGGGGATCGATCATCTCCCGGCCATTGTATCCCGAACTCTGCCTGCCAGACCCGCAACAGTTCCCGGTATTCCGCCGCGTCAAAACCAGGGCGCAGCTCCGATTGTGCCGTCAGCGGGAAACTAAACCACAACAGCACGCCTCCGAGGATCAAGGCCTTTCGTAAAAAGGGGGGCATACCCCCATGGGTATTCGCTTCGGTGCTATGCAGGTAATGGCCGGTCATGGCTAAATTTAGCCTAAAAAATCGTACCTTTGCGCACTATGACACAAGAACAGATCAAATCTATGAGGGACCGTGTGGCCGTCCTGAGGAGGTTTCTTTGACGTCGACAACCGTCAATATAAGATCAACGAAGAGAAACAATTATCGTTAAGCCCGGGCTTCTGGGACGATAACAAGAGGGCTACGGAGATCCTCAAGAACATCAAGCTGAATGAATACTGGGTCAAGCTCTACGAATCCGTAGACGCCTCCGTCGAAGATTTCGTCGTCCTCTTCGACTTCTGGAAAGCCGGCGAGGCTACGGAAGAAGAGACGCGCGAAGCCTATGGCAAGGCCCTGGCGCTGATCGAAGAAGTAGAGTTCAAGAGTACGCTCAACCAACCCGAAGACGAGCTGCCCGCCGTTATGCAGATCAACTCCGGCGCCGGCGGCACGGAAAGCCAGGACTGGGCCGAGATGCTCCTCCGCATGTATCGCATGTATGGCGAGAAACAAGGTTGGTCCGTTACCGAGCTCGATCTGCAGGACGGGGAAGGCGCCGGTATCAAAAGCGCCACCCTTCAGTTCGACGGCCCCTTTGCGTATGGCTTCCTCAAAGCGGAATCCGGGGTGCACCGGCTGGTTCGTATCTCCCCTTTCGACTCCAACGCCCGGCGGCATACCTCCTTCGCTTCCGTCTTTGTCTACCCGCTGGTCGACGACAGCATCGAGATCGAGGTCAGCCCCGCCGATCTGGAATGGGAGTTCTACCGAAGCGGCGGTAAGGGCGGTCAGAACGTCAACAAGGTGGAAACGGCCGTTCGGCTGAAACATATCCCCAGCGGCATCATCGTGGAATGCCAGCAGGCCCGTACCCAGGGCGAAAACCGCGAGAAAGCCCTCAAGATGCTCAAAAGCCGGCTGTATGAAGAAGAGCTGCGCAAACGCGAAGAGCTCAAGAACGCTACCAATTCCACGAAGAAAAAGATCGAGTGGGGCTCCCAGATCCGCAGCTATGTCTTCCATCCCTATAAGATGATCAAAGACCACCGTACCGATTATGAGGTCGGCAATGTGCAACCCGTGATGGATGGCGAGCTCGACGGCTTCATCAAGGCGTATCTGATGAGTGAGAAAGAAACGACAACCTGAGCGCCGGGACGGCGGTCGCCCGAAGGATAGCCGAAAGGCTACGACCGAGCGGGCCGTGTCGAAGCAGGGCCGCGAAGGTCATTAGCCCCGCTTAACCTGCGCAGCAGGCGTGGCTGAGCAGCGAGTCACACAATAATGAGTTAACATATGAGTATAGGTTATTTCAATTACCCCGCCCCGCACAACGAACCGGTGCTGTCTTACGCTCCGGGGACGAAAGAGCGGGAGTTCCAGAAAAAAGCTTTACAAGAGCTTAAAAGCACTACGCACGATATCCCGATGTTTATCGGCTCCCAGGAAGTTCGCACCGGCAAGACCATTGCCCTGCGTCCACCCCACGAGACCGCCCACACCATCGGACATTTTCACGAAGGTGACGAATCGCATGTCCGCCAGGCCATCGACGCCGCGCTCAAGGCCAAGGCTGCATGGACCGCGCTCGCCTGGGAAGACCGGGCCGCCATCTTCCTCAAAGCAGCCGACCTGATCTCCGGAAAATACCGTGCCTACATGAACGGCACAACGATGCTGGGCCAAAGCAAGAACGTCTACCAGGCCGAGATCGACAGCGCCTGCGAGCTCATCGACTTTCTTCGCTGGAACGTGCATTTCCTCAGCGAGATCTACCGTCAGCAACCGGTAAGCGGTCCCGGCGTTCATAACCGCACCGAATGGCGTCCGCTGGAAGGCTTCGTGCTGGCCATCACGCCTTTTAATTTCACCGCTATCGGCGGCAACCTGCCCACCTCCGCGGCGCTTTGCGGCAATGTCGTCATCTGGAAGCCGGCGTATACGCAGATCTTCTCGGCGCAACTGCTCATGCGCATCTTAAAAGAGGCGGGACTGCCGGACGGGGTCATCAACCTGATCTATGTCGACGGCCCCGTGCTGGGCAAGGTCTGTTTCGAACACAGGGATTTCGCCGGTCTTCATTTTACCGGGTCTACCGCTGCCTTTAATCATCTTTATAAGACCATCGGCGAGAACGTAAGCCGCTACCGCACCTATCCCCGGATCGTTGGCGAGACGGGCGGCAAAGACTTCGTCCTGGCCCATGAGAGCGCCGATCCGGATGTGCTCGCCACGGCCCTGCTCCGCGGTGCATTCGAATACCAGGGACAAAAATGCTCCGCCGCCTCCCGCGCCTATATCCCGGCCAATCTGGCGGCCGAAGTCAAGAAAAAGCTGGTGGAAGGCATCAAGAGCTTCAGGATGGGTTCAGTGGATGATTTCTCGAATTTCATCAATGCGGTAATCGACGAACGAAGCTTCAACAAGATCAAATCGTATCTCGATAAAGCCAAACAAGACCCCAAGGCCGAGATTCTCGTTGGCGGGGAGTGCGATAAGACCAAAGGGTGGTTTGTACAGCCGACGGTGATCGAAGCCAAAGATCCGAATTTCGTCACGATGTGCGAAGAGCTCTTCGGCCCCGTGCTCACGATCTATGTCTATCAGCCAGGGGATTTCGAGAAGACCCTGGAACTCGTCGACAATACTTCGCCCTACGCCCTTACGGGGTCGATCATTGCCCGTGACCGTGCGGCTATCGATGTAGCGACCAACCGGCTTCGCAATGCGGCCGGCAATTTCTATATCAACGATAAGCCCACCGGCGCCGTAGTAGGCCAGCAACCCTTTGGTGGCGCCCGCGGCTCGGGGACGAACGATAAGGCCGGATCGATGCTCAATCTCTATCGCTGGCTCAGCGCCCGCACCATCAAGGAGACGTTCGCTCCGCCTACCGACTATCGCTATCCGTTCTTAGCAGAATAACGATAAGAAATACGGCCCCTTCGGGGCCGTTTTCAATTTTTTAAGCCGCCTTCGCGAGCTTCAATCGCGATCGCAGGAAACCTATCCCTTTTTGTCCCGGGAGCTCCGTGACCCAAAGTGTGGGCGTCATCGGCGGAACACCTTCCGCCAGCGTCATCAGCACCGGAATTCCATAATAAGCATCTTTCGCGTTCTCCGCTTCGAACGACCAGAACAACTCCGGCACGTTCTTGCGAAAGGTCTCACCGATATAACGCACAAAAAGATCCCGCGCGAACTTATTCCGGCGGTCTTTGAGGTCCTCTACCGTGTAGTTCGAGACGATGTACTTTTCGATGACATCCAGCGAATCCAGTGAATAGTCCAGGTGTTCTCTGATCTCCCTGGGAAGAATGCCAAGGCGGGGCATTTCATCGGGCATAATGTTCAGCCACCAGGTGTAGTTGTCTTCTTTGCCATTGAGGTCACTAACAGTTATCATGGGTTATTGGGTTTAGGAAAGCAATTATAGCCATTTTTATAACAAGGAAATAATCATTATTGTTATTTTGACCTTTATCAGAAGACTACTTCGTGTATACATATGCGTTACTAACAAATAGAACATTTAGTCATTGCATAACACGATGTAACCCAACACTCCTAACGCACAAATGCACACTTTTTTGGCAGTGCACAATAAAAAACCGCGGTTTTCGTAGTCCGCATTTTTCGATTCGGCGACTATATTTGCATCTGGAAAAACAATTCCTTTATGAAAAAACTAGTACTAATCCTCATCGCTGGCGTTAGTTTCGCCACCGCACACGCGCAGATCCAATTTGGTGTTAAGGCCGGAGCCAATCTCGCCACCCTAACGGGTAGCGATGCAACAGGCGCCAGCACGTTGGCAGGTTTCAACGGAGGCATCTTTGCCAAAATTCCGTTCGCCGCGTCCCTTAGCTTTAGCCCCGAGATCGACTACTCCGGTCAGGGTGCAAAATACAGCGACCAGGGCGTCACCGGATCGCAGCACCTCAATTACCTGAACATCCCGTTGCTGGTCAAATACACCCACAGCTCCGGTTTCAGTGTCGCAACGGGTCCCCAGGTCGGATTCCTGTTGAGCGCGAAAGCCAAGGTTCAAGGTGTATCTGCTGACGACAAGAACGCTTACAATTCCGCCGACTTTTCATGGGATTTCGGCGTAGGTTACGACATCCCCAAGACAGGAGTAGGCATCGAGCTCCGTTACGATCTCGGCATCTCGAACATCGAGAACAACGGTGACAACTCGGGCGGCAGCAGCAATTCGACCGGCAAGCTGCACAATAGCGTTTTCCAGCTCGGGCTGCGCTATACGCTGTTTGGCGCCAAGAAATAACTACTTGATAACAAAATACTTCTATCACAATACCCAGCATCTTTGATGCTGGGTATGCTTTTTGTAATTAGAACAACAATATAA
>JAICXX010000269.1 GCA_025934485.1 Chitinophagaceae bacterium
ATGCCCCGGCTCGATATCCCCCTCAAGGTCACCGGTCGCGCCGTATACGGCATCGACATGGAAGTCCCCGGCATGGTCTACGCTTCGGTGGAACACAGCCCGGTCTTCGGCAGCAAGCTCGTCAGCTACGATGATACCGCCGCCCTGAAGGTAAAAGGAGTTATCCGCACACTCAAAGCCGAGCGGGTGATCGGCAAAAACCACTACGAAGGGGTCGCGGTGATCGCGGACACGTATTGGTCTGCACTCAAGGGCCGTAAAGCCCTCAACGTCACCTGGGACCACCAGGGCTTCGACACCTTTAACTCCACCGCCTTTGAACAGCAGCTCCGGGACCTCGCCAAAACCGAAGGCCTGCCGGTCGAAGACAACCAGGGCGACTTCGACGCCGCCATGGCTTCCGCGGCCCATCCCCTCGAAGCACTTTATGAAACACCGATCCTCGCTCACGCGCCCATGGAACCCATGAACTGTCTCGCTCACTGGCAGGACGGCGACAAACTCGATCTGTGGACCTCCGTGCAAGGCGCCGGCATCATCATGGATGAGCTGCCCGGCGTACTGGGCATCCCACGCGAAAACATAACCCCACATATCCAATTCGTAGGCGGCGGTTTCGGCAGACGCCTGCTGGCGGACTTCGCCGGCGAAGCCGCAAAGCTCTCCAAAGCGATGGGCAAACCCGTCAAAGTCGTATGGACACGCGAAGACGATATCCAGCTCGGCCCCTTCCGCCCCATGACCTTCTCCGCGATGCGCGGCGCCGTCTCGGCAGATGGCAAGGCCATCGCGATGCAGCACAAGGTCATCTCGCCTTGCATCGAAGCCACACAGGACGCAAAATACGACCGGTCCAAACCCAGCGGCACCATGACGGAGGGGATCAACACCCAGGCCTACGAGATCCCCAATACAAAGAACTCCTACGTCTTCGTCGACACGCATATCCCTATGCAATACTGGCGCTCTGTGACCAGCTCGACCCTGGCCTTCGCCCACGAATGCTTCATCGATGAGCTGGCTGTCGCCGCAGGCAAAGACCCTCTCGACTTCCGGCTCGGCATGCTCAGCCAGGAGTCCGATACCAAACGCGTCCTCACCCGCCTCCGCGAGCTCTCTCACTGGGATAAACCCCTGCCAAAAGGCTGGGGCCGCGGGGTTGCACAATATGCGTTCTTCGCCGGCCTCGCCGCCAATGTCATCGAAGTCTCGACAAAGGGGCAGGGCATCAAAATAGAAAAGGTCATCTCCGTGATCGACCTCGGAACTGTGGTCAACCCCGACACGGTAAAGGCCCAGGTAGAAGGCGCCATCGTCATGGGGATCATCGCCGCCACCAAGGACGGCATCCGTTTCGAGAATGGCCAGTCGCAACAATCCAATTTTCATAACTATCGCATGCTGCGCATCGACGAAATGCCGGCCGTAGAAGTACATATCCTCGCCGAAGGCGGCCCAACGATCAAAGGCGTGGGTGAACCGGGTCTGCCCCCCGTAGCCCCTGCCCTGGCGGGTGCCGTATTCGCAGCCACAGGCAAACGTATCCGCAGGCTGCCCTTCGACATCACTAAAGTCTAAACAGAAACGATAATGCACAGATTTCTCTTCGCCGTACTCTTCTTATCCGGCTCCCGACTCGTAGCACAACCTTATAACCCTTCGATCGACGTTCAGCATTATGATTTTTTATTAAATCTCAACGATAGCGACAATATCATCCGTGGCGTAGCTACCGTCAATCTGGAATTCACCAAAAATGTTGACCAGTTTGCCCTCGATCTCACTAAAAAAACCGATGACGGCAAAGGCATGACCGTCAGCTCCGTCTCCGAGAACGGGAACCGGGTCCCCTTCGTCCAGGATAGTCAAAAGCTCTTTATTCACGGCCATGGTGCCGCGGGGCAGAAACATACCTACCTCATCCTCTATAGCGGCATCCCCGCCGACGGCCTCATCATCTCCAACAACAAATTCGGGAAACGCGGTTTCTTCGGCGACAACTGGCCGAACCGCGCTCACAACTGGCTGCCTTGTGTGGACCACCCCTCCGACAAAGCCACACTCGAATTCCGCATCATAGCCCCCGAGCACTATACCGTTGTCGCTAATGGCGCCCTCGATAAGGAGACGCAGCTCTCAGGCCATCGCAAGATGACGATCTGGAAGGAATCCGAACCGCTCGCGCCAAAGATCATGGTCATTGGCGTCGCGGATTTCGCCGTCGACCATCCCGGTGACGCCATGGGCGTACCCGTTTGGAATTATGTCTACCAGCAAAACAAGGAGGAAGGCTTTAAAAGCTATGCCGTCGCGTTGCAGATCCTTCCCTTTTACATCTCGCACATCGGTCCCTATCCCTTCGAAAAAGAAGGCAATGTCCAGTCCAAGACCCGTTTCGGCGGCCTCGAGAATGCCAGCGCCATCTTCTATTACGAGAATTCGGTAGGGTCTCCCGGCGTCGAATCGCTGATGGCCCACGAGATAGCCCACCAATGGTTCGGCGATGCCGCCACGGAAACACGATGGAAACACCTTTGGCTCAGCGAAGGCTTCGCTACCTATATGACCCTCTGCTATCTGGAAAACAAATACGGCATCGATACGCTCAAAGCAAGCCTGGTGCAGGACCGTAAAAAGGTGATCAGATTTGAAAAGACCAGGCTCACGCCCGTCGTCGATACGTCGATCAGGCAGGATTATATGCAGCTCCTCAACCCCAACAGCTACGAAAAAGGCGGCTGGGTGCTCCATATGCTACGCCGTCGCATCGGTGATGAATTGTTCTGGAAAGGTATCTCGACGTATTATTCCACGTACCGCAACGGCAATGCCTCCACGGAGGATTTCCGGAAGATCATGGAAATGGTCAGCAACCAGCGGCTCGACACCTTCTTCCACCAGTGGCTCGAGGAACCCGGCCACCCGCATGTGACCATCAAGTGGAAATACGACCAGGATAAAAAGGTCGCCGCCATCGACATCACGCACACCGGCGACTTCCGGTTCCCGCTGGAATACGCCATCGATGGCACACTCTATCAGGTCGCCATCAGGAACACTACGACCCACGTCGACCTCCCGCTGCCGGAAAAACCCGGCACCCTGACGCCCGACCCCAATGTCAACCTCCTGGCGGATTTTGACGTCTCAGGCGGGTAAGGCATGTTGCATCCTCGGCATCGACTGCCTTCGGCAGTCTCCGCGGGGCTAATGTCTGCTCCGCTTCGCTTCGCGACGGCCCCTCCGGGAGCCGTCCTATTTCGGCGGATGCTTTTTCACCTGCCTTATCAGCACCCCCGGCGCCCACCGGTTCAGCATCAACGCCAACCGCTCCCCACCACTCGACTTCCCGATATACGCCTCAAAAGCGCCGTGCCCTATAGCCCGCAACATCTGCGCTGCCGCCTTATCTGCCGGTAACCCTTGAGCGATATTCTCGGAGGTCGTGCCCAGCTCCGTCCCATCCTTGGTCAACGCATGCTGCGAAATATTGGTCTGGATATAACCCGGGGTAAGGATCGTCACCTGGATATTGGAAGCCGCCACCTCGGCCCGGAGACAATCGAAGAAGCCATGCAACGCATGCTTCGAAGCGGCATAAGCACTCCGCATCGGCGTGCCGATCTTGCCCATGACACTGCTCATGACAACGAAATGACCCGACTTCCGCTCCACGAAATGCGGCAAAATCGTCCTCGTCAGGGCCACATAGCTAAAATAATTCAGCTCCATCACCCGCCGTTGAACTTCAAGCTCCGTTTCGATCACCAGCGACCGTTGCGTGATCCCGCCATTATGGATCAACATATCCACCTGACCGAATGCCCCGATGGCCTCCGCCGTCCTCACTGCGAACGAAGGGAAGTCCAGCAGGTCCATCGGCAACACCCTCGCCTGATCCGGCCGGGCACAACCCGCCCTGACCCGTTCCAGTTCCTCCGTACGCCTGCTGGATAAAAGCAGCCGCGCCCCGGCAGCGGAAAATGCATAGGCCAGCGCCTCACCGATACCCGAAGACGCGCCCGTGATCCAAATGACTTTATTGACGAAATGATTCATAAAAAGAGGGCCGCCTGCGGCGGCCCTCTAAAGGTAAACTAAAGCCTAAGTATTCGTAACTAACTATTTTGAGCCGGCCGTATTAGCCCCCGGGTCCTGGTATTCCGGCCCGTCGCCCGAAGAAGAACCATTGTTGCCGGAACTATTGTTATTGCTCTTCGGCTGCTGTTGGTTCGGCTGCTGATTCTGCGGATTCTGGTTCGGATATCGTTGCCGGAAATTGTAAAAATAATCATGACGCGCCTGGACGATCGCATTGTCACGATCGGTCTTCAGCTGATCGATCTTAGCCCGACGCTCCTTGTGGGTAAGCGCCTTGTCGTGCCTTACATCCTTTATCTGCTGTGCATAATCATTCCTGATATCCTGGACCTGGAGTTCCAGCTGGTTAGGCATTGCCCCATAACCGTAGTAATAAGCCGGATAACCCCCATACCAGGGACCATACCACCCATATCCCCAACCCCACCAGGGATAACCCAGTCCGAAACCAATACCTATATAGGTTCTGGGGTGATAAGCCCAGCCACCCCCATGATACCAGCCACCCCCATGATAGCCGTGACCACCTACAATGACACCGCCATGCCCACGCTGGGCCGAGGCCCCATAGGCCAGCCCAAACGTCAGTAAGATGATTAAAATATTTCTCTTCATATCTCTAAGTTTTTAAGTGTTTATGTACATATATGAGAATGCAAAAACCGTTCAAAGTTTAGTCCCCATAATTAGGTATAACTTATCTCTAACATTGTCTTAGCCAATGGATAACATTTTACCCTTTACCGTCATTTTTCTGCCGTTGTCGGGCTCGCAACTAAGGTTAAACCCCTAGCCCTGTTAAAAAAGTGTAAAGACAAAAAAATATTACTACCCAGTTCCCGTTAACTTCTTGACCCTGAGGTTTTACGAATCGATTTGTTAAGCTCTGAAACCAAGCCCAAATGCTGTCCTTACCCATTCGAAATGCAGTGCTGGCACACCTGTTCCTGTTTGTAACTCCCGGCCATCCCAGTCTCTGGGGCCTGGCCATCGGTATCATCATCGGAACAGCGGCGACCTGCCTTATCTTCAGCCTGATCATCGTTGGCCGGCTCAAAGACCGGGCGGCGCAGCTCCGTCTGCAGGTAGACGCACAGGCGCGGCTCACCGAAGATGCGCTCCGCGCCAAATCTTTCTTTCTGACGAACATGAGCCATGAGATCCGCACGCCGATGAACGGCATCATGGGCATGACCTCCCTCCTGGATACCACCGCCCTCAACAAAGAACAACGCGGTTATATCGATACCATCCGCAGCTGCGGCGAAAGCCTGCTCACCGTGATGAACAACATCTTCGACTTTTCATCCATCGAATCCGGCCAGCTGTCCCTGGAAGAGAAATCCACCGACATCCGCAGCTGCGTCGAAGGCGTCCTCGACATGTTCATGGCCCGCTCCCTCAATGCCGATATCCTCCTGCATGCACAAATCGACGACGACGTCCCCGCCCGCGTTCATACGGACGGCCAGCGTCTGCGCCAGGTCCTCATCAATATCATGGGGAATGCCGTAAAGTTTACCCGCCAGGGCGAGATCCGTATCCGAGTATTCGTCGCCCAGCACCCTGCGTCGCCTTCGGGTCAGGTCACCCTGGGCTTCGAGATAAAAGACACCGGCATCGGCATCTTTCCCGGCCAGATCCAACGCCTCTTCCAGCCCTTCGCCCAGGTGGATTCGTCCGTGACCCGCAAATACGGCGGCATCGGCCTCGGCCTTTCGATCTCACAACGACTGGTGGAATTGATGAACGGCCGCATCACCGTCGATAGCACGCCGGGCGCCGGCTCGACCTTTGTCTTTACCATCCAGGCCCGGCCGGTCCAGGTCCGGAACATACCAGCCAACAACCCCGCCATTCCCCCCATTGCGGAAAAATACCCGCTGCGCATACTCCTCGCCGAGGATAACCCCATCAACCAACAGCTGGCCCTCGTCATCCTCAGCAAAATGGGCTATGAACCCTGCGTCGCCGCAAACGGAAAAGAAGTCCTCGACCACTTGAAGAAAGCCTGCTTCGACCTGATCTTTATGGACGTACAAATGCCCGAGATGGACGGCCTCGAAGCAACCCGGCGCATCCGCGCGGGCAATGGCCCCCAGCCGGTGATCATCGCCATCACGGCCAACGTTACCCGCCAGGACCGCGAAGAATGTCTGGCCGAAGGCATGAACGACTATCTAAGCAAACCCGTCGATCTCGAACAGTTCTCCTTTATGCTGGAAAAATGGGGCGCCCAGATCCGCCTGACCACCGCTTCATAAGAATTTACAGACGCCAAAAACAGTTGGTTGTCATGCAAAACAGCCCCTCAAACCACTAACAACCAACGGGTTAATTAGTCCACCAACTCCGTTGACGTAATAAGATTGGAACAAACTGTGTTTGTACAGCGACCCGCAACGATCTAAATTTGTGTAACAATTCAGGAAGAACAACGATCTCCACTGAATCTTCTCCGATCCGCTCGCCATACTTCTTCTCTCGAGCCTGCCATATCACTCAACGACTCGCCTGCCTGATCAACTTTGTTAATTAATTCGTAAAGTATAAAATTCCATAAGTTATGAAATCTGTAGTAAAAGCAATCGCAGTAGCAGCAACCGCAATCGTAGTACTCGTTAGCAATCCCACGGTAACCAAGGCCAATGGCGGTGGTACCA
>JAICXX010000322.1 GCA_025934485.1 Chitinophagaceae bacterium
CAACGCAGCGGCTCCGAAAACTCCGGCCAGGAATCGCCGGGGGCGATTCGGCCGAAGGCCCGACATAAGCGAGTGGTTCGCGACATTGAGGGAGAACTAACCTACAAACAACGCAGCGGCTCCGAAAACGCCGGCACTATCGCCAAGACTCGGTTTAAGCAGCGGGACCTCGACGCGGTTGTTGAAGATGAACTCACCCAGGGACCGGAGGCCTCGACTATAAAGCGCATCGATGTTGCCTACGCCGCCGCCGACAACAATTACATCGGGGTCCAGGAGATTGGTGATGACGGATACGGCTTTGCCGAAAAAATCACAGAGCCGCTCGACGGTCTTGGTTGCGGCAGGATCGGTGCCGGCGTTGTAGCGGGCGACGATGTCTTTTAGCTTGAGCTGTTCGCCGGTGATGCTTTTATAATAACGTTCGGTGGCGGGACCGGAGATAACGGTCTCGACACAACCGGTTTTGCCGCAGTAACAGGGACCTCCCGACTCATCGAGAAAATTATGGCCCCACTCGCCGCCGATGCCATGACGGCCGTTCCAGATCTTCCCATCCATGACGATGCCGCCGCCTACGCCGGTGCCCATGATGATACCAAAGACCATTCGCGCCCCGGGAGCACTCTTATGGACGATACCCCAATGGGTTTCCGCGAGCGCAAAACAGTTGGCATCATTGGCCAGCTCGATCTTCAGACCCAGCGCCTTTTCGAGATCTTTTTTGAGCGGTTTGCCGTTCAGGACAGTGGTATTGGCGTTCTTCATCACCTGCAGCGTAGGGTCCAACACGCCCGGAGTACCGATGCCGAGAGCCCTGGGTTTCAGACCGCTTTGGTTTTCCATATTGGCTACCAGCTTTGCGATCTGGCCGAGGATATGTTCGTATCCTTTTGCCGCTTCCGTGTCTACGCGGGTCCGGACGATCGGGGTAGGATTGGCAATTGACTCCAGGATCACACCTTCGATCTTCGTCCCACCAAGATCAAGCCCCCATAATGGTTGATTCATGTTGCAGATAGTTCTTTGGCGGCCAAGTTAAGCATTCCACTTTTTAGCAGAATGCAAAAGTTTTGAGCCGCGGGACGCGGTTCGGCGGGCCTTCGCGGTTTGCGAAGTGGGTCGGCGAGCCTAGAGCAGCCCCGCCGCCCGTTCCAGATCCTCCGGCGTGTCGATCTCGATACCCATATATGTGGTCACCACCATGCGCATAGGCACGCCGTTCTCCAGGTACCGCAGACACTCCACTTTCTCCACCGCTTCGAGTGGACTCACGGGCCAGGCCGTAAATTGCAGCAGCGCCTGTTTCCGAAAAGCGTATACTCCTATATGTTCGTAATATACCGGATGGGCGGCAGGATCGCGCGGATAGGGGATCACGCTGCGGCTAAAGAAAAGAGCATTGTAGTTCTTATCCAAAGCGACTTTGACATAATTGGGGTCTTCGATCTGTTTCCGGTCTTTCAGCACCTGCACCAGCGACCCAACCTGCACCTGTGCGCCGGCATCGCCTTTGAACACCTCCAGCAGCAACGCGAGCGGCTCTTTCCGGACAAAAGGTTCGTCCCCCTGAACGTTGACGACGATATCCACGTCGATATCCTTCACGGCCTCCGCAATGCGGTCGCTGCCGCTTTCGTGGGTGCGGACGCTCATCTTTGCCTTACCGCCATGTTCGGTGATCTCCTTATAGATGATCTCGCTGTCGGTGACGACCAGCACCTCATCGAATAATCCCGTCGCTTTGGTATTATCGTAAGTATGCCGGATCACCGTCTTGTCCCCGAGCCGCTGCATCAATTTTGCGGGAAAACGGGTGGCGGCATAGCGGGCGGGTATCATGGCGATAGTGCGCATGTGATTTTTTTGGACCAAAAATAACTATATTTAACAACGTCTAATGATGCCTGCCGGTCAAAATAAACTCTAACATGCAAACCGGTGAACTGCTTAATAACTACAACGTAGAACCCAACGTATGGGACGAGATGTATGCGGCCCTTTCCGTGCGACCGCAATACCAGGGTGTCGTCGAATTCCTGCAACAGATGAGCATCGAGGAGCTCAACAAAAAAGAGGAGCTCGCCAAACGGCTTTTTATGAGCCAGGGTATCACTTTTACCGTCTATAGCAGCGGCGAGGGCATCGAGAAGATCTTCCCCTTCGACATCATCCCGAGGATCATCACCGCGGCCGAATGGACCTATATCGAGTCCGGGATCAAACAGCGGCTTAAAGCACTTAATCTTTTTCTCAAGGACGTCTATAATAATCAATTTATCTTAAAGGACGGGATCGTGCCCGTGGAGATGATCTACAGCAGTCCGCATTTTCTGCGGGAGATGCATGGATTCCCGGTGCCGCACGATATCTATGTTCATATTGCCGGCATCGATCTTATCCGGGATCACGACGGGACCTTTTATGTACTCGAGGACAATTTGCGTACGCCCAGCGGAGTAAGCTATATGCTGGAGAACCGCGAGATCACCAAACGCATTTTCCCCGATATCATCCCCCGGAGCAATGTCCGTACGGTAATGGAATATCCGGTTATCCTTCACCGGAACCTTGTCTCGCTTTCTCCCCGCCAGACCGCGAATCCGACCGTCGTGCTGCTGACACCGGGCATCTACAACTCGGCGTATTTCGAACATACGACATTGGCGCGGCTAATGGGCGTAGAGCTGGTCGAAGGCCGCGATCTCGTGGTAGACAACCACCGCGTATATATGAAGACCACGGCGGGACTCCAGCAGGTGGATGTGATCTATCGCCGGGTCGATGACGATTTCCTGGACCCCCTTGACTTCCAGCCCGACAGCATGCTGGGTGTCGCGGGTATCATGAGCGCCTATCGCAAGGGCAATGTCGCCATCGTCAACGCCGTCGGCAACGGGGTGGCCGACGACAAGGCCATTTATGCTTTTGTACCCGCGATGATCCGTTACTATCTCAATGAAGAACCGATACTCAAGAATGTGCCAACCTATCAGCTCGGCCGGCCCGAAGAACGGGAGCATGTCTTCGGGAATATGAGTCGTATGGTCATCAAGAAGACCAATGAAAGCGGGGGATATGGAATGTTGATGGGGCATACCGCCTCCGACGAAGAGATCGACAGGTACAAACATGAAATACTCCGCGATCCACGGCAATATATCGCCCAGCCGATCATCAGTCTTTCTACATCGCCTTGCTATATGAACGGCCGGCTCAAACCGCGGCGGATCGATCTGCGACCGTATGCGCTTTGCGGACCCGATGGCATCCAGATCGTGCCGGGCGGACTCACGCGGGTGGCACTGCGGGAGGGATCGCTGGTCGTAAATTCTTCACAAGGCGGAGGCAGCAAGGATACATGGGTACTGGCAGGATAGGCAGCGCAGACCGGCACAATAAAAAAATGAAAACATGCTAAGTAGGGTAGCCGACAGTTTATATTGGATGAGCCGCTATATGGAACGCACCGATGGCATCCTCCGGATGTTGCGGATCAACTATGCATCTTCGCAGGACGATATCCAGGAGTTCTCGTGGAAGCCCGTGCTGCGTATCTTTTCGTATCTGGACGAAGAAAAGAGTACCAGTCTTGCGCAACAGTCCAGGGCCGTATTGCAATACATGGTCACCGAAAAGGAGAATGTCAATTCCGTGCTGAATATCGTCACACGGGCGCGCGAGAACGCCCGCAGCGTACAGGATCATATCACCAAGGAAGTATGGCAATGTCTAAATGACTTCTATCATACCATCCGCGACGAAAGCGTGAATCGAAATCTCTATATAGAAGACCCGGTATCCACCCTGGACGTGCTGATCCGCCATGGGTTGCTATATTATGGAACGATGGATATCACCATGGCGCGGGGCGAAGGATATGCCTTTATCAATATCGGAAAATATCTCGAGCGCGGTGTTCAGAGCGCCGATATCCTCGACATCAAATTCAGCGATCTTCAATACGATGTGGAACGGATGGATACTACTTATTGGAAGTATTTGCTGTTGTCGATCTCGGGATATGAGCTATATCTCAAGACCTACCGCACCGGTTTCGATGCGCGTAATGTCGTCGGGCAGATCGTGCTCAGCGAGGATTTCCCCCGTAGCGTGCTTTATTCGGTGAACCAGCTTCGCCGATATTTCGAGCGGGTCAAGAGCGACGGGAACAAAGAAGCATGGAAAAAGATCGAATTCATGATCGGCCGGATCCAGAGCCGGATCGAGTACTCGACAGTCGAGTCGATCCTCCGGCAGGGGTTACACCCCTACCTCAACGGGGTGAAAGAAGAGCTTTACGAGGTCGGCATCGCCCTCAATCACCATTATTTTGCGTACTCTTAAGTTCCCGTACATATCTTTATGTATTATGCCCCGATTTAACATACATCACGTCACGAAGTACACCTATGAGGGTCCCGTGAGGGACAGCGCCAACCAGATCATCCTTTTTCCCGTGAAAGACGCGTGCCA
>JAICXX010000012.1 GCA_025934485.1 Chitinophagaceae bacterium
AAAAAGTTCAAGCAAAAGGAATGATCGAAACCAAAAGAGGAAATATCATATGCCTTTGTACTTTGTGACATTTCTACTAAATAACAGAATAGAAATCATTAGTCTTACTACCTTTTCGCAAATAAAAACATTTGAAGTATGACATACGTCATATACTACTACCCCGGCGGTTAGTAACTTTGTGCATCAGAAACTCTTCGATTATGAAAACAACAACGTTAGATACGCACCATTGGTCTAAAAGGCCTTTTTACCATAATAAATTCGGCGTATTCGCACATCTAAAAGGATGGATAAAAGTACAAGAGCCTGGCTGGGAACACAATCGTTTAGGGATTTCCGGCGCAGGAATATTTATACAGGTGACTTTTGCCGGCGCCATGATGGGCGTCCTTTCACTAGCAGGAGCTTCTCCATTTGTCTATACTGCTGGTGCATTATTCGCTTTTATGGCCAATAGCTTTGCATTTGCACAGCTTCCAATGCGCTGGGTGCTGGGCGTAATGATGGCGGGTATTGTATTGGACATTTTGCTCATACTTATTTATGGAATCCCGCTACTATAATAATTTAGAAGATGGTAAGTTCTAGAATAACCTACAGCTCCAGGGACCCTGGTCATTTGCGGATCAATTATTGTTCCACATCCACATCCCTACCGTTTTAAATGTTTAATACCCAAGGCCAACTCCTTATTAAACTCTCCGACCGAAGCAGATTGCAACATGTCGTGCATTTCATTCCGAATAGCTTTAAACTGATCATGCAGCGGACAAGGCTTCTTTTCGGAACAACTTTCCAATCCCAATGCACATCCGGTGAAAAGCAAGTCTCCATCAACAGCATTTACAATATCTGCCAACGTGTGCCTTCTTGAATTTTCTCCGAGAAAAAATCCACCATGCGGGCCTTTTGCCGATTCAACCAGGCCCTTTCGAGCAAGGTCCTGAAGAATTTTTGCTATAAAATGTTCAGGAGAGGCAATGCCTTGAGAGATCTCTTTAATCCCGACTTTACCTCCATGCTCTGTTTTTTGCGCAATAAAAATCAGGGCCCGAATCGCATATTCACATGCTTTTGAAAACATACATTCCTTTAAAAAATAAATATACGAATGCTTTTTGAAATAAAAGAGATTTGTATCTTTTATCAAAAATTGAACAAGCCGGATACTTCAAGCGATACAATAAGGGCATTGTGTTACATGCGCTACGGCCACTGCAATCAATTGCTTTGTTTTTTCAGGAAGCGCACCGGAACAGAGAGAATTGACACCGAACCCAAAGGCCTCTTCAAATTTGCGTACGACGCCATATACCAGATGGGAAAAGGCACTTTGCCAATGTTCACAAAGCAATGACATTAATCTTTTTCTCTTTTTCGATAGCTTAAGATTTATGTAATCCTATCGGTCGATTCCGATGGCTTTGGTTGAAGCCATTCCTTGAGAACAAGCGCTTCATTATGTTCTTCGTCTTTTGCTCCATATACTAAAGTGACAACTCCCCTCATAAGTTGCTCCTTCAATATTGCGACCTGGTCCTTATTTTCTTTGACTTCCTGGCGATATTTTTGTTTGAACGTTGCCCATTTGGCAGGATCATGGCTAAACCACTTCCGAAGGGCTGTGCTTGGAGCTATTTCCTTTAACCAGAGATCGATGGCGGCCTTCTCTTTTGTCAGTCCACGCGGCCATAGCCTGTCTACAAGGATGCGCGTGCCGTCCTCTTTTTCCGGCTTTTCATATACTCTTTTGATTTTTAGTCTCATAAAAACCTCCTGATTTAACTCTTAAACCCCTCTTTTATGTTGTCTCAGAAGTTTTTGTTGGGAAAGTGCCGCGATGTCTTCTAATCTCAAAAGTACGATTAATCTTAATAAAAGACTAATTTATCTTTATTTATTGGGCGATAGGTTTATATTCGTCTATCAAAGCAAATTATGCTTACTACTAGAAATTTGGCTGAGCCTGATGGGGCGGAAATTCTCTTCTCTAACGGTTATACTCATGGAAAAGATACAAAGGGAAGTCATAACAAGGCTAAGACCTTTCCTGCGCAAAACCTACCGATTTCCGGTAGATCTGTGGAGATACGTCGACCTGTTTCTTAAAAAACCGACTGAAATAATATTCGTCCTCAAAGCCCAGGGAATGGGCGATCTCCTTAACCGATCTATCGGTTAGATAAAGTTGCCGCTTCGCTTCTATGACGATGCGTTCATTTATGAGGCTGGTGATCGTTTTGTTAAATTGCTTCTTAACCATCTTGCCCAGGGACTTTGGTGTCACATGCAAGAGTTCAGCATAATCGGCCGCAGTATGCTTAGCTTGAAAATGCAGTTCTATAAGTTCCTTCAGGTCTTGCAATACGCGCGGTTGATGAGTATGTCCAGCCACCGCAATATTATTTTGCTGGCTTTTCGCCCTGGAGGCCGTGATCAGAAAGATCTTCAGATAGGCGACCAAAGAATCGTGTTGTGCCAGATCGTTGGCCTGCATTTCCGCCTTGATCCGGGAGATCAACCCATCCAGAACCGCAGCCATAGACTCATCCACCGTGATAAACGGCGGCTCATAGATATTGTTGAACAAGACTCCGTTGCAAGCGACCTCTTTATGATGTTGATGGATACAAAAGAAATCAGGATGAAAATTGATAGCCACACCGGTCATTTGATACTCCGGGAAAAAAATAAATGGCTGATACGGTGTAAAAGCGAATAGCGTTCCCGCCGAAAAAGGATAATCGGAGAAGTCAGCTCTCGCTGATCCCGCTCCTTGCTTTATCCAAATCAGGGAATAGTAATTCAGGTGCTGCAAAACATCAAAAGGATTTTCGCCATCGATGGCAAAAACCCTTAGATGCAAATTGTGCGTTCCCGGATGGACAATCGTGATCGATTTCTCCGCTGCTTCTTTCATCATTTAATTCGTCAAAGATACTGGTAAACGGCGGAACAGCCGGCCCCGGCTGTTTGAGCAATCACGGCTATAAGACAGGTGCCGCGGGGAAGTCAACCGGAATGTCCGTAATATTGTGAATATAGTTCATCACAACCTTATCCGCAATGGCCACCACAACATCGATAAGACCTCCCTTGGTGTAGCCCGCCGCAAAGAACCTGTCGAGCACCACATCGTCGATACGTCCCCTTTTTTCGGCAACCGCCCTGACGAAATTTACAAGCGCGTCCAGTCTGGGATCGAAGGTCGCCGATCCCTGCCTGATCTCAATCGTTTGTGCTTCCGTGAGCCCGTTGATCTTTCCGAGCACGGTATGCGCCGCCAGACAGTACCGGCAATTGTTTACCTGGCTTACCACCAGGTTGATCACTTCCTTTTCCTTTTTCGAAAGAGACGTCTTCGCATTCTGCAAGGCAAGATAGTTTCCCAGCGCATGGTCGCTGTAGGCCATCGTTGCATATAAATTGGGAACCATACCCAATACCCCTTTCAGCTGGTCGAAAATTGCCTGGTTGCCGGCGGAAACTTCGTCCCGGGTTGGGACATTGAATTGTCTTTTCATTTTTTACGTTGATTTTTTTTGTCGATTTGACAACACAAATCTCCGCCAACCGGCAAACGAAAAGAATGGAGAATAGGCACTTTATCATGGACAATTTGCCCCTGGACGGCCTGGTTGTTCCGACTTGTGCAAAGGGTCCGGCTTTCCTCCCGGGCGCAGCCGTCGGCGGCTGGCAACTGATCGGGGGAGCAAATCCCGTGAGCGCCTTATTATCCTTTAATAAAGCATTTCCCGACCAGCACCGAACAGGCTTTCAACTGTAACAGGAATTCGGGCTGGTCCATCGGCCGGGTGATAACACTATCCATGTGCTTCGGCAGCGACAGCGGTTTCGAATGCGAAGCGGAAAGGGCAATGAAAATAGGTTTTTGCCCCGCCTTGGGGCGCGCAAAGTCGAGGATCCCATCGATGCCTGGAATCAGCGCTTCCATCATGATCACATCATATCGCCGCGCGCCGGCCATCGACAGGACTTCACTGTCCGACGCTGCCTCTTCCGGCGTATAGCCCAACTCGGTGAGCTGTTGTTTCATCGCCACCCGGCGGTCGGTATCGACGTCGGCAATAAGGATCTCGAGGGGATAGATGGAGGCAAAGGAATCTGTAGCTTTCATAGAAAGGGTTTAGGGGTTGCTGCCAAAATAACCCGCATTCGGCCTGGTTTATGCATATTCCTACCCCCGATGTCGACCAATTAAAGAAAAGGGCCTTTTTGGCTACAAGGTTTCTACTATCGGTTTATTAAGCGTCATAGACCTACGATGCCGGCGGCGGCGCCTCGAACAAGGCTACCTTAGCCCCCGGCGCTACGCATGACTTCGATTGCCCCAACGGCAGCCATCTGTCGATGTACGACGATCAGCAGACCTATATGAAGGGGCTGATAAAATTCATCAAAGCGGTCGATGCGGGTAAGAAAAGTGTAACGCTATAGCGGGCGGATCAGCCACCAAAACATAATGGCGGCCACCATGCCGGCAATGAAGCAAAGCAGGAGTGTCAGGAACGAGCCGGACTTGGGGGCGTTGGGGTTTTGCTCAAAACGAATCATCCGTCTGCAAATATAAGCCAAATGCGGCCTTTATCACTCCTCAAAATTCACCCAATCTATCCCGGGAGGACAAGGATCTTTTAGGGCTTTTACTATGGACAACCCCGTGATACGTTGACCGTTGGCCCTATTTCCGGTAGCGCTTCCGGAACGCCCGGGCGGGCATCCCGGCGCAAGGCGGTTTGCGCGCATCCTACGCAGGCTCGACAAGGATATCGAACCGGTCGAGAAGCCCCACAACGGCCGGTAGCGCGAACCTCGCCTTTTTGACCCGGTTGATGGTCGGATCGATGGAATAGTTGAAAGCCTTCCGGAGATCGGCTTTCTCCAGGATCGTATTGTCGAACCTGGCATCACGGAGATCGCAGCCGTCAAAGACCGCACCCGTGAGGTCACAGCCGGTAAAATCCGCTTCCCGCAGGGTTCCCCCGCGAAATACCATCTTCTTCAGTTTCATCTGGTAAAAAGACACGTGGTTCAACGTACATCCTTCGAAGGAGAACTGGCGGCCGAAGGTATCACAGTCCTCAAAATGAAGTCCCAACATCTTACAATCCTTGAATTGCACATCCCTGAAGACCGTAGCCTTCAGGTTCGCCATGCTCAGGTTGCAGCCGGAAAAAACACATTCCACGAACAGGATGCCCCCCAGGTCGGCGCCTGAAAGTTCGCAATGCCGGAACACACAGTTCTCGTATTCGCCCTTTGGCAGTGGCGCTCCGCGAAAATCCTGCCGGTCGAAGGCGGCGTCGGTATATAACTGCTCCATAGCCTAAAGGTAGGAAGCTTACCGGTTCATTTTCCTATACAGCATGTTCAACGACTGGATATTGGTCGGCGAAGGATCGATCGCACATGCCTGCTTAAAATAAAAAACGGCTTCACTGGTATCGCCGAGCTCGAAATTCAGTCTGCCGGCGTATAAAGCATACCGTGTATAAAGTGGCCGGTCCAGCGACAAAGCTTCCACAGCCTTTAGCGCCGTGCGCTTATCCCCTACCCGCATGCTCAGCGTATACAGTTCGTTCAACGCCTGGCTCCAGTCGATCCGGCCTACGGCGAGGCCACCGGCCAGTTGCTCCGGCACCGTGTTCCCACGTTTGAAACCCGAAGGTATCGGCTCGTTGAACGGCCATCGGCTTTTGAGCATCAGGATCGTATAGGCGCCGTCGAGTGAATCCACGGCCGTCACCGGCATCTTTACCAGCAAGCTGTCGAACCCCAATGAATCCGGAGCGTGCGGCGAAGAAAAAAGATGCGCCGCCATCATCGACCGGTAGAACGCGTCGGATAGTAACGCATATCCATAAAGGTTAGGGTGTACATGTTCCAGCAAGGTCTCGTGCCCCACCACCCCATGCGGGGAGGCGGCTTCAAAACGTTCCAGCGCATCCACGAGATGCACGTTGGAATACTCTCCCGCCAACACCCGGATGACGCTGTCGATCGCCGATGGCGCCCGGAATCGCAGCAGATCGGCGTCCCTGGCCGCCACATAGTCCCGTTTGGCCGTGGCATAATCCCCGGCCCGCCAGGCGCTGTCCCCCGCGGCAAAAGCCCTGTCGGCGCCGCGCGCGGCAAAGGATGCATCTGCACCACCCGCGGCACCGGACGCATCGCCCCCCGACCCGATAAAGGGTCGCTGGTCCCGCAAGTTGCTGACGACCGTACTCAGGAACACCGGCACGCCCAGAGTCTGGGTGATCCGGCACAGCTCATCCATGTTCTCCCGGAACTGAAGGATGCCTGCGGCATACGCCGGCGAGCCCAATACGATACGTTGATCGGCCGCCATGCGTTGCATCAGATTCTCCCGCTGATCAGGGGCCGCCGACGACCCGCGCACCCGGGACCGCAACCCCGACCATAGCCGGCCGAGCCATTGCACCAGCCGCAGCCGCCGCAGGTTCACCATCGTCCAGACCAGCCACCGGCTGTTCGCGATATGGCTGGTAGAGCCCACTCCCAGCGCGCCATAGTATTCGTTATGACCGGTATAGACCAAAAGCGCATCCGGCTGATAGGACATGACCTGGCTGCCAAAATCAAGCACCGTATAGGAATTGACCGCGGTTAGCGACACATTGATAATCTCGAAGTGAAGTCCGGGATATTCATGCATCAACCGGAATTCCAGCCACCGGTGAAAAGACCCGTTATGGAAATAAGGATAACCCGCCGTCGTCGACTCGCCGAGCACAAAGATGCGAAAGGTACCCGCAGGCTTATCAACCAAAAAAGGCTCGATGCCGCCCCTGGTCTCATTGACGGTGTCCGTGAAATAGCGCTCGGCGGCATATTTGTTCATCACCCAGTACCGCGGGTCATCCGGATAGCGGATAAACAAGCGGGTATCGTGACCATAGCCCACCCACCGCAACACGAGCTCGATGATGACCAGCAGACACAACGGCAGCACCATCGCGATCACGCGGAATGCCCAGAGCCGGCGCCGCGAACGTGGCCGCAAACCCGCCCCCGCCGTCGAACGCGACCTACTCCGCATGTGCCGCCCCCTCCGCCGGGATCGCCGGGAACCAAACCGTCATTTCCCCACGCCCTCTGTTCGCCCAATCACAATAGGGGATCGCAGTCATTTCAACAGGCGCCCCCCGCTGATCAACAGTACCCTTGAGCACCATGACCCCGCCAAACAGCTCCGGCTCGAACTGGGGAACAAAGCGCGTATGAGCAGGGATCTCGAGGTTGCTCACCGTGCAGACATTGTCCTTCCACTCCGCGGCATACATGATCGGTCCCCGCTGCAGGGCCACCTTGCCGCGATCCGCATGAACGGCCGGATCGGCAACGATCTCATGGACGGTCATCGGTAGTATCCATTCTACCTTGTCGCCTTTCTTCCATACCCGGTCGACCACCGCATAGCCATCATGAACGGTATACGAATACGCCTCTCCGTTGACCTTAAGCACGAGCTTCGGGGACGGATCGCCAAAATCCGCAAACGTATAAAGCGAGGAAGGCCACGCCTGGCCAAGCGCCCAGCCGGGTATCCGCAACCGCATGCCAAACCGCACCGGCGACGCCGCATCGACCTCGAAATGGAGATCGCCATCCCAGGGATAGTTGTTCGATTGGATAACCCGTACCGACTTTCCGCCAAGCGTCAGGTCCGCGGACCCGGCAATAAAAAGATTCACATATAGCTGGTCGCCCCGCTGCGCATAGATATACCCGGGAAGCGAAGGCAGGAACCGCGCCATATTCGTGGGACAGCAGGAACACTCGAACCAGCCCGACCGCTCCGGTTCCAGCGAAGGATAGCTGGAATCTTTGACCACCTGCATTGCATTGGTATAAAAGAACGACTTCCCGTCTAACCCCACACCGGATATCAGGCCATTATAAAGCACCTTTTCCAGCACATCGATATACATCGGACTACCATGCAGCAGGAACATGCGTTCGTTCCAGAACACCTCCCCTATCGACGCACAGGTCTCATTGTAGGCCGTAGTATTGGGCAGGTAATAATCGTCGCCAAACCGTTCCCCATCGGGTACCGCGCCGATCCCACCCTGGACATAGACCTTTTTGCCGACCATATTGTCCCAGATGCGATCGATCGCGTGGATATAAACCGTGTCCCCAGTGAGGGCCGCGACGTCTGCGATTCCCGAATAGAGATACATGGCCCTTACCGCATGCCCCTCGGCCTCCTGCTGATCGACTACCGGCTCGTCATCCTGCCAATACATGCCGTTCTTCCATTCGTCGGTGCTGTTCTTATCATAAGTCCGGTGCCCGCGTTCGTCGATAAAGAATTTGGCCAATTGCAGATACGCCGAACGACCCGTAATGCGGTATAGCCGCACAAGCCCCATTTCCACGATCTCATGCCCCGGCGCCACATGGCGTTTGCCGGGTCCGAAGGTCCGCACCAGCAGGTCGGCATTCTTCAAAGCAATGTCCAGAAAGTTCCGTTCGCCGGTGGCCAGGTAATGGGCGCTCGCCGCCTCGAACAAATGTCCCGAGTTATACAGCTCGTGGCTCAGCTCGTTCTCTTTGACCCACCGGTCCATGCCGCTCCAGGGATGCGGATGCAGCGAGTCTATCTCCCGGGCCGTATACAGATAGCCGTCGGGCTCCTGCGCCTTGCCGACGATCGTGATCAGCGAATCCACATACCGGCGCAGCTCGGGATCAGGATGCACGGCCAGCGAATAGGAAGCGCCTTCGATCGTCTTATAGATATCCGTGTCGTCGAATGGAAATTTCGTGCAGAACTTTCCCTTGTGCACCGCCGCCATCTCGAAATTCTTTACCCGGCCCGTATTCTCACAACGGGCAAAAGAAGCGGGTATCGTCACCGTTCGGTTCGTCTCGATCCGCGGTAACCAGAACCGGTCGTCGAGCCGGACTTTTGTAAACGATACAGGCTGGATGGGATAATCCTGCGCAAACGCCCCAAGTGAAATAGCGCAGGACAGCAAAACTGCCCCGCGCCGTTTTAAAAGAAGATTCATCAATATCCTGGATTTTGTTTCAAATTTACATTCGTTTGCAATGCGCTGGTCGGAATGGGAAGCAAACTGCGGTAAGCACCATTGGGGGAATGCGACAACCAGGATTTGGTAGTAAAGACCCCGAACCGGATCAGGTCCTGCCGGCGCCGGCCCTCCTGCGCAAACTCCCAGCCGAGTTCGTCCAGCATCCGCCCATATTGTATATCGCTCACATTGTCAGACGTCGAGTCCAGGTGATTTCGAAGACCATAGCTATAGACCGTCGGGTCGCTGAGCTCTGCCGCCGTCACCGTGGCCTTGGCCGGGTTCGACGTAAAGTCGCGCTGACGTACCTCGGTGACCAGCGCAGCCGCCGTATTGGCATCGCCGGACCGGAGCGAAGCCTCTGCTTTCATCATCAGGATATCGGCATACCGGAACAACGGAAAATCATTGCTCATGCCCACCAGCTCGCCCGTCTGGATCTGGTATTTACCCAGCCGGAATCCATGGATCTCCTCGGACGAATCGACGCCGGGTAATGCATTGATGTAGTGCAACGGCTTCCCTCTATAAGCACCCAGCTGACCGATGAGCGCGTCGCCCGAAGCCGTATACTGCTGTCCCTGCACCCAGTTAGCCGTCAACCGGCTGTCGGCAGGATCGAAGGTGTTGATGAACTGCGGGATCGCGCAGATACCGCCCCAGGGCGAGTTCTGAAAATCATAGGTAGCCTGGTTCTCGGGCTCCAGCGTTTCCATGTGCAGGGTCCACGCCGTACTGCCGTCTGCGGTATACACCTTGTCGAAAGGAATGGAGAACACGATCTCCTTGCTGTTCTCATTCTCTGTGGCAAAGACATTCTCCTGCACCGGCTCCAGGCTGTAAAGACCCGAATTGATCACCTTGTCGCAGGCCGTAATACAATCGGCCCAATCCGGCGTACCCGTATAAACGCCAGCATTCTGATACATCTTGGCTAGCAGCGCATAGCCTGCCCACATATTGAACCGGCCATAGGTCGTGGCATTGTTGGCCGAATCCAAAAGGGGGATATTACCCGTAAGCTCGGAGATGATGAACGAATAGACCTGCGACCGCGTACTCTGGGTCGGCTGGAACGATGCCGGCTGATTGAAGGTAGTATCGATGGGCACGTTGCCGAAGAAATCGCACAACGCATAATAGAACGAAGCCCGCAGGACATGCAGCTCGGCGACGAGCTGTGCCTTGCCCGAAGTCACCGGGATCAGGTTCCCATTGATCTGGTAAAGCAGCCGGTTGCAGTTCGTAATCCCTTCATAGGCATTGGTCCAGATCTGATAGCAATTGTCCTCATCTGCCGTCCAGGTATGCGTATGCATCCGGCGATAGATGCCGCCGTCTACCCAACCATTCGGCCGCTCGGGGATCACCGTCTCGTCCGCGGAGATCTCGTTAGTACGCCAGATGGCGTTGGCGCTGCGGCCCAGTTCCAGCGTACGCCAGTTCGTATAGGGAACGCCTACCAGCGCGGCGACATCCGCCGGTCCGGGATTGAACTGGCTGGAGACGATGGTGGAATAATCCTTATTATCCAATTTCGTGCAGGCAAAGAAACCCGTGAGCAGGAGCAGCCCAAACCCGCATATGATTATAGAGAGAGGTATTTTTTTCATGATGTTGATGATTTAGAAGTTCGCTGATACGCCTACGGTATAGGTGCGGATGGTCGGATAGGTATCCCGGCTGTCTACCCCCGGGGCCAGTAAGTTGGACACCGAATTGGCCGAAGGCGACCCCGTTTGCAGAACTTCGGGATCCGTGCCCCTGTATTTGGTAATGATCGCCGTATTCAGCGCCGTAACATAGGCCCGCAGGTTATGCACGTATTTGGAATGCACCTGTTTGAAATTATAAGCGATATTGATGTTATCGATCTTCCAGAAATTCCCATTCTCGATATAATGACTGTTGAATTCCTCCGGCATCGTCGGACTCAACACCGCTACCCCGCCGATCTTATCCTTGGAAGACGCCAGCCGGTTGTAATTCTGTACGGAGGTGTTCTCGAAATACATCCGCTGCATGTTGAGCACCTGGAACCCAAAGGCGCCGCGCATGGTCACCCCGAAGTCCCAGTTCTTATAGCTCACCGTATTGTTCCAGCCGCCGTAATATTTCGGCAAACCATTGCCGATGACCTGCTTATCACCGAACGCATGATTGAACTGGCTCCAGGGAACGACTTTCCCATTGGGCTCCTGGTAGAGCCACGCCCCATTCTGGTCTACACCCAGCACCTTGAACCCATAAAAATCGCCGATCGAATGGCCTACCTGCACGATACTGCTAAAGGTCTGAATAGGATCCAACGTATATCCCGTTGTAAAATAAGGAACCGTAGCCTTATAGATCTGGTTGGACAAACTAACCAGCTTGTTGCTGTTCGTGGAGAAGGTAAAGCCGCTGGTCCAGGTGATGTTCTTATTACGGACCGGCGTTACATTCACCGCGATCTCGAGACCTTTGTTCTCCATCGTACCGACATTGGCCTCGGTGGTGGGATAAAGGTTTGGCGGACTGGGAACGGAATAGGTGTACAACAGCCCTTCGATCTTATTGTCATAATAATCGAT
The DNA here is from genome assembly GCA_025934485.1 of Chitinophagaceae bacterium. GTDB lineage: Bacteria > Bacteroidota > Bacteroidia > Chitinophagales > Chitinophagaceae > Puia. Next base: position 11,663 of record JAICXX010000012.1, read on the forward strand.
CGTGCCGGTGATCAGGCCTTTCAGAAGGCTATAATCCAGACCGACATTGGTTTCGTGTTTGGCTTCCCATTTCAAGGCGGGGTTGGCATTCTGGCTCGGCCCCAGCGTTTGTATCCATTGCCCGTTGTACAGGATATAGTTCCCATAGCCCAGCAGCCCCACACCCAGAAAGCCATTGGCAGGCGGGTTACCGGTGATCCCAAAACCGCCGCGCAGCTTCAGATCGTCGAAAAGAGTCTGGTTCTGCATAAACTGCTCCTTGGTGATCCGCCAGCCGACCTGCACCGATGGGAATTTCCCATAAGGCTCACTGGCGCCATACAGCTGGCTGGCGCCGTCGATCCGCAGACTGGCCAGCAACAGGTATTTCTCTTTGTAGTTATAGGTAGCCCGGGCAAAATAGCTGATGAGATTGGTCTGGGTATAGCCCTGAGTCGTCGCTGTACCGACACCAGTTGTGTTCGTTCCATTACTTTGTGCCGCGCCGAGATAGATGGCGTTGTACCCGAAGATATCAGTGGGAAAATCGTGGTTATTGATGACCGTGAAGAAATTGTTGTCGTCCTGGTACTCATACCCCGCCAGGAGATCTACATGATGATCCCCAAAAGCCTGCGAATATTCCGCATTCAGATTCAGATACCGGGTCACATCCTGTCCCTGGCTGATATTGGCAACCCCGTTCTGCTGATCCCGAATGGTGGAGATATTCTGGAAGTTCGCGAAATATTTATTTAGGTAGGTTTGTTTGGTATAAGCTCCCGTCGCCGAAATACGAAGTCCGCGTACGGGTGTAAGCGTTATACTCGCGTTGTATTTGCTCCGGGCCGATGACTGCGGCTGGCTCGTATTATAGATATCGGACAGCGGGTTCTGATATTCAAAATTGTTGGGCTCCTGGTAGTAGGTGCCATCCGATTCCTTCACCGGCGCGGTTGGATTCATCTTCAGTGCCTGCTCGTAGTCGTATTGGTTGAACGGCAGATCGCTGAAATTCGTGACAAGGACACCCAGGTTGAATTTGAGTTTCCCGTCGAACATGCTGTGATTGATATCGGCACGTCCGGTGGTCTGTTTGTGATTGTTCTGCTGGAAGATGCCATCCAGTCCGCGGTAGTTGACGGAAGCAAAGTAATTGGTCTGGCTGTTGCCGCCCTTGAACGTAAGTCCCTGCAGGGTCGACACCGGGAAATTGTTGCTCATGGCCTTGATCCAGTCCGTCGAATGTCCCAGGTCATATTCCGCCTGCCGGGTGCCTGCGGCAATCTGTGCCCTATAATCCGCTGCCGTCAATAGCTTCGGGACCCGGGTCTCCTGGCTCGTGCTCACACTTCCGTTGTAATCTACCTGGTTGATCATGGCTCCGGTGGACCGCTTGGTGGTGATGATGATGACCCCATTGGAGCCCTTGACACCATAAATGGCCGTTGCCGAAGCATCCTTGAGCACAGAGATCTCCGCGATATCCTCCGGGGCTACGGTCAAAAGATCGCCCGGAACGCCGTCGACGATGACGAGCACACCGGTATTGGCGCCACCGATGGTATTGGTCCCGCGCAGCAGGATTTGCGATTGCGCATTCGGATCGCCGGATGGATTGGAGACAGCCAAACCGGCGACTTTACCCTTCAGCAGCTCCCCGGCATCCGTAACGGGTCCCGTGACGAACTGATCGGACTTCACCGTCGTCACCGAGCTCGTTACATCCGCCTTATGTTGGGCGCCATAGCCGATGACCACGATATCGCCAAGCGAATTATTGTTGACATGCAAGGTGATATTGATGACCGCGTTGTCCTCGACTGGTACCTCTTTGTTGTCATAGCCGATAAAGCTAACGATCAGGGTGGCATTGGTGCTGGCCTTGATCGTAAAAGCGCCATCCAGGCCGGTCTGCGTAGAGACACGCGACCCTTTGACCCGGATATTGGCGCCTTCCAACGGCTCGTTCTTTTCATTGACCACCCTTCCATGGATGGTGATCGGCGCCAAAGCACTGCTATCGGTCGTAGGCGATTCCACCGGTGAGGCAAGTGTCGACAGGACCCGTTTGACGATGATCACGTCGTTGGTGATTGCATAATTGATCCCCTGCTGGCGCAGACAATCGTCAAGCACTTCTTTCAGCGGTGCGCCATGATACTGAATAGTGACCGGCCGGACCTTGTCCAGCAAGGCCTTATCATACATAAAATCATAGCCGGTTTGGTTTTTGATCGTTTCGAAGAGTTGGGGGAGCGTGATGTTTCTTCCGCTAAGGGTAACCTTCTGTGCAAAAGAGGTCGCTCCGACCTGGAAAGTTGCCATGAAAAATAGGGCAATCGTTAGCTTCATTACCAGGAAAATTTTATTGCCGGGTATGTACCATTTCATACTTTTGAAAAGTTTTGGGGTAAAGAAAATACTCTCGTAAGAAGGGGTGGTTTCGGATCCCCAAAATGACCGCCGGGGGTGAGGCTTCCAATTTCACTTCCGGCTTTTTTATTGGGACCCGAATTGCATGGCTGTCAAGCGCCTAGTAATCAGGTGGCATCATGTTCGTTAGTTTTGGTTTATAAAAATTAGAGTCTGCGTTCTACGACGATCTTCCGTCCTTCCAGCGAAAAATGCACGATATCCGTTTGTTCGAGCACGGCCAGCAGATCGGCGACCGATTTCTTCCGGGAAATGACACCATTGAACTCTCCTGCCGGCAGCGGCCCCCGGTACTCGATATCGACATCATACCATCGGGCGATCTGCCGCATGATGGCGTCCATCGATAGCCCCTCGAAACGGAACTCGAGCCGCTTCCAGGCCAGGACCTGTTTCATATCCGGTGTCGATACCTGCCATCCCTGCGCGCCGTGAAGCCACGAAGCCTGCTCTCCTGGCTTGATCTGCTGCCCCTTGCCGCCACGCAGGACGCGCACCGACCCGCTCACCAGTGTCGTGCGGATCGCATCCTCATCGGAATAGGCCATCAGATTGAGCTCGGTACCCAAAACCTGCACGGTAACGCCTTGCGTATTGATCAGGAAAGGCTGCCGCGGATTCGGCGCAACCTCGAAATAGGCCTCACCGGTGAGATCCACCTGCCGGCTGGGCCCATTAAAGGCCGTAGGAAAACGCAGCGACGACGCCGCATCCAGCCACACCTTGGACCCATCGGGCAACAATAATTCATAAAAGCCGCCCCGCGGCGTGGCGATCTCATTGTAAAGCGGGCGATCGTCGGCAGGAGCCGATGTTCCGGATGCGGCCAGATCGCCCAAAACCGTTCCCGGCTTCGGGGCTTTATAGGCCAGCTGGCCGCCGGCCAGTTTGACGACCAGGACACCTCCCTGCTTCGCCAATAACCCATCTGCCGCGCTGTCGAGCGTGACCCGCGACCCGTTCGCCAGGGTCAACACGGCCTTATTGCCCGCGGGTATGATCACCGGCGGAGCAGCAGGGGCCTTCACGACCGCTGGCTTTGGCGAAGGAGAACGATGTAATAGGAAAATGCCGGCTACCGCCAGCAGACAGGCGGCGGCGGCAGCGATGAAAAGGAAAAGACGGAGCCCACGGCGCCCGCCCGCACGAATAGCATGCCGCTGCGCCATCTCCTCATACAGGACATCGAAATCGATGTCGCCTTCCCCCGCCGGCGCCCGCACAAGCCCCTGGTCGATCCACTCCGTGAGAAGCTTATCGAGTCCAGCCGGGTCCCGTAGGGCCGCTTCGCGAAAAAGCCTCACCTCGTCGGGTGTAAGCTCATCATCGAGATATTTCCGCAGTAATTCGGCAAGCGTCATGAAAGCATATTCGTTTGCTAAGAGGACACGCAAACCGAACCCAGGGAGGCATTAAAAAGCAGATTTTTTAAAAAAATTTTTTCAGGATGGCCAGCGAGAGCAGGGTCAACGCGCCGGCAGAATGCTGTTCCAGGTATTCGCGAATAAAGGTCAGCGCCCGGGCAATGTGGCTCTTGACGGTAAGCGGGGAAAGCTCCATCTGCCGGGCAATCTCGTTGTGACTCATACCCGCCATCCTGCTCAGCACAAAAGAGCGGTTCAACTGCGGCGGAAGATGATCCACCGCCTCCTGGATCATACATTGAAATTCTTTGAACTCCATAACCTTATCCGGTGTCGGAGCGCTCTCTTCGAAATAGTTCATCAAAAACGTCTCATTGGTCAGATCCAGTACCTTTTTCCGCAGCTGGTTCCGGATCATGTTCAACGCCACGGTGCTCAGAAACCCCCTGAAATTGGAGACACCCCGCAGCTGCTCCCGCCGGGTCCATAGCCGCGCAAAGATCTCCTGCGTAAGATCCTTGGCCTGTTCAACATCCTTCGTAAGCTTAATACAAAGCGAATAGACCTGCCGGGAATAGGCATTGAAAATTTGGCGGAAGGCCCAGGCGTCACCCTGTGAGATACGCAGCAATAATTCTGGTTCGTTATCAGAAATCTCAGTTGGCAAGTAATCTTGGTTTTGGGACACGACTCTACCACAAGTTAAGTATTTCCCGGAAAAAACAAAATTACTTGTCAATTCAACAGTAATTATCGCCGGAGCCCTGATCGCTCATCGTCCATTCGCACGCAACACCGTAGCAGTCTTCTTGTCGTCATCGTCATACGTTTTCTTCACGATATAATGCCAGCCGCGATCCGATACGTCGACAAAAAAGATATCGCCTTTATTATGGGCCTTGACGGCATCCTGGAATTCCTTGGGCATCATCTCTTCGCCAAAGAACCAGCCCGTGTCGCCATGCGTGGTGTTCCCATCCATGGTATACTGATCGGAAAGCGAATTCCAGTCCGTGCCGCTGGAAGCCTTTTGCACGATGATCTTTTTGAGACTATCGACCTGCGACTCGCTCAGCGACCCGCCATCCAGAAAGATATAGCTCGCCCGAAAGTTGACCTTCTCTACCGCCTCCAGCACCTTATACGTCACATAACCCACGGAAAAGACATCTCCCTGGTTCTGACGCAGCAGCCGTCTGTCGATCACGGTGGAATCCTTCTGCGAGTTCAGATAAAGCAAAGCGGGTTTCAATTTCGGATTCGCGGCGATCCATTGCTGCGCCTCCGGAACCGTCGTGATCTTCGCAAAGGCATCGTGTACGGGTTGGGCGGCAGCGGACAGGGAGAAAAGCAGCAGCATGCCGCTTACAACGAGACTATTCTTCATATAAAGCTGAGATTTACAAGGGAATGAAGATACTACTTTTTCATCCTAACCCTGCCGGTTAACGAATTTTAACATTCGCTTAATCCCCTCAGTTTCAATCCGCCCGCAGCGCCTCGACCGGATTTTCCTTCGAAGCCTTTATCGTTTGCGACGCGATCGTGACGAGCCCCAGCGCCAGGACGATGGCCACCCCTTCCAGCACCGTTCCCCAGCCAAAATCCACCCGGTTCGGAAATTTCCGCAGCCAGGCCACATTCAACAAATAGCTCGACGGCGCGGCAATGGCGATGGCGATCAGCAGCACCTGGATGAACTCCCGCGACAACAGCAGCGTATTGCTCCAGTTTCCGGCCCCCAGTACCTTGCGGATGCCCACCTCTCTCCTCCGGCGCTCCGTGCTATAGGTAGCCATACCCAGCATCCCGAGACAGGCGATGACGACCACCAGGAAGGCGATATATCCCAGGATCGAAACGACATCGAAGATGCCTTGCGACTCAGAAGCCAGTTGCTCGTCGAAGAAGGAACAGGAGAAAGCATGCACGGGATCGATGGCCTGCCATCGCTTGTTCAGCGCCGCCAGCACGCTACGTACATCCTGCGACGCGATCCGGACATTCAGATACCGGAAGGAAGCGGCCCTGTTCTGTAGCACCAACGGCTCGACCCTGTCGTTACCCAGCAGCATCCGCATGTGGAAATCCTTTACGACGCCGACCACCACCAACGGAGAATCGCTGTAGGGCGTCTCCAATGACGCGCCAAGCATCTGTGCAGGCTCCTGGTAGCCAAAGGCCTTCGCCGCGGCCTCGTTGACCACGACATATCGCCCGGCGGAAGGCGACCAGACCGGCAGCCCCTGCCCCGCCACCAGCTTCAACCCCATATTGGAAATAAAATGCTCGTCGGTCCGCAGCGCCATGGCCTGCGTATACAGCGAATCCGCCCGCTGCCGGCGATCCGCCGGACGCACCTGCAAGCCCTCGGAACGGGGCGTAGCCGGCAGATATTCACAAGCTGAGATACCCGCCACACCCGGCACAGTGGCAAATTCCCGGCTTAGGAGCTTGTAATCGCTGCCCTGCAGATCGACATTGAGGATATTGGCCGTTCGGAACTCATATTTGAAATGCAAAAAAAAACGGAACTGGTTATAGATGAGGATCGACGTGATGATAAAGAAAAGCGAAAGGACGAACTGCGCGACACTGAGTACCTTCCGCAGCGGCAGTCTCCCCGGCCCCGTCCCTTCGGTGCTTTTCAACGCAAGGATCGGCTGCAAACGCGACAGATAGAATGCGGGATAGACGCCTGCGAGGATACCCGTGAGCAGGGCAAGCCCAAAAAAAACTGCAAATACGCCCCAATCCAAATGCAGCTCGAAATTCAGGTACTGATTGACCCAAAGATGCAAAAAAGCCGACCGCAGCAACAGCAACATCCCCAGCGCCATGCCCATGGCCATCAGCGCCGTGAGCACACTTTCCCCGAGGAACTGAAGGATGAGATCCAATCGCCCCGCCCCCGCTACCTTTCGAACTCCGATCTCCATGGACCGCTTCAGTGCCCTCGCAAGCGAAAGATTGATGTAGTTCAGGCAGGCCGAGACCATGACCACCAGCGCCAGCAACGATAGGATATAATAGGCCATCATCGGCAACGCAATGGTCGGCTCGTTGCCCAGCAGGATACCGGGAGAAATGCGCGTAATCGCCTGAGCCGTCATCCGGAAATCCTTGAACTCTTTCAGACCGGCAAACTCCCGCCCTTCCACCTGTGCAAGCGTCGCATCGAGCTGCCCGCTGGTCTTACCGGGCGCCAGCACCACATAGGTAAAACAGTTGTACAGATCGCTCCAGTTACCGGTGCGATCCGGCATCAGCGAATCCGCGCTGAGGCCAGGCAGCGAAGCGGCTGATACCAACACATCGAATTTCAAATGCGACCGGTAGGGATGGTCGGCAATAACCCCGGTGATCCGGAAGTTTCCCCAGGGAACAGTCTTCGAGCCGGCGGTTCCGCCAAAGACCGTAAGACCCCGGTCGGTAAACGCGACCGCCTTACCCAAAGGCTCTTCCTCACCAAACAGCTTCCGCGCAAGCGCATGCGTGATGACCATGGAATGGGGCTCGGTAAGCGCCGTGTTCCGGTCACCCCTCTCCAACTCATAGCTAAAGACATTGAAGAAAGCCGTATCGGCGAAATAGCCCACCATCGTCATATTTTGCTGCCCATAACGGACGTCCCCACCGACACCCATCAGCAGATGCGTCGTCGTCTCGGCCAGCGGAAAGCCTTTACCCAGGACAGCCGCCAGCGGAAAAGGACTCGTGGCATAAGGGTGCCGGTAATCCGGCCTGTCGCAAATAACGCGATACGTCCGGTCCTTTTTGACGTTGAATTGATCATGGCTCTTTTCGTCGGCCAGCATCAGAATGATCAACATTCCTACCGACATGGCCGCCGCAAGCCCAAAGACATTGATGAAGGAAAATACCTTGTAGCGCAAGAGATTCCTGATCCCGGTTTTGAGATAGTTGAAGAACATAAAAAAGTGTTATGCGTGATAGTAATCGATTAAGACCAGCCGTTGTCACAAAAGGTTACAGCCCGTCCCCCGGAAGGAAAAAGTTGGAAGAGTGCAAAAGGTAACCAATTCTGGCAATTTTTCTCTATTTGGGAAGAAAGAATATAAACATGCCGTCATTACATCCTCATAATCAACCCGGTAAAAATTGGACCAATAGTGGATACATCTTGGGTAGAAACCCAACCCAATGAAGAGACCTATACTCGTCGCTACATTAATGACCTTAGTTTGTGCCGTCCGTGCCCAGACTTCCTATACCTGGAACGGTTCCCTCTCCTCTGCCTGGACTACCGCAGGCAACTGGGCCCCTAACGGCGTTCCGGGATCGGCCGACAATGTCACGATCGTACCCGGAAGCAATACCTGCCAGCTGACAACCAGCCAATCGATAGGTAATTTCACCCTTAACAATGGAACCCTGGACCTGGGCGGGGCAACGCTCACGATCAACGGCGCCACCGTGACCTTTACTAAAGGCACGGTACAAAACGGTATGCTGAACATTGCCTCGGCGACGACCACCAGCTTTACCACCGGCCCCACCGTGATGAACTGCCCGGTGACCATCTCTTCCGCCACGATCACCTTAAAGAATACCATCTTTCAGCAAGCGCTGACGATCACCAAAACGGGTGCGAGCAACGACGCCAGCCCCGGCGGCGACGTCTTCAACGGTCCGGTGACGATCACCAACGCAGGCTCGGGTAGTCTCTACCTCGCCAATGGCGCCGGCGATCAATTCAATGCCAATGCAACGTTCAACAACACCGGCAGCGCGAGCCTTATGATCGCGCACAACAGTACCAACAACAGCTTCAATGGTCTCACTTCGCTCAACAATGCCTCGAGCGTCGGCGGCATTTATGTCAGCTGGTACTCCGCCGGCACCCAATTCAATAATATTGCCGTGACCTCCACGAACGGTCAGGGCATCTTGTTTTGCGGCGCCAATACCTCCGCCAGCGCTACGCTCGCCGCCGGCGACAGCATCTACATCGGTGCAGGCGGATTCTCCGCAGGCCAGCTGTCGCTGCGCCAATTTAACCAATCCGATGCAACGCCGCTGAATTTCAATCTTACCGGCACAGGCGATCTCGTCTTTGGCCTATCGAGCACTTTTCTCGGTACCGTCACCAGTTCCAGCCCGTCGCTGAGTTTCAACGGCGCCACATTCAACGGTGTGAGCAGCTTCACCAAAACAGGATCCACAGGCGACTGGAGCAATGGCGGCAACATCTTCAATGCCGCCTGTTCCATCACCAATAGCGGAAGCAGCTATCTCGTACTCGGCAACGGCAATCCCGACACATGGAACAGCGACGTCACCTTCACCGACAATGGCTCGGAACGCCTGTTGCCCGGATGGAACTCCACCGGCAACCAGTTCAACGGGAATATCTATGTCAATACGGCCGGTAGCGCCCAGGGTATCCAGTTCTGCGGCGGCAACACCACCTCCACGGCAACCCTGGCAGCTGGTAAGACGATCCTGGCGGGTACCACGGGTCTCACCGCCGGCTATCTCTATCTGAAACAATTTACCCAGCTCGGTAGCACCGCCATCAACCTTACAGGCACCGGGTCCGCGGCAATGTATCTGGGCCCTTCCAGTACTTTCGGCGGCGCGATCACAGTAACGGCTCCGGATATCTTTCCGCAAGGCGCCGCATACAACGGTCCTGCTGTCTTCACCAAGACCGGCGGCAACAGCAATAATAACAACGGGAATCAAAATATCTTTAACTCCACCTGTACGATCAACCAGCAAAGCAGCAGCGGCTATTTTATGCTGGGCAATAATACCAACGATCTATTCAACGACAATATCACGGTGACCGCTACCGGCACAAGTAACATCTATCTCGGCTGGAATAGCGGCACGGCTACCCTCGCCGCAGGCAAGACCATCCAGGTCGGGTCCGCCGGTTACAATTCGGGGTTATTGTACCTGGACAGCTTTACGCAACTCGGTACGGCTCCGATCAACCTGACCTTCACCGGCACGAATACCGGCATCGTGTTTGGCCACTCGTCGACATTCGGCGGCAATGTCACCGTTACTGCCCCTGATATCTATCTCAATGGCGCCATCTTCAATGGCACGCTCAGCACGAACAAGACCGGCTCGAACGGCGATTATAGCAGTGGTGGAAATACCTTCAACGGTATCTGTACGATCACGAACAGCAGCAGCGGATATATCGTGCTGGGTAACGTCAATCCCGACACCTGGAATGCCGATGTCAATTTCATCGACGCCGGTTCAGAGCGTATTCTGCCCGGCTGGAACTCCATAGGCAACCAGTTCAATGGAAATATTTTTGTCAACACTTCGGGCAGCGCTCAGGGCATCCAGTTTTGCGGTGGCAATAACACCTCCACGGCAATACTGGCCGCAGGCAAGACCATCCAGGCCGGGTCCATCGGACTCAATGCCGGCTACCTGATCCTGCGGCAGTTTACTCAAAACGGCAATGCTCCCGTGAACATCACCATGAACAGCACCGCCGGCTATCTGACCTTCGGCCCCAGCTCGACCATCGGCGGCAATGTCGTCACTTCGACGCCTGGTTTGAATTTTAGCGGCTGTACCTTCAATGGCACCGTGACCTCCGTCAAGAACGGCGCTTCCAATGATAATAGTAACACCGGTAACGATATTTTCAATGGCGTAGTCAATGTCACCGACTCCGGAGCAGGCTATATCGTTTTCGGCGGCTACGGTCCCGATCAATTCAACGCCGCCGCCACCTTCACCAACGCGGGGACCGCTAACTTCTATCTCGCCCATAACGCCCCGGGCACCGTTTTCAACGGCGTCACCACCTTTATCAATACACCGGTGGGGAACAACTCGATCTATGTCAGCAACTATTCCACCGGGACGACGTTCAACAATAATATCGTAGTGAATTCCACCAGCGGCGGCGGTATCCAGTTCTGCACAGGCAATACTACGGCCACGGCAACCCTGGCCTCCGGCTATACGATGTCGGTAGGCCCCCTTGGATATACGGCCGGCTATCTGGATCTCCGGCAGTTCACCCAGTTTGGCGCCACGCCGGTGAATCTCACCCTTACCGGCACGAGCGATCTGATCTTCGGACCCACTTCGGCTTTCAATGGAGCCGTCACTACCTCGAGCCCCGCGCTTAACCTGAACGGTTGTACCTTTAACGGCGCTTCCAATCTGACGAAGACCGGCACCACGGGTGACTGGTCCCAGGGCGGCAACGTATTCAACGGGGTCTCCACCATCACCAACAGCGGAACGAGCTATGTTGTCCTCGGCAACACCTATCCCGATACCTGGAACAACGATGTCACTTTTACCGACAATGGCACCGAAAGATTATTACCCGCCTGGGCAACGGCCGGTAACCAGTTCAACGGGAATATCAATGTCAACACCGCAGGCAATGCCCAGGGCATCACGTTCTGCGGCGGCAACACCACCGCTACGGCGATCCTGGCGGCGGGAAAGACCATTCAGGCGGGATCCGGCGGATTGAACGCCGGCTACCTGATCCTGAAACAATTTACCCAGAACGGGAACGCGGCCATCAACCTTACGCTGAACAGCACGGCAACCTATCTGCAATTCGGTCCGGGCTCGGCGTTGGGCGGCAACATCCTTTCCTCGAGCCCCGGCCTTTACTTCGACGGCTGTACGTTCAGCGGCACCGTGACATCCACAAAGACGGGCGGGTCGACGGACTGGAGCTCCGGTAACAACATCTTCAATGGTGTGACGCAGATCACCGACGCAGGCAACGGCTCGCTACTGTTGGGTAGCGGCAACCTCGATCAATTCAATGCCAACGCTACGTTCAACAACACCGGCACCGCAAGCATCTATGTGGCCCAGAACAGCGTCAATAATGTCTTTGGTGGTGTCGCTACATTCAACAATACACCCAGCGGCAATGGCATGATCTATGTCAGTCCCTATTCTACCGGTACAACCTTTAACGGCAATATCGTCGTAACCTCCACCGGCGGCGCCGGCGTTCAGTTCTGCACCGGCAACACCACCGCTACGGCAATCCTCACGGCAGGCAATACGATCTCCGTAGGTCCGGGCGGATTTTCCGCCGGTACGCTGCTGTTGCGCCAGTTCATCCAGCAGGGCTCGACCCCTCAGAGTCTCACGCTCACGGGAACGGGTAATCTCACCTTCGGTCCCCTGGTAAATCTCAGCGGTAATTTCGCCACCGTAAGCCCCGCCCTGTTCTTCAACGGCGGCGTTTACAACGGCTCCATGACCTCTACCAAGAACGGTACCAGCAATGACGGCTCCGTAGGTAACAATACCTTCAATGCGCCTTTTGCCGTGACCAACACCGGCACCGGCTATTTCCTCATGGGCAACGGCAGCCCCGATATCTGGCAGTCCACGGCCAGCTTTACCAACCAGAGCCCGTCTGCCCACCTGTACACCGCGTGCAACAGCACGGGAAACATCTTCAACGGTGATGTGACTTTCAACAACCAGGCCGGCAACACGAATCTGTGGATCTATACCAACTCCTATGGCGTCAATACCCAATTCAACGGCAATATCTTCGTCGGTAATACCACCGGCGCCGGCGTGTATTTCGGTGCTAACACGGGTACGGAAACCCTTGCCGGCAGCGGCTCCATCGGCGTTAGCTCCCTTGGTTTTACAGCAGGCACGCTGCAGTTGAAGAATTTCACCCAGGCTACCGCCGGCACCCCACAGAATATCACCACCACCGGCACGAGCATCATCCAGTTCGGCCCCGCCGCCAGCTTTGCCGGCCCCGTAACGTCTTCCAGCGGTGGCATGCTGTTCAACTCCTCCACCTTTAATGGCACCGTGAATTCCACCAAGACCGGCGGTACCAACGATCAAAGCCCCGGTAACAATACCTTTAATGCCCAAAGCACATTCACGAACAGTGGTTCGGGTTATCTGGAAATGACCTACAGCGGCGGCGACACCTACAACGGCGATGTCACCTTCGTCAAGAACGGTTCCGGCGCCCTCTCACCGAACTATAACAATACCGGCACCTATAACGGCAATGTGACCGTCACATCCCCTTCCGCTTCGGCCATTACCTTTGGCTCGGGCTCCGGCACGGCCCTCTTCTCCGGTAGCAGCACGCAGACTATCAATGCCACCGCCGGAAGCGCTACACCGGTGTTCACCCGTTTAATGCTCAACAACAGCAACGGCATGACCCTGAACACACCGATCAATGTATCGAACACGCTTACTTTAACCAGCGGTCTGTTCAATACTACCATGACCAATATCCTCACCATGACGAACGGTTCTGTCACGACGGCGGGAACGGCACTCTCTACAAGCTATGTGAACGGTCCCATGCGTTATCAGAAATCGGCGTCGGGCAGCAGCACGCTGAACTTTCCGGTAGGAGCGGCGCCGGATTGCCGTCCCGTTGTCCTCACGGTGAATCACAGCACCAACACCTTGTATAGTTATACCGTCCAGGTGTTCGACGCCAGCGCCCAGGCCCTGAATTACACGTTGCCTCCATCGGTGGATCGCGTTTCGGCCCATCACTATTACATCATCGGCCGTACCGACGCCTCGGGCACGAGCCAGCCGAATGCCGGTCTGAGCGGCAATCAACAGATCCAGATCTTCTTTGGCGCCAACGATGATAGCGTGAGTAACGGCAGCACCCTGACGATCGTCAAGAATACCTATCTCGCGCCCACCGCCTGGATCGATATCGGCGGGACCGGCGGACCAGCCTCCGTAGGCGGCGCCGAACTCAATGGCAGCATCACCTCCACCTCTTCGCCTACGGCGTTCGCTTCGTTTTCGACCTTCGCGATTGCCGATAAGATCGGCGGAGGAAACGTATTGCCCACCGAGCTGCTGTACTTCAATGCAAAACCCGATAACACCCAGGTCGATCTGACATGGGCTACCGCCATGGAAGCAAACAGCGATTACTTTACGGTGGAGAGAAGCGCCGATGGCATCGCCTTCGATTCCGTGCTGCGGGTAGCCACGCTGGCGCCAAACGGCAACAGCAGTATCAAGCTGAATTATTCGGCATATGACCTGACGCCGCTGCCCCGCGCAAGCTATTACCGCCTGAAGCAAACAAGCATCGACGGGTCGACAAAATATTCCGGTGTCGTATCGGTGAATTTTACGCACCAGACGCCGCTCAACATCTATCCCAACCCCAGCAGGGGAACGGTCTATGTCAGCGGTCTGCCGGTGACCGCGGCTTCTATCCAGGTCTCCTGGTATGATCTCGGCGGCAGGCTCCTCCTGCAGCAGGTAGCCGCGCCCCAGGGAGGCCTATTGCAATTGAATACACACCTCGACAACGGCGACTATATCCTGAAACTGCAGGCGTCCGATGGTACGTCGTTCACTCGCACGGTGATCATGATGAAGTAACCTGTGTTGCCGCCAGGCGGTAGACCAGCCCGGCAACCACAAATGGGATCGGCGAGATCAGCGACTCGTGTACGGTGATGATGAAATCCCGGAACGGGACCGAAAGGCTCTGTGTCCAGAAATCATAGACACCCAATAAGAGTAGGATGCCGAGGATACCGAGATAACCGATGTTCCATATCTGCACCAGCCAGGACGGGTAGACACGGGTAAACACCCTGAGCCCGATGGCATAGGTGATCAATATGGTAGAGAACCGGATTACATGCCGTACTCCCCGCGACGAACCATCGAGAAAACGCGGGTTGTCGAAGTACAACATATAGACCGTATACAACAAGGCGATGGCCGCCAGTCCGGCGACGAAACGCCAACGCTTGCTATTATCGTGTAAAGCCATGTAAGTTCAGCTTTTTAGAAAGATCCAGATTCCTGGAAAACAGGAACCACAACCAGAATATAAACGCATAGACCAGGAACGTGAACAGGTAATGATGGGAAAAATCCAGATATTCAGGATGCGTCAAGTAGATCTCTGCCAACGCTGTGCACCGTATCACGTTCAACACCTCGATGCACACAACGCCGGGCAGGATAAAAAGCAGTTTCCGCTTGGTACTGGCCGGCAGACAAAGGATCAGCCCCGCATAAAGCACCATCACCTCCAGGCCATTGCAAACGTCGGCGATCGACAACACTCGCTCCCGGAACAAATTGATGTGCATCACGGGTTCCTCGATCCATGTGTCGCCGTCCTTTTTGGGATTTTCACCCGCCACAGTCCAGAAACCGCCGGAGTGGCTGATGGCGTTAAGGGTCTTGGTTGTTCCAACCCCTATCATATAGGTGAGAGGCTTATCCAAGACCCTTCCCGGTAATAGAACCAGCAGATACAAGGTCTTCCAGGCAACAAATAAAATAACGGCTTTCAGCGAAAATATCTTGACCGGACCCGGAATCTGTTTCCATTTTCCAACGATAGACATCACTATTCCGTATCGTTGTTGTTTTCTTCAGAGGGTTTGTTCTTGCCAAAGGCTTTCTTCACGCCCAAACCGATACCAGCCGCCAAAAGCAGGCTGAGACCGCCGTCGAGCGGCGCATTCTGGCCGGCACCTGGCGGGTTGGGTTGATCGCCCTGCGAGTTGCTACCTTGATCGTCATTTCGTCCAAAACGATGACCGCGGTTCAGCTCAAACCGGCGAAGATAGGTCTGCTCTGCATCATACTGACCACGACCGCCGGACATGTCACGATATCTTTCTCTGTCCTGAAAACCGTAGGCTGGTGCAGGCCCCCCAAACGCAAAGACCGTTGAAGGGATTAAAATGGGGAGAACAAATGATGAGAAGATCACGAGGAAGCGTAGTAGCTTTTTCATAAATAATAAAGTAAGAATTAAAAAAATGGAATCCATCAGGCTCCTCGTAGGTATGTGGAGATTTAGCAGAGGATGAGGAAAAGCTTTATCAGGGGACTTGGAAGATGTCGGATTCTAGCGTAGGATAAACTGGAAGGGATAGGGGATTGGTTTCTAAATGTAAAATTAGAAAAAAGCGTGCCCGCTTACAAGCGAACGCGGAAAAAAGTTTCCACTTAGTGATGCATACGTTCTTCGTAGAAACACTATAGGTCGGCAATCCTATTGCGTCGGTGAGCAATATCTACAGATGTAGAAATACTTACCCATTAAAATACAATTCAATGCATCCTGCTCTCGATGCGCGCAAGATCGATTTGCTGCGGCAAACGCCGGAATTCCGGCTGCTGCCGCAGCCGGTTTCTGTCGTTAAACCCATGGCTTACCGCCGAGAGCAGGTCCTCCATGGCGGAATGCACATTGCCCTCACGGGCATCCAGGATGGCAGAAAAATACCAGGCCTCGCTATTGGTGGGATCGGCCATTTTATAGAGCTCCACAAAATGTCGTGCGGCTTCGTTCTGATTGCCGTTGATGAGCTGATTGCTGATGGAATAAAAAGCCAGCGACAGATAGGCCAGTAGCCGCTGATACATCCCGCTCGCGGTCGTTTTTGCGGCCACCTTCGCTTTGAGATCGTTTATGGTAGACTTCCAGAAGGACATGTCGCCCTGCTGGAAGTGCTGCATATATTCGGCCTTTGTATTCTCCTCCAGCGTCAACAATTTCGCACGCGCGTCCCGCTGTTTCACATATTCGGGATTTCGGTCGAGCCCGGCCGCCTCCCGCTGGAACCAGCCTGTCTCATCGGACAGCCCGCCCAGATAGCTTATCGCCACCGAACATTCCTGTCGCGCATCAACCAGCTCTTTCGACTGAACCTCACCGTTAACCCGTTGTTTGCTCACGGCCACAAATGCCGCAATCTCCGAAGCGTTC
The DNA here is from genome assembly GCA_025934485.1 of Chitinophagaceae bacterium. Taxonomy (GTDB): domain Bacteria; phylum Bacteroidota; class Bacteroidia; order Chitinophagales; family Chitinophagaceae; genus Puia. Next base: position 28,190 of record JAICXX010000012.1, read on the forward strand.
CCCGGCAGGAGTCCCATGGCCATGGCATCGAGATCGAGCCCCGCAAAAGCTCTTCGCATGGTGGCCGCAGGCGCCCACTGGTGTATGCCGGAAAAATAAAGTATCCGATGCCGCGTCCTCGTCCTATCGAGCCCTGCATCGAGACCCGCCAGGTCCGTCATATTCATGTCACCTTCCCCGGCGATAGCGGTAAAGCTAAAAGGGAAATCGCCGGCCGAGACCCCATCCGGCAGCCCGGCGCCATTTGCAATAACACCTTTGACCTGGGAATGCTGGATAGCGACATAGCTGGCTACCTTTGCACCCCCGGAAAAACCCGCCGTATAGATGCGTTGCTCATTGATCTTTAGCCGCTTATGCGTGTCGCTGAAAAGCCGGTCCCAGATCATCCCGGTGGTGGTCCAGTCATTGCCATTCTTTGAGTTATTGCTGCCGACAAGGATGAAACCGTACGTATCGGCCAATGTCTTGTATTTCCGCAAGGGCAGCGACCCCACCCCATGGGAGTCGAAAAAATAAACGATCGGCAGCGGCTGCTGGTCGCCGCGCACCGGGATATACAACGCATAGGATTGGGAAGGATCGGCGGCACACACGACCCTGTCGACAACCTGGCCTGCCGTCTGTCCATAACCCTGCGTAGCAAAAGCCCATAGCGCCACGCCAACGATCATTTGTTTTAGCATGGCTGCAAGATAACTATTTCACCGGTCCCGGTCCCGTCTTCGTGGGTATCACCTTCCGGATGGTACCATCCGCATTGTAGTAAAGCTTATCCACACAAATCGACCGCAGCCAGTCGAAATGCGAGAGCGCGCTGGTATGATAGAACGAATACCACTGTCCCTTGTATTCTACGATGCTGCCATGATTGGTATAGCTGTCCGTAGGATCCATAAAGATACCCCGGTACGTCCAGGGGCCCAGCGGTGAAGTGCTGGTGGCATACCGCATCCGGTTGTGCTTGCCCGCAGAATCATGATTATCGGAATAAGAAAGGTAATAGAGGCCCTTGCGCTTATGCACCCAGGTCGCCTCATGAAAATCCTCCAGCCCCACCATCGGCTGCATAGCGCCGTCGATGGTCATCATATCGTTTTTTAATTTCCCGCCTTTGCATATACCGCCGCCGCCGTAATACAAATAGGCCTGGCCATCGTTGTCCACAAAGACGCAGGGATCGATCATCGGCTCCAGCCCTTGGATGTATCCTTTCACAGTAAAATCGCTGGCAGGTTTCGTGCTGGTGGCCACACCGATCTTCCAGGTCTTGTTCCAGTCCGTCCCGCTGGGATGCGGAAAATAGAAATAATATACCCCGTTCTTGCAGGCACAGTCCGGCGCCCACATAAAACCGCCTTCCTTGCGGCCCCAGGGCACGTCGCTGGCTTGCAGGATCACCCCATGGTCCTTCCAATGGACCATATCATCAGTGGAATACACATGATATTTGTCCATCAGATCACAACCGCGGGGCGGAGCAACATCATGCGAAGGATAGACATAAAGCCGGCCGTCGGCCCATACGTGCGCCGATGGATCGGCCGTATAGATGTCGGTAACAAAAGGATTCTGAGCATGGCAGATGGCGCTAAAAGCAATCGCCGCGAATAAAAGGCAAGTGGTCCGTTTCATATCCGCAAATAAAGGTTTCCCGCTTAATTTGCGCTTAACAGGTCCTTAATAAAGCGATTAATGCGTGTCGTAGTAGCGAAGAATATTAAATTTATAGCCTCCGCTCTCGCCCTTGCTGAGAGCATATTGAACGGTCCGCGTGCCCCCCGTGGGCGCATCATCCCTATCGCCGGGTTTAAAAATGGGAAACCGTTGCAACAGCGTCCCTTCCAGCAGCTTAAAAACATCGTGGCCCTTATACCCCGTGTTGATCTTCCCGTCGAGTGCGGGATCGGGCAGCCCGGCAGGCACAATGGTCTTGCTATCCTGCGAGACCAGGACATACACCGTACCATGTATCGCCGCCGAATCGGTATAGATAAAGAGGATGAGATCGGCAAGCCCGTCGCTGTTCAGATCGTCGACCATGGCGGCGGATACACGGCCCCGGACAGGCATGTTCATGGTCTCATTGGCCGGGCTCTCAAAACCAAGGGGCCGGATCGAAAGCGAATTGGATTTGATATCCCTGTTCCGGCAATCGACCTTATACCCGTATTTCCCGATCTTCATGGTGGTATCGATCCGTTCGAACGTGACCGGGACCAGGGTCGTTTGGGCACGGATCCTTCCGATGAAAAGCACACCGGCAAACAGCAAAACGTATTTCATCCCCTAAAGATAAAGGGTTAAATTTATTCCATGATCAAAAACCTGCTGCTCGTCGCACTGCGCAACTTCAAAAGAGACAAATGGTACAGCGTCCTCAACCTCCTGGGCCTTACCATCGGCATCACCTTCAGCATCTTCCTGATCTTCTATGTCCGGGACGAGCTCAGCTTCGACCGTTTTAACGAAAAAGCGGACCGTATCTTCCGGATCGACGGCTATATTCAGGAACAAGGCAAACCGCCCTTCAAAGTGGCGCTTTCACAGACGCCGCTGGCGCCTGCCCTGCAACACGAGTATCCGGAAGTAGAGGAAGCCACTCGCCTTATGTCCGCCGGCAAGAACATGTACAAACACGGCGAGCTGCATCTTTATGAGGACAAGGTCTACTATGCCGACAGTAATGTCTTTCGCGTCTTCACCTTCCCCTTTATCCAGGGCGATCCCCGCACGGCGCTCGATGAACCCAGGACCATGGTGCTCACGCAGTCCACGGCACAAAAATTCTTTGGCAGCGCGGCCAGGGCCCTGGGCCAGTCACTCGGGAACGCCAACGGCGATATCTTTAAGATCACGGGTGTCATCAAAGACGTCCCCGCCAATTCCCATATCCGGTTCAACATGCTTCTCTCGGCCAACACCCTGCCGCGAAATGATAACAACTGGGGGAATTTCAACATCTACAGCTATGTGTTGCTGAAACCGCATACCGACCCGGCCGTCTTCGAAAAAAAGCTGCTGCCCATGTATGACAAATACATGGCCGTGATCTTCCGTCCCGTGAATGTCAAGATCCACTATGTGGTCCATCCCATCACCTGGATCCACCTCCATTCCGATAACCAATTGGAACCCGAAGACCTCGGCAGCATGTCCTATGTCTATATTCTATCGGCCGTGGCCTTCTTCCTGTTGATCATCGGCTGCATCAACTACATGAACCTGACGACGGCGAGATCCGCGCGGCGCGCCAAAGAGATCGGCATCCGTAAGGTCACCGGTTCTACACAACCGCAGCTCATCGCCCAGTTCCTCCTCGAGTCGACGCTCACCGCCATCGCAGGTCTCCTGCTGAGCATCGGTCTGATCGCGCTCCTGCTGCCATCCTTCAACAACCTTGCCGGCAAATCCATTCCCTTCTCTACCCTGCTGCAACCCGGCACCCTCGGCATCCTGCTGGCGATCATCGTTTTCGTGGGTCTTCTCGGAGGCAGCTACCCAGCGCTCTATCTTGCCAGATTCGACCCCATTCATATCCTTAAAGGAAACCTGGCCAAGAGCTCGAGCAATGTGGTGCTCCGACGCATCCTCGTCGTCACCCAATTCTCCATCGCCATGGTGATGCTGATCTGCACTATCGTGGTCTACAACCAGCTCAATTATGTACGCAGCAAAGACCTGGGTTTCGACAAATCGGAGGTGATCACCATCGTCGCCAATTCGAACAAGAACATCAGCAGCTCGATCCTCGCTTTCAAGAACGAAGTCCGCAAGAACCCCCATGTCCTCGCCGCGGCCAGTTCGGAAACGGAACCCGGCGGCCCGCACATCAGCTATAGCCTGTTCCATATCCAAACCAATGACGGCTATACGGACAAGGCCGTCGACAACTATGGCGTGGATGAGAACTATTTTAAAACGCTGGGTATGCGCGTCACCGCCGGCCGGCCCTTCACCGGTCTTGGCGATACCCTCCACAGCATCATCGTCAACGAAAATTTCGTCCACTATTTCGGCTGGACAAACCCCCTTGGGAAACATGTGAAATATCCCGGCGATACCTCCAGCTTTTATATGGAAGTAGTGGGCGTCGTCAGGGACTTCAACCAGCAATCACTCTACAATCCTATCGGGCCACTCATGCTGTATTACCGGCCCAACCCCAACCATATCCAGCTAAAGCTGGATGGCAAGGACATCGCGGGAACCATCGCCGCTATACAACGCACCTGGCGCAGCACTCTTTCCGAGCTGCCTTTCGAATATACCTTTCTCGACCAGGGTTTCGATTCTCAATACGCCGCGGACCAGCGACGTGGAAAACTGTTCACAACCTTTTCCGTGCTCACGATCCTGATCACCTGCCTGGGTCTGCTCGGCCTTATTGCCTTCGTCACCCAGCAACGGCAAAAAGAGATCTCCATGCGCAAGGTCCTCGGCGCCGGCGTAGGCACACTGGTGATGCTGATCACCCGGAATTTTGTCTTCCTCGTGGGCTTCTCCTGTCTCATCGCCTTTCCCGTGGCCTATTTTTTCATGGGTAAATGGCTGCAGGCGTTCCCCTATAATACGGGATTGTCGGCCCTGCCCTTCCTGCTGGCCGCATTGACGGTCTTGCTCATCACCATGGCTACCGTTATATATCATACGATGCGGGCAGCACTGGCCAATCCCGCCAGGAGTCTGCGCAGTGAATAATGTTGTAAGCTGTCTTGTCAGCGTTTGAAGATGCCGTTGAAAACGGCGTAGGGGACAATATCCTGGGCGAAGGTAAAGCTGCCCTTGTCGTGGATCTCTTCGGCAGCCCGGAGAAAAGCGCTATAGGCCGCGCGGGCCAGCGAAGCGCCCAGGCTCACCCGCCGGACACCTAGCTCGCCAAGCTCGTCGAGCGTAAAATAGCCCTTGCTCAAACCCATGACCACATTCACGGGTTTGGGTGCCACGGCGCGCACCACCGCAGCGATCTCTTCCCGTGTCGCGAGTCCGGGTGCATATAACACATCGGCGCCCGCGGCGGCAAAAGCCTCCAGCCGGCGGATCGTATCGTTCAGATCAGGACGTCCATGGATCAGGTTTTCCGCACGCGCCGTCAAGGTAAATGGAAATGCCAGGCTGCGCGCCGCGGCGACGGCAGCATTCACGCGTTCTACCGCCATTTCCAGCGGATAAATAGGGTCTGCAGGATTGCCAGTGGCATCTTCGATCGACCCGCCCACAAGCCCCGCATCCGCCGCAAGCCGGATCGTCTCCGCACAAGCCTCGGGCGCGTCGCCATAGCCGTTCTCCAGATCGGCCGTCACCGGCAGCTCGGTCGCCCCGACGATCGTCCGGGCATTGGCCAGCGTCTCCTCCCTCGTGACCGCCGCAAGCCCATCGGCCTTGGCCAACGAGAAAGCCAGCCCGGCACTGGTCGTCGCAAGAGCCTCGAAGCCGAGATTCGCCAATAACCTGGCCGATCCCGCATCCCAGGGATTGGGAACCACAAAGATGCCCTGTCTGCGATGCAGCACCTGTAATAATTCGCCCCTATGTAGTTGTGTATTACTCACGGCTGACTGATCGGTCATCTTTACCTTCGTAGATCTTTTTTGCTTTCGCGACTAAAGATAGATATTCCCTATCGATAAAATCGTTGTTGGGAAAGACCATTTTATTCAATTTCTGCACCTCCGACCAACTCGCCACCCCGGCATAACTGTCGCCCCGTAGCTTCATGCCAAATAACGTGACCCCGACCGCCCTTCGCTGATAAGGCGTAGCACGGTCCCATGGGACCCTTGTCCCGGGACAATCGTAGGTGATCCGCTGTGGCACTGTCCGGCCCGGCAGGCAATAATCGATATGGATCTTCGCAAAAACCCCGTTCGTATCCCGCCGGGGGACAAATTCGAACACCGCCACCAGGCTCTGACCCGAAGCAACGCTGCTACGCAACAAGGCCGTATCCGCCGGAACACCCGGCTTATTGTCAAACCCGATCAACCGGTAGTCGCTGCCCAGCGTCGTGTCGAATTCCGCTGTGACCGAAACATCATTGGCAATGGCTCCCGCCGCCACCTCTTTCAATAGCGCCCGCTCGCCTTGCTCTTCCTCCACAACCGGAACAAACCGCCCCGCGCCCTGTCCGGCAAAATAGGGCAGTTCCCTGCTGGTGCTGTCATCCGTACCGACACCGATACAGGAAAGCCGGATGCCATTGTCACTTTGCTGGGCGATATAGTCCCCCATCGCTTCCACCTGCGCCTTGTCGTTGCAGACATCTCCGTCCGTGATAAACACGATCCGGTTATTGCCATCCGGCATGAACTGATGCTGCGCGACGGCGTAAGCCAGCTTAAGGCCGTCGCAACCCGGCGAAGAGCCATCCGGATGCAATTGCTCGATGGCGCCGGCAAGCACATCCTTGGCCGAACCCGGTATACCGGCCATGACCCGCATACCCATGCCAAACTGCACGATGGAGACCGTATCCGTCGCCCGTAAATTGCGGATCAGCGGACGTAAAGCGGCCTTGATCAATGGCAATTTGTTGGGCATATCCATGGAACCGGACACATCGATCAGCAACACCAGGTTATTGGGCGATATCCGTTCCATATTCGATTTACGCCCACTAATGTTAAGCAGCAGCAACCGGTGGTGATTATTCCAGGGACAGCCGATCAGCGCCGATGACGTGTGAAAACAGGTGGGTGAATCCGGCAGCTCATAGGTAGTATTGAAATAATTCACCATCTCTTCGATCTTGACAGCTTCCGCCGGCACGGTACTGCCCATCTCCAGGAACCGCTTCACCAGCTGATAGGAGAGCCCGTTGGGATGATCGGCAAAAGAGACCTTCGTCGGCCCGTCCTGCAAAGACAACAACGACTCTTTTTTCGGCACCGCGGGGGCGGCCGGCCTGTTCAGGGTGACCTTCAACACCGCTGTAGACCGGACCTGTGTCGTATAAGCCTCATAACCATCATATTGAAAAGTCAGGGTGTCGTCGGGCTGACGGGAAGTAATGGCAAAATCGCCATCGACACCGGTACGGTAGGCTGCCCCGGTGGACAGTACCGTAATCAGCACATGTTGTAATTTATCCCCATGCAAACCCTCGACATCCCCGGTAAAATAGTACTGGGAAAATGCGGGAACATACACGAGCGCAAGCAGCGATATCAGGGCGGTCAGTCTCAAAAATAGGTTTTAAACTGTATGTCCCCACAAAGGCGGTGATCTTGCGCATCAAAATACAACAATATCGCGGAAATTCATAATGCTCGGGACACCCGAAATCAAACGCTGTTTCATGGGAACGAAGTGATCGATGCAATTTCCGGGCCTCGGCCGTTCGCGGCGGATCGACCCGTGGTCAATCGACCGAAGGTCAATCATCAGCCTGGCAATGACGCGTCAGCGTCATTCGCTATGCAAACTGGCGACGGGATTCATTATAGCGACGCGAATGGCCTGATAGCTCAATGTAATAAGCGTGATCAGCGCGATCCCCACCCCGGCAAGCGCAAAGATCCACCACGAGAGCGCCACCCGGTAGGCAAAATTCCCCAGCCAGGACCGCATGGCCAACCAGCCCAAAGGCCCGGCTATGAGGAAGGCCAGCAACACCAGTTTCAGGAAATCCACCGAGAATAACGCGAGGATCTGGCTCAGCGAGGCGCCCAAGACCTTGCGGATACCCACCTCTTTGGTCCGCTGTTCCGCGGCAAACAACACCAACCCCAACAGCCCCAGACACGAGATGCCGATGGCCAGTGCGGCAAAAAGCACCGATAGCCTGGCCGTGGTCATCTCGCTGTTGTACATCTTTCCGTATTCTTCATCGATGAACTGCCAGCCAAAGGCCAGGTCGGGTTCGATGGCTCTGTAGACCGCCGCCGCGCTCGCCAGCGCCTCTTTGGTTTCGCCGGGCTTTGTCTTGATCAGGATCATCCCGAAATATTCATATTCCTTTACATCAAGCAACAAAGGGCGGATCGCGTCCCGCAGACTTCGGGAATGATAGTCCTTGATCACCCCAATGATATGTCCGCGTTTATCCCAGGCCTTTACCCATTTTCCTATGGGGTCTTTAAAGCCCATCTCCCGGGCAGCCTCCTCGTTAACCAGGAAAGCATCCGAACTATCGGTGGGGTTTAGCCTGGAGAAATCCCGCCCCCGGACGATGGAAAGCCCCATGATCCGTACAAAATCGAAACCCACCGAGGCCGGCTCGACATATACATTCGCATTCACCGGCTTTCCTTCCCAGGAAATATCGCTCGTGTTCACATCGAATTTCATCGAGTACGGGGCCTCGGTACAGCGATCCACCAGTGCGATCCCCGGCATCCCCGTTAACCGCTGTTTGAAGAGAGCATAGTTTTTCATCTCCTGCAGCTTTCCTTCGATGCGGACTTCCACGAGATTTTCCCGGTCATAGCCCAGATTCGTATGCTGGATATAATAGGTCTGACGGCTGATGACGATCGTCGCGATCAGCAGAAAAACGGATAACACGAATTGAAAGACCGTGAGCCCCTTGCGGAAAAAGATCGAGCCCTGCGTGAACCGCAAGACGCCTTTAAGCGTACGCACGGGTTGCAAGGAGGAAAGATACAATGCCGGATAGCTCCCCGCCACGATGCCGGTGACCAGCGCGACCAGGGTCAGCCCGCCCCAGAACCAGGATTGCCCCAGCGGCAGTTCGATTTGTTTACCCGTAAACCGGTTAAAGGCGGGTAACAGGACGAACAGCAGGCTGATGGATAACACCAAAGCAAAGAATGAAAAAAGCAGGGACTCGCCCATGAACTGCCCAATCAACTGTCCCCGCGAGGAGCCGATCACCTTCCGCAAGCCCACCTCCTTTGCCCGCTTGACACTCCGCGCCGTACTCAGGTTCATGAAATTGATACACGCGATCAGCAGGATGAAGAACGCCACCCCGCTGAAGATGTGCACATATTCGATGCGCCCCGTCACCGGCCGGCCATTGACGAATACGTTGTACAAATATTCGTCGCTCACCCGCTGCAGCCCAAGCTTAAAGCTCACGCCTTTTTGCGGCACCACCGCCGAATGCAGGTATTGCGTCAGCTCGGCAGCCACCTTGTCCGGGTTGCTGCCTGGTTGCAATTCGACATAGGTCCGCACCTCGTTCCCGGAATATTCGAGCAGACGCCGCTGTGCCTCCCAGTTGTTCAGAAAATCGAACTGTATCGTGCTGTTAGCGGGCAGGTCCTCGCAGACCGCCGTGACCACGAACTGACGGCTATTCATGAACCGTACCTGCTTGCCCATGGCCGCGTGCGGACTGCCGAACAGGGCCGTCGCCGTCTTCCTCGCCAGCACGATCCCGTACATATCCTTCAGCGCCGTTACCCGGTCGCCCTCGACCAATGGAAAAGGGAAGATCTTGAAGAAATCCTCCCCTGCCCGAGCGCCATTCTTCTTCAGTATCTTGTCCCCTACCTGCAGGGATTCCGGATGCCCCCAGGGCAGCTCATAACCGACTACAAAATTGGCGAGATGTTTTATTTCGGGAATGGAGCGAGGCGCGTCTTCGATATAAAAACGTGCATGGTTGCTGTCGACCAGGTGCATGGGAGTCATATAGTACCCCTTGGTCTGCCCGTCGGACGTCTCCGTGATGTAGGCCACATAGATATCCTTCCTGCCGAAATCGTCCATCTGCTTTTCGTCCCTCACCCAAAGAAAGATGAACAAACAGCAGGTAATGCCCAACGTCAACCCCAGCACATTGATGATGGCATAACCGCGATGCCGCGTCATATGACGCCACGCGATCTTGAGATAATTCCGTATCATAAACAATCGGTTATTCGCTACGTAAACTCTCAACCGGGTTCGCCAACGCGGCGCGAACCGCCTGGAAGCTGATCGTCGCCACCGTGATCAGGAAAGCGATGAGCGCGGTAAAGACAAAGATGTCCGCACCTATCGTCGTCCGGTAGGCGAATTCATCCAGCCAGCGGTGCATTCCCACCAGCACTACCGGGAACGCGATCCCGATGGACACCGCGACGAGCACTAAAAATTCCCTGCTTAGCAAATAAGCGATCCGCGTCGTCGAGGCCCCCACCACCTTCCGGATGCCGATCTCCTTTTTGCGTTTCTGCGCGGTAAAGGCCGCAAGCCCGAATAACCCCAAACAGGAGATAAGGATGGCCAATGCGGCAAAATACCGGCTGAGCTCCCCTGCCCTGATCTCCGACGCATACCAATGCGTATAGTCATCGTTCATATACGTGTATTCGAACGGCATCCCTGGATTGAATCGCTTATAGGCCGCGCGTATACCGGCGATAGCCTGCTCTTCGCTGCCGGAACGTAACCGGACTACGATGCTTGGCCCTAACGGGTGAACCCAAAAAAAGGCCGGTTTCACCTGCTGATATAGGGACTCGAAATTGAAATCGGCCGCGACGCCGATGATCTCCTTTTTTTGATCCCAGAATCTGATTACGGTGCCAACGGGGTTCTTCAATCCCATGGCCCGGATCGCCGTTTGGTTCATAATGATCTCGTGATCGGCATTGGCATTGGGGGAATAATAACGGCCGGCCACCAGCCTGATCCCCATCGTCCGGAGAAAATTGTATCCCACCTCGATATTGGCAAAATGGATATTCAACGCCGGGTCCTTTCCGGCCCATTGCAATCCGTCGATGTCTCCGTGGTCGCCCATGAGATTATGTCCATAGCTGCCGGCGTTCTCCACACCCCCGATATTCTTCAGCTCACCCACGAACGCCACACCGGCAGCGATCTTTGCAGAATCCATCGAGAAAGGGATCTCGAAATGGATCAAATGCACCCTGTTATATCCCAGATCACGGGATTGGATATACGAGATCTGCCGGTAGATCACGAGTACGCCGGCAATAAAGATCACCGAGAGGGCAAATTGGAAGACCACCAGTCCCTTGCGCGCCCATAATTCGCCTAACGAGGTCTTTACCGTGCCCTTGAGCACGGCCACCGGCCGGAAACCCGAAAGATAGAACGCCGGATAGCTGCCGGCGAAAAGCCCCGTCACCACCGCGGCACCGACGGCCGTTGCCCATAATCCCGGCGCCAGCAGCAGACTCAAGTTTTTACCCGTAATGTTATTGAAAACCGGCAGCAGCATCCATACGATGAGTAAGGCCACCGCCAGCGACAGCAGGCTTAGCAGCACGGATTCTCCAAGGTATTGCAGCACCAGCATCCCACGACTGGCGCCTACCACTTTCTTAATCCCCACCTCACGTCCCCGGTAAGCCGCCTTGGCGGTACTCAGGTTCATAAAATTGATGCACGCGATCAACAGGATAAAGATGGCTAGAATGGTAAAGACGCGAACATAAGTGATCCGGCCGCCGCTCTGTACGCCGTTCTCGTATTGGTTATACAGGTAGCGGTCCGAAAACCGCGTCAGAAAGATCCCGGGCCTGGGGTGTCCGGCCTTGAGCGTCCAGAAGCCGGCGATCTTCCGGTTCAGGGCGGCCATATCCGTCCCCGGTCTCACCTGCACAAAGGTGTTCGGATCGGAGTCGTTCCAATCGTTCAACCCGGTGCGTTTCTCGAGCACCACCGCATAGTTGAACAACAGATCGAAATGTTCGGTGGCATTGGCCGGGTTGGCCTCGAAAATGCCCCGCACCACGAAATCGCCGCTGAAATCGTAATGATCGTAATGGATGGTTTTCCCGATCACATCCTGGCCGGGCCCGAATAGCTTGGTCGCAAACTCGGAAGAAAGCGCGACACCCTGCTTATCGGCAAAAAGCTGATCCCTGTTACCCTGTAGCCAGGGGCAGGTAAACAAGGTAAAGAAATTGCTATCTACATACTGCGGCCGGGCCTGGAGCTTCTTATCGGCATAGCCGGCGACCCCGCCATTGCCAAACCATGAGGCCGGCAACACGCTGGAAGCATCCGCGATCTCCGGGATGTCCGTCCGTAAGGCCCTGGCTAAGCCGCCCGGCGTTCCGGACCCCGTGTGGATCCCGTTGTCTTCTTTGAAATTGCCCATGACCTGGTAAAGCCGGGCGTCGTTGGCATTGTATCTTTCCATATGCAGCTCATCGGCGATCCACAAACCGATCAGTAGCGCGCAGGCGAGGCCCACCGATAATCCAAGCAGATTGAGCAGGGTAAACTGACGGTCCTTGACTAGGTTCCGCCAAACGAGTTTTAGATAGGCTTTAAGCATTCAGCCAATTGCGCTAGTAACATGCCCATTTTGCACCCACTTGACGATCAGCATCTTGCCAATACTCCGACCCCCTCCACTGTCCGAAATCGATACAGCGGGTGTCCGCGCACGGCAGCGTGCCGACATATAATTCTTTGCCTTATATGTTTTGCGTTACAGAACCTTTCTATTATCTTGATGCCAAATTCAATTCCTAATGCCAAACCTCTACCCTGGCATCCTACCGCTCTTACGTAGTGGCCAAAGGCTTTTGTGTCTTTGCGCCGCGTTTCTGCTCCCTTTCTTTCTGTTCGCGCAACCCTCGATCAGTTCCGTCACGCCCGTCTCGGGTCCTGTAGGAACGACGGTCACCATCAACGGCAATAACTTCAGCACAACCACTTCTTCCAATATCGTTCGTTTTGGTACGGTCGCTGCCCCGGTCACCGCGGCTACGGCGACCTCGCTTACCGTTACCGTACCCGTCGGTGCCAGCTATAAGCCGATCACCGTGACCACCGGGGGATTGACGGCCTATTCCTATACACCCTTTAACATCACCTTTAGCGATCCGGGAGCCTTCACCGCTTCCTCCTTCGCACCGGCTAAGAATTTTTCCACGAGCTCTACCACCCCCCAGGACATGACCGCCATGGATTTCGACGGCGACGGGGTAACCGATCTGGCCGTGGCCAACGGTCAGGACAACTCCGTTGCTGTGTATCATAACACCAGTACGAACGCGTCCGCTACGTTCACGACACAATATTTTGCAAACGGACCCAGCGGGTATTGGCCCGTGGGCCTGGCCTCGGGGGATCTGGACGGGGATGGAAAACCCGATCTCGTGATGGCCAACAACAACGGCTCTAATTTTGTAGTCTATCAGAATATCAGTTCCCAGGGACATATCTCCTTCACCCAGCTTCCGCCCTTCGGTGAACCGGGCATACCTTACTGGGTGGCGATTGGCGACCTTAACGGTGATGGGAAACCGGATGTCGCTCTCGTGGAAACGAATGGCAACACCATCGAAGTCTTCCCCAATACCAGCACCGTGGGAAGCATTTCTTTCGGCACTCCGGTGCCCGTCTTCCTACCTAACGGGTATTCTCCCTGGGCCGTCGCCATCGGCGATTTCGACCGGGACGGCATGCCCGATCTCGCTGCGACGGACTGGAGTAATAACAACCTCTCTGTATTTCGAAACAAGGGCAGTGCCGGCGGGTCTATTTCTTTTGGCAGTCATCAGGATTTTGCCGTCGGCAACAGCCCGCAGGGTCTTGCAGTGGGTGACCTCGATGGCGATGGTTTCCCCGATATCGTCGTCGGAAATAACACAGACAACTCTTTAACGCTCTTGCGCAGCACCAGCAGTCCCGGCTCCATCTCTTTCGCGACGACCACCCACGCTACCGGCGCGGGTCCTTATTACATAGCGATCGCCGACCTCAATGGCGACGGGCTTCCGGATATCGCCTCCGCCAGCAATGGCCCGGGCACCGTTTCGGTTCTCCGCAATGCCAGCACACCCGGCTCGATCGCACTGGCGGCCAGTGTAGACTATGCGACGGATAACGGGCCGATAGCCGTCAGCCTTGCCGATCTGGACGGCAATGGTACGCCGGATATAGCCATCCTCAATGAGAACGGATCCCACCCCGCTCCGGATTTCTCGGTGCTCCTTAACCAGAACCCGAACGCCCCGGCGATCACGAACTTTACCCCGACCAGCGGTGGAACGGGCACGCAGGTGACCATCAACGGTGTGAATTTCACCGGCGCCACGGACGTGACCTTTGGCGGTGTAGCCGCAACTTCTTTTAGCATCGTGAGCTCCACGACGATCACGGCTATCGTTGGTACCGGTGCCACGGGCGCCGTTCAGGTGACCACGCCAAACGGAACCGCCTCCCAATCGACCTTTAGCTTCGGCGCTGCGGCGTTACCGCCGTCCATCAGCAGCTTTCAGCCGGCATCGGGCACCTATGGCGACACCATCACCATCCAGGGCACCAGCCTGATACAAACTTCTTCGGTCTCCTTTGGCTCCGTATCGGCCCTCAGCTTTACGATCCTCTCCGATACCGTGATCACCGCCATCGTGGGCGAAGGCGCCAGCGGCAACGTCACCCTCAATGCTTCCTCATCGACACCCTCTTCATTAAGCGGGTTTACCTATACCCCGCCTCCGGCCCTCGTGGTGACCGGATTTTCGCCGGCATCCGGGATGTCAGGCGCGACTGTTACCATCACCGGCAGCGGATTCCTAAACACACCTACAGTAACTTTCGGCGGCACGGCAGCTTCTTACATTCATGTCGTCAACGATTCCGTGCTCACCGCAACTGTAGCCGGCGGGTCCACCGGATTTGTGGCCGTACAGGCATTCAACGGTACCGATTCCGTATCGGGCTTTACCTATATCCCTTCGAGCGCGCCGCAGCCGCCTGTACTCACCTCCTTCACGCCGCTCACCGGTGGCACGGGAGCCAGGATCACCCTTGATGGCAAGCATCTCAGCGGCGTGAACAGCGTCACCTTCGGCGGCGTCCAGGCGGCGTCCTTCCAGATCGTCTCCGATTCCGTGATCATTGCGATCGTCGGTCCCGGCGCCTCCGGCCAGGTCACCATCACCAATGGAAGTGTATCCGGCTCTCTGCCCAACTTCCTTTTTTCCACCGATACCACCCAGACCTCGGCCAACGGCCCCTTCCAGCTGGTGACCTTCACCGCTTCGCTCGTGTCTAACCAGCCGTTCCTGCAATGGACCACGGTAAACGATGGCGGCATCGCGCATTACTCCGTGGAACGCGGCGTCGACGGCAATAATTTCACGACGATCGGCACCCTCAAATCGAAGGACGCCGGAGGCCTGGGCGCCACCTATACCTTTACGGATTCTTTCCCGAAACCGGGATTAAACTATTATCGCATCAAAGCACAGGATACCGCCGTAAACTACTACTATAGCGAGATCCGGGCCGTGCAGCTGCTAAGCATGGAGATGCCGGTCTACCCCAATCCGGTGAAATACGGTTTCTTCCTGGTCGACCTGCCGTCGATCACGAAGTCCTCCATTTTCCAGCTGACCAATACCTGGGGAATGATCGTGCAAACGATCCAGGTGCCGCCCGGCGTGGCACAGCAACGGATCAATATTCCGGGGCTGCTGCCCGGAACCTATCGCCTTAGGTGGACGGATGGGACCAGGATCGCCTATCAGACCATCCTCGTGCTATACAAGTAGGGCCCGGTTACTCCCATTTCCAGTTCAGGATCTCCGGCATATCGATGCCCTGGTCCCGGATATAGGCGCGGTGACGGATCAGCGTATCCTCCATCTCCTGTTTGAGATAGGCGGCGCGCTCTCCGAGCTGCGGCAGCCGCGCGATGACATCCATCACCAGGTGAAAACGGTCCATCTCGTTGAGAACGGTCATATCGAAAGGCGTCGTGATCGTTCCCTCCTCTTTGTACCCGCGTACATGCAGGTTATCGTGATTGGCACGCCGGTACGTCAGCCGGTGGATCAGCCAGGGGTAGCCATGATAAGCAAAGATCGTCGGCTTGTCACGCGTGAAAAGCAGATCGAAATCGAAATCGCTCAACCCATGCGGGTGCTCGCTTTGCGGCTGCAGCTTCATCAGATCTACCACATTGATCATGCGTATCCTCAGCTCGGGCAGCTTCTTCCGCAGGATCGAGATGGCGCCCAGGATCTCCAGCGTGGGTACGTCCCCGGCAGCCACCATCACCACATCGGGCTCCGAATCCTGGTCATTGCTGGCCCAGCTCCAAATGCTGACGCCCTTGGTGCAATGCAATACCGCCTCGTCCATCGAAAGCCATTGCGGCGCGGGGTGCTTCCCCGCAACCATCACATTCACATAATGCCGGCTGCGCAAACAGTGATCCATCGTCGACAGCAAACAGTTCGCATCCGGCGGCAGATAGACCCGTACGATCTCCGCCTTTTTGTTCACCACATGATCGATAAAACCAGGGTCCTGGTGCGTAAATCCGTTGTGGTCCTGCCGCCACACATGCGAAGCAAGCAGGTAGTTCAGCGACGCGATCTTCCGGCGCCAGGATAGACCCGCCGTTACCTTGAGCCATTTTGCATGCTGATTGAACATCGAATCCACGATATGGATGAAGGCTTCGTAGCTATTGAATATCCCATGTCGTCCGGTAAGCAGATAACCCTCCAGCCACCCTTCACACTGATGCTCGCTCAGCATCTCGATCACCCGGCCGTCGGGGGCGAGATATTGATCGTTCGGCTCGACCACCGGCAGCTCCCATTGTCTATTGGTCGCTTTGAATACCTGATCCAGCCGGTTGGACAGCGTCTCGTCGGGACCAAAGATGCGGAAATGACGCTGTTCCTCGTTCATCCGGACCACCTCCGCCAGGAATCCCCCCAGCACCAGCGTATCCGCAGCCTTTACCGCACCATGTCCTTCCATCTTCACGGCATACCCGCGGAAGTCCGGCAAAAACAATTCTTTTAACAATAGCCCTCCGTTTGCATGCGGATTGGCACCCATCCGCCGCTCCCCTTCCGGCGCGATGGCCGCTATCTCCGGCAACAAGGCTCCCTTCGCATCGAACAGTTCCTGCGGCCGGTAGCTCCGCATCCAGGCCTCCAGCTCCCGCAGATGTTGCGGATTGTTCGCGGGATCCGACAACGGCACCTGGTGGCTCCGGAAAGACCCTTCCACCGGGAGACCGTCGACGAATTTTGGTCCCGTCCATCCTTTGGGCGACCTGAGCACCAGCATCGGCCACCGCGGCCGTTCTCCACTGCCATGCGCGGCAGCCGTTTCCCGGATGATGCGGATATTCTCCAAAATGGTATCCAATGTCGCGGCCATAGCCTGATGCATGGGCGCCGGTTCGTCCCCTTCCACGAAATAAGGCTCCCAGCCATACCCCGTCAGCAACTGCTCCAGCTCGGTGCGGCTGATCCGGGCGAGCACCGTAGGATTGGCGATCTTATACCCGTTGAGGTGCAGGATCGGTAAGACCGTCCCATCCGTAACCGGATTCAAAAATTTATTGGAATGCCATGCCGTCGCGAGCGGCCCCGTCTCAGCCTCACCGTCCCCGATGACGCAGGCCACCATCAACCCCGGATTGTCGAAGACCGCGCCAAATGCATGGCTCAGCGAGTATCCCAGTTCCCCGCCCTCATGGATAGAGCCCGGACATTCCGGCGATACATGACTCGGAATGCCGCCGGGAAAAGAGAACTGTTTGAATAATCGCTGCAGACCCGCCACATCCCGCGTGATGTGCGGATACACCTCGCTGTAAGTCCCTTCCAGATAGGTATTGGCAACAAGCGCCGGCCCGCCATGACCAGGTCCGGCGATATAGATCATGTCGAGATCATGCTCTTTGATCAGCCGGTTGAGATGCACATAGATAAAATTCTGCCCCGGCGTCGTCCCCCAGTGGCCCAGCAGGAGTCTCTTGATGTGCTCCGCCGACAGCGGCTCGCGGAGCAGGGGATTGTCCCGCAGATAGATCTGCCCCACGGACAGATAGTTCGCCGCCCGCCAGTAAGCATCCATCTTATGCAGCATCTCGGGCGCCAATGGCTGCTGTTGTACCTGTGGCTTGGATATAACTTTCATAGCACTTGTTTTACAATTGCCGCGATCATCCACTCTTCGTCCGTGGGGATCGAATAAACGCGGGTACGGGCGTCAGCCGAAGAAAGCATCACCTCATCGGCTGCATTGGCCCGCTGATCCAGCCCGATGCCCAGATAACCGAGACCGGCGCAGATCCGGCTCCGGATGATGGAAGACCGCTCGCCGATACCGCCGGTAAACACCAGCGCATCCAGCCCGCCAAGCACCGCAGACAAAGCGCCGATGGCCTTCCTGACCTCGTAACAGAACAAGGCTACGGCCTCCGCCGCCCGGACGTCGCTGCTTTCCAACGCCAGCAATTCCTGCATATCCGAACTCGTCTCCGACACACCCAGCAACCCACATTCATGATTGATAAAATGGTCGAGCTGCTCCGGACTATACCGCTCCCGGTCCTGGATCGCCCATAGCACACCCGGGTCGAGATCCCCCGGCCTGGTCCCCATAACGACGCCGCCGGCCGGCGTGAAACCCATGGTCGTATCGACGCTGATCCCATCCCTGATCGCCGCAAGACTGGCACCACTGCCCAGGTGAGCGACGATCACCGGGCCCATGGCCACCACCGGCCCCGCGATCCGTGTGAGCTCCGTGACAATATAGGCATACGATAGTCCATGAAAACCATAGCGCCGGATGCCCGCCCGGGTGTATCGTCGGGGAATGGGCAGCATCCTGGCTACCGCCGGAAGCGTCGTATGAAAAGCCGTGTCGAAACAGGCGATCTGTAACAGTCCGGGATATTGCCTCCGGATCAGCTGCATCAGCTCGATCTCCCCCGGAAGATGGTCGGGGTCATAGACGGTCAGCTGCCGGAGGTCCTTCAACAGGTCCTCATCGACCGCACAGGCCTCTGTGCGCGAACCTCCATGGACGACACGATGACCCACCGCGGCCAACGGGAAAACATCTCCCCGCTTCTCCAGCCAGTCCAGCAGAAAAAGGCCCGCTGCCGAGAGATCGGATGCCTTCACAGGCAACTGCTCCTTTTTTAGATCCTGGCTGTTGGTCTTTACATCCTGGCTGTTGGTCCCTAGACTCCGATTACTGGTATACGTTAGTGTAGCATTGTCCTGGCCGATCCGTTCGATCTTCCCGGACAAAAGTTTCTCGTCCGTTTCATGACTGGCCACCGGCCCGCTGGCGCCATACAACGCAAATTTAATGCTCGACGACCCGCCGTTGACGGCCAGAATATTTTTTGCTCCCGCCCTCATTGTTTTGCTTAACTTATCTAATCTTACAACTGAAACGCGAAAAGGTTCAGGGCAGCGCAAACGCGATATACTTCCCACCCCTTCCCCCACCATCGGCCATGATGCCCGCCACGCCGCGCGACATGGCTGCACTTGCTGCAAGGCAAACGCCTTGCCGGATAAAGCTTCTTCTGTTATTGTCCATATAGTCTATAGAATGACCAAATTAGCGAATATAGAACACCGTTATATTCATCGACTTCTTTTCGCAACATAAAATAACAATTTTAACCGCGGTCAATAACAGCCGGTCTTGAAAAGGCCAAGGAATGGATAAAATAGTACTACATATTCTGGCGATTTGTGCGGAGCTTTATGTCGTCAAAATGACACCCAGAATTTAACTATATTCAAAACTGCTTGCTTATGCTTTTCCAGGTAAACCCTTCGGGGCCACCCGGGCGACTGGTCTTATTTTATTGCCCGACCGGTTTAGCTTCTTTCCCCTCCACGCTTTTTTTGCTTCGCGCTTATCTCATACCTGCGTCTTAGTTATTAGTCATCAATTCTTAAACACATAACAATGAACAAACAATCATTGGTTCGGGTAATTCCTATAAGCAGAAGCTTTGCGTTGCTGCTGCTGTTGATGGTCTTTACCCATACTGACCTTCTTGCCCAAACCAAAAAGATCACCGGCAAGGTCTCGGCAAGCGACAACGGCACCATGTTGGCCGGCGCAACGGTGAAGGTCAAAGGTGCCAACGTCGCCACCTCCACGGATGCGGACGGCGCCTTTACGATCGAAGCTGCGCCCAATGCGATCCTTACGATCACTTCGGTAGGCTACACCCCGCAGGATGTCCCTGTAGGCAACAATACCTCGCTCGTCGTCCGGCTGGTCGCCGACCCACAGTCAATGCAGCAGGTGGTCATCGTGGGCTATGGATCGGTTAAGCGTCGCGATCTCACCGGCGCCGTCGCCACCATTTCCGCAGACCAGATTGCCAAGGTACCGGTAACGACCCTCGACCAGGCGCTGCAGGGCCGCGCCCCTGGCGTTCAGGTCACGAATAATGACGGTGCCCCGGGCGGCGGTGTCCAGGTACAGATCCGCGGGGTCGGCAGCCTTGGTTCCAATGACCCGCTGTATGTGGTCGACGGTTATCCCATCAGCGGTGGCCTCAACACACTCAACCCCAGCGACATTGCTTCGATGGAGATCCTAAAGGACGCTTCCGCGACCGCCATCTACGGTAACCGCGCAGCAAACGGCGTCGTGATCATCACCACCAAACGCGGCCGGAAGAACGGTACCCAGGTGAGCGTGGATGTGGTAAGCTCCATCCAGGGAAGACCCAAAACATATAAGGTGCTTGACGCCCAGCAATGGGGTGCTCTCGCCTATCAGCATGCCTCCGTCGACGGCTATACCGCGCTGGCCAACTGGGCCGATGCCGACACCCTTCATGAGGCCGATTGGCAGCACGCCGTTTATCAAACCGGTCTGCGCCAGACGTATAACGTATCCATCCGCGGCGGCTCGGACAAAGTGCAAACAGCCTTCTCCGCCGGCTATTTCGACCAGAAAGGCATCGTCATGGGTTCGGACTTCAAACGCATCAACGCCAGCATCAATGTGGACTATGAACCCATGTCCTGGCTGAAATCGCAGACGAGCATGAAATATACCCGCGGCAATACCAAGCTCCCTTACCCAACGGGCGGACAAGGCGCCGGCGCCGGCGTCGGCTACCTCAGCAAATTGCCGCCGACCCTCGACGGCGGTAACCTCCTGACGCCGCTGATCAAAGACAATAAGGGTAACTACGGTTTCTTCAACCCGAACAACCAGTCCGTGCGCAACTGGGGCGATGGGCCCGTTTGGGGCATTCAAACGCAGGATCAACGGAACCTTACCAATTATTTCCTCGGCACATCATCGCTGGAAGCCACCATCGCTCCCGGCCTGCGCATCAAAACAAATTTCGGCATGAACGTCAACGCCTACAGCGGGTATTACTTCACTCCTTCGGACACCCGCCAGCAGGCACAGTACGGGACGGGCACCCAAAGCACGCTGAACTTCTTCTCCCAGTCCTCCAACAACACTTTCGAATGGCTCTGGGAAAACACCATAGCCTACACCCACACGTTCGGCGACCATATGATCGATTTCGTGGGCGGCTACTCAGCGCAGGATAACCTCTTCAGCCAAATCGGAGCCCAAGGCAATAACCTCGTGAGCAATTCTTTGCGGGACCTCCAGGATCTGCCGGCGCTTACCAACTACTACGGAAACCAAACGATCACCACACTGGTTTCGCAGTTCGGCCGCATCAACTATTCCTTCAAAAGCAAATACCTGCTGACGGCGACCCTTCGTCGGGACGGCTCTTCGCGCTTCGCCCCGGATCACCAATATGGCTACTTCCCCTCGGGCTCGCTGGCCTGGAAGGTCAAAGACGAAGGCTTTCTGCAGGACGTGAACTGGCTGTCCGACCTGAAACTCCGCGGCAGCTATGGCGAAACGGGCAACCAAATAAATGCGGGCAACTTCCAGTTCCTCGCGCAATACACCTCGGGCCCCGGTCAAAGCAATTCAGGCAACAACGGCTATCCCTTTAATAAGGTTTATCAACCTGGCCTCATCCTGACTCAGCAACCGAACCCAGACCTCAAATGGGAAGTTGCCAAAATGACGGATATCGGCATCGATGCCGCGTTCCTCAATGGCAACTTGACCTTTACCGCAGACTACTATCGCAAAGTATCGAGCAATTTCCTGCTGAATATTCCCATTGCACCGCAAAGTGGTTTCAGCAACCAGTTCCAGAACGTTGGCAGCATTCTAAACGCCGGCGTGGAACTGGGCGTCAACTGGGCGCACAACGCTGGCGACCTGCATTATAACATCGGTTTGAACCTGACCACGGTCAAGAACAAGCTGATGAGCCTTACCAATCTGCAGGACTATGTGTACAACCTGGTCAATCTGGGTTTCTCCACCACCGGATCGAATAACTGGGGTCAGTTCAGCAAGACCGTGGTCGGCGGTCCCATAGGCGAATTCTATGGTTATAAATCTGCCGGTATCTTCCAGAGCCAAAAAGAAATCGATGACCTCAATGCCGCTGCAGTTGCCAAATATGGTCCCGGCGCCGTGTACCAGACCTCCACGGCTAAATCGGGCAGTGCGCAACCCGGAGATCGCAAATTCGTCGACATCAGCCACTCCGGCCACATAACCGCCGACTCCTCGGAGACCTCCCTGGGCAGCCCGATACCCAAACTCTACGGCGGCGTTACGTTCGACGCCTCCTGGAAGAACTGGGACCTGAGCGTCTTCTTTTATGGCTCGTACGGCAATAAGATCTATAACTACCAGGAACGGACACTCGAAAGCTTCGGCAGTTCCACCGGCTCTGTGGGTCTCGAGAACATCGGTCTCAAATACTTCCAGAATGCCTGGACGGCGTCGAACCCTTCGAACCGCTATGCCCGGATCGATGCCAATGAAGCAGCCGCCAATACCCGGCCGTCGGACGTCTACGTGGAGGACGGCAGCTACCTCCGGATGCGCAACCTGACTATCGGCTATACCCTTCCGCTCAA
Organism: Chitinophagaceae bacterium; assembly: GCA_025934485.1. GTDB lineage: Bacteria > Bacteroidota > Bacteroidia > Chitinophagales > Chitinophagaceae > Puia. The sequence goes on from JAICXX010000012.1 coordinate 50,854, forward strand.
GACCATCGGCGCCTTCGCCCCCAAAATAAGGATCTACGTTACCGGTCAAAATCTACTGACCATCACTAAGTATTCGGGTCTAGATCCGGAGATCGGCCTGCCGCAGGGAACGGATGTCAACAATTCTACTAATACTACTTACCGGAATGTCACCGGCTCGGGCGTGGACGTAGGTACCTATCCCTCTTCCCGCTACTACGTTGTCGGTTTTAATGTCACTTTCTAATCCACTCACCACGCAAATCAAACGAAATGAAAAATAAACGAAGCATACTTTGGGTAGTGTTGGGGACCATGATGATCCCGCTGGCCTGTTCGCGGAACTTTCTGAATCCCGCCGATACCCAGGGCTCGAGCGCTACGGCGCTTTTCCATACCCCGCAGGATGGGATCAGCCTCGTGAACGCGATCTACGACGGTTTCCAACACGACAACCAGAACTTCGTCCTCAAAGGACTCTGGTACAATGCCAACTATACCACCCAGGATTTCTTCAACTGGGGAGCGGATGTGTCTTACAATACTTATCAATTTCCCACGGACTTCGCTTCGCTGCCCGTTTTCTGGGCCGATTCCTATCAGGGCATAGCGCGCGCCAATTCGGCCCTGCCAATCATCCGGCAGATGCGGCAACAGGGGGTGATCACGGATAGCCTCGCCAATTTTCTGTTAGGCCAGGCCTTCTTCCTCCGCGGCGTCTATTACTACTATATGGCCTGCACCTTCGGCGGCGTGCCGCTTGAGCTCAACGTCATCACCAATGGCCTTCATCCCCGCGCCACCCAGGATTCGGTATTTATGCAGGTAGCCAGCGACATGGACTCCGCTTCACTGCTCTTGCCCTGGCCGCAACAGCTCGCTCCGGCCGACCTCGGCAGGGCGACAAAAGGCGCGGCCTTGGGTTATAAAGGAGCTGCCGAAATGTGGCTCAAAGATTACAAGGATGCGATCACGGATTTTACCACATTGATCCCGCACTATACGCTCCTTCCCAAGTTCATGAGCATCCACGAATACAATAATCAGAATAACGCGGAATCGATCTTCGAACTGCAGTTCCAGCTGCCGGCCGGCCAGACGCCGGACTGGTCTTACAACAATAACGAGGTGACCTGGCAGTCTTCCTTCATGTGGCCCTGGGAGACCTCCAACTTCGGCTATACTTATTGCAACAAGCTGCTCTATACCTCCTTCGAGCCCGGCGATACGCGCAAAGCGGCTTCCATCATCGGACCCGATGATTCGATCCAGAGCCCCGGCATCATCGCCATCGGCGGTATCCGCAATTATGCCCAGGTAAAAGCCGGATTCGCCGGCACGCTCTCGCTACCGGCCTCCCACTTCACCGGTACCGACGGCAAGATCATGAACACCTGCGGCAAGACCGGCGATCTCTGGACCGGCGACCAGCCCGGACAACCCCGCTCGGGTTATTATCCGATGAAATACTGGCGCGACCCCAATGTCAGCGGCAATACCCCCAGCTCCGTCGATGGCAAGACACATATCTTCGGCGACCAGAACATCACCCTGCTTCGCCTCGGCGAGATCTGGCTAGACCTGGCGGAATGCTACTATAAGACAGGCGACCAAACGGACGCCACGAACGCGCTGATGACCGTCCGCAACCGTGCCTGGGGCGGCTCCGCTCCGGCCTCGTCCTTCGGCCCCGACTTCATGCAGATCATGCTGGAAGAATACCGCCATGAGTTGGCAGGCGAAGTGTCGACCTGGTACGACATGCGTCGCACCGGTTTGCATATCCAGTACATCCAGAACACCTTTGGTATCACGATCCCGACAGGCCATGACCTGCTCCCGATCCCCCAGGCGGAGATCGCAACCAATCCGCTTCTTACACAGAACCCAGGTTACTAATATGAGCAGACATCGCTTGCTTTTTCTGCTTGCCGTATCACTATTGTGCGCCTGCCGCCATGCTTCCACACTTTTCGAAAGGATCCCCGAATCACATTCGGGGATCTCTTTCAACAATACCATCGTAGAAACCGACTCTATCAATCCGGTGGACGTCGTCAATACCTACAACGGCAGCGGCGTGGGCATCGGCGATTTCAACAACGACGGCCTTCCCGATATCTTCTTCGGCGGCAATATGGTTCCCAGCCGTCTTTATCTCAATAGGGGCCATTTCCATTTCGAGGACATCACCGATAAAGCCGGGGTCGGAGGTCTCGGTCGTTGGGCCCGCGGCATTTCCGTGGTCGACATCAACAACGACGGCCTCCCGGATATTTATATCTGCAATACCATCTATCGCGATTCCCTGCGCCGGCGCAATATCCTCTACGTCAACCAGGGTATCGACAAGAACGGCATTCCGCACTTCAAGGATATGGCCGCCGAATACGGCTTGGATATTCATGTCCAATCGACCATGGCCGCCTTCTTCGATTACGACAATGATGGCGACCTGGACATGTACCTCACGGTCAATGAAGCCTTCAATGGCGATGCCTCACATAACTTCATCCACCGCAATGACCGGCAAACGGCGCCCAGCCGGGGCAGGCTCTTCCGCAACGACTGGGACAGCACACTGGGCCATCCCGTGTTCCACGATGTCTCCGATAAGGCCGGCATCCGCCTGGAAGGTTATGGCCATGCGGCCACCGTATGCGACATCAACAACGATGGCTGGAAAGACATCTTTGTCTCTGACGATTTCCTGTCGAACGACATCCTCTACGTCAATAACGGGAACGGAACCTTCACGGACAAAAGCCGCGAATACCTGAAACATACCTCCTTCAATTCGATGGGCCAGGACATTGTCGACATCAACAACGATGGCCTCCCCGACATCGTCGAGTTGGACATGAACCCCGAAGACAACTATAGGAAAAAAATGACGCTCGCGTCCGAGAGCTACCTTGCGTATCAGAACTTCGACCAATTCTCCTACCAGTTCCAATATGTTCGCAACACTTTGCAGCTGAACCGCGGACCACAGGTCGGCGAAGGCGACTCACTCGGCATCCCGGCCTTCAGTGAGATCGGATTCATGAGCGGCATCGCACAAACGGACTGGTCCTGGTCGCCCCTGGTAGCCGATTTCGACAACGACGGCTACCGCGATATCGTTGTAACCAACGGTTTTCCCAGCGATGTTTCAGACCACGACTTTATGGCCTATCGCGACGCCCACAACGGCATAGTGTCTAAACGAGAACTTCTCAAACACATCCCGGAAGTCAAACTGCACAGCTATGCATTTCGCAACAAAGGTGACCTCACGTTCGCCGATGTCTCCACGGCCTGGGGGCTCGGACAGCCCTATTTCTCCAATGGCGTAGCCTACGCCGATCTCGACGGCGACGGCGCGCTCGATATGGTAGTCAACAACACCGATGACGAAGCTCTCCTCTACCGAAATACCTCACGCGACAACGACACCGCCTCGACCCATTATCTTCAGGTCCGTTACAAAGGCAACAGCCGCAATCGGGATGGCCTTGGCGCTATCGCCACCATCTATTACGATCATGGGAAGCGGCAAACGTATGAGAATAACCCTTACCGCGGCTACCTCTCCAGTATGGAAAACATCACCCATTTTGGCCTGGGCTGCATCGAGGAGATAGACTCGCTCGTGGTCAAATGGTACAATGGAAAACAGCAGACCCTTGCGCATATTAAAGCCGACCAGCTGGTTACAGTCGATATTGCCAACGCAGTAACCCCTTACTCCTATCAAAGACCGGCGATCGCCGCAGATGCTCTCTTCAAAGAGGTCACCACCGCCAAAGACATCCACTATCGCCACCACGACTACGATTTCGTGGATTTCAACCAGCAGCATTTGCTACCGCATAAGCTTTCGGAATATTGCCCCGCCCTGGCAGCAGGGGACGTCAACGGCGACGGTCTCGATGACATTATCATCGGCGGCAACGGCGTCTGGCCAACACACGTCCTGCTGCAACAACCCGGTGGCCGCTTCCTCCAAAAAGATTCGTTGCCGGGAAAAGAACATCCGTCCAAATTCGCCAAGGATGAAGGACTCCTCCTTTTCGACGCCAATGGCGATGGCGCCCCCGATCTATATATCGCCAGCGGCGGCAACGAGTTCGCACCCGGTAGCCCATACTACCAGGACCGCCTCTATCTAAACGACGGCAAAGGACATTTTACCCGCGATTCTCTGGCCCTCCCGGAGAACCATACCAGCAAATTCTGCGTCCGCGCCTTCGACTACAACCACGATGGAAAAATGGACCTCTTCGTTTCCGGCCGGGTAGATCCCTGGCATTACCCCCGCCCGGTGAACAGCTTCATCTATCGAAACGATACGGAGAACGGCCGCGTAAAATTCACTAATGTCACGGCAGACGTAGCTCCCGATCTCAACAACTTTGGCATGATCACCGACGCAATCTTCACCGATTTCGACGGCGACGGCGCCACCGATCTCATCGTCGTCGGCGAATGGTCGCCCATCACCTTTCTTAAGAATGAGCACGGGAAATTCGTAAACGTCACAGCAACAACCGGGCTCTCCGGGCAAACCGGCTGGTGGTCCTCCATCGTCGGCGGTGATTTTCGGCATACAGGCCGCACGGACTATATCGTTGGCAACACGGGTCTTAACACCCTTTTTCAACCTACTAAAGATCAACCCATCCATATTACCGCCGGTGACTTCGATGGCAGCGGCCATTACACCGGCATCCTCTCCCTATTCCTTCCAGATCGCAAAGGGATCAAACGTGAATTCCCGCTGCCTTCCAAAGACGATCTTGTCAACCAACTGCCCGACCTGAAAACGAAATTCCCCGACTATAAATCCTATGCTGTCGCAACAATGGACGACGTGCTTTCACCCGAACAACGCAAAGGAGCCTTAAGACTCAATGCCACGACGCTCCGGTCCTGTTATCTGCGCAACGACGGCGGCGGCAGGTTTACGATGATTCCGCTGCCCAACCTGGCGCAGATCTCCGTGATCTACGGCATGGTCGTGGACGATTTCGACGGCGACGGCAACCTGGACGTGCTGATCAATGGAAATGATCTAGGGACCTCGATAGGCATCGGCCGCTACGATGCCTCCTATGGGCTCCTGCTCAAGGGCGATGGCGCGGGCGGCTTCACACCGCTCTCCCTTAATGAAAGCGGCATTTGTATCCCCGGCAATGGCAGGGCGCTGGTGAAGCTTCGCGGCGCCACCGGCCAATACCTCGTCGCCGCCAGTCAAAACAAAGATTTTCTTAAACTCTACCAGCTGGAGAAAAATACCGGAGCGATCCCGATAAATACAGGCGATGTCAGCGCGCTGATCCGGTATAAGAACGGCAAAATACAAAAACAGGAATTGTATTACGGGTCTTCGTTCCTTTCTCAGTCGGCCCGCTTCCTGCGCACCGACTCGACCATGAGCAATATCACCGTTACCGACGACCGGGGACATCGGCGGGTAATCCGGCTTTGAATGCAGCCGATCCGATGTTCAGCCTGGCAAGATAGGCTTTCACCTGCTCCGGGTAGATGGCAATCCGGTGCGTCCGCACCAGGTTGGCGATCAACTTAGCGCTGTCCGGGCTTCCGGATAGCCGGAGCATGATCTTCTGGCTCGGCAATGCCGGCATATGACAGTCGATGCAGTTATTACCAAGGACCAGCCCCTTTAGCGATGGCATGGCACATAGCGCACCGCTGGTCCCGTTGTGACAGCTCATACACCGTTGCGAATAGGCCGGCATATTGCCCTCCTGATCTCCATGGACCCGGTGACAGGTCGAGCAGGTCATCGATGAAGCCGCGAAACATTTGCTGGTGCTCAACAACCCATATTGATTCCCATGTACATCCAGGGAAGCTGCTTCCTGGGGCAAATACTTGGCCTGCGAAAAATCGTCGAGGCGGTCCCCCACCCGAAAGCTAAAAGCGGGTTTCAGCGGGTAACGCGAGCCGGAATGGCACAGCGCACAGGCATCCAATTGCTGCTGACGCGTCAGCCTGCCGGCATCGATGATGTACACGCCCGCATGTTCATCCGGATGCTCGGTATGAAAGGCCACATGTTTTGCGCCGGGTCCATGACAACGTTCACAAGTGATACCATAGATGATCTGTCCGCGATCGAAAAAATCTCCATACTCTTCACCTGGTTCGACAACCGTTCTGGCCTGGGTAGCATGACATTCCAGACAGTAGGACGGGACCGCCCGGTCGAATAAGGGCGTATCGGCCTTGTAGCCCGGGCTGTTACACCATGTGCCGGTGGGTGCAAAATAGCTCACCGGCAGCTGATACAGCTTCTCCCCTTTCCAATACAGATAACTTTGCCCCTTCCTGCCCGAACCGATCACCACGCCGAAAGCCTCACTTCGATACTTATGCCCGTTATGAAAGGCCGTTTGATAAAAGTTGCTGTCCCGCTGCTCCATCCTTACCCGGTAAGCCGGCTGATAGACGAAGAAATTGCTGTCTGCCCGAAAGCTCCCTTTGATCGCCGCCGCCGAAGCCGGGCGGGAGTCACGGTAATGCGCCGTGCGCATAAAGCTATCACAGATGGCGCGATGGCAGCTGCGACAAGCTTCCGTGCCGGCATAAGCCTCGCCATAGAGGTTTCGCACGGGTTCGACTTCCCGCCGCGACGTGCACAACATGGCGAACAAACAAATGCCGGCAAGCAGCAGCAGGAGCACATTCCATCTTTTCATGTTGCTCGCAAAGCTATCGTTTCTTCCGCGCTTTCACAACTGCGCATCCAGCACGGCCCAGATCGCGATCGCGCCGTTGTAGCTGGTGTACATGCCGGGAAAAGGTAACAATCTTTTGAAATTAGGTGCTTACCCTTAAATAAATTTACCTGTTCTGACGTTATTGCGAAAGTATGAGGCTATCGCGCAGTATGAAAAACCGCCTGGCTATCGCCTGGCTGATCTTGCTTTCCTGTGGCATCGCTTTTGTCTTCTGGCAATACCAGTGGAAATATAGCCTGCCCACGCCCGTGCCGGAGGGCTATCACGCGGTTTCGCGGGGTACCCTGGTACAGCTTCCCGCAAGCGCCCAGGCACTGCGGGCGCGGAACGGTAAACCGCTGTTCCTGCATTTCTTCAACCCCGACTGCCCCTGTTCCCGTTTCAATATGCCACAATTCAAGGCCCTCGTAGACCAATATGGCGATAAGGTAGATTTCGCCATCGTGGTCATGGGCGACAGGTCTTTTACCGCCGCAGCGATCCAGGACAAGTTCAACCTGTCCCATCCCCTGCCCGTATTGCAGGATAGCGCGGTGGCCGCCGCCTGCGGGGTCTATTCCACCCCCCAGGCCGTCCTCATCGACGCCCGTGGCCAGCTTTATTTCCGGGGCAACTACAATCGCAGCCGCTATTGTACCGATGAACGCACCAGCTTCGCCAAACTGGCGCTGGATGGGCTGCTGCAGGGTAACTATTCTCTGATCTTCAGCCCCCTGGCCCTGAAAGCCTACGGTTGTCAACTTCCGGAGTGTACCAGATGAGCACGTCCGCGTCCATACCGATGATGGATGGCAGGGATCTGCAGGCGCAAACGGAGTATTTCCACTCCACCGTAAAACGCAGATCGGACAACCTGATGAACTACTTCCTCATCGGATTCTTCGTCGTAGGTCTGCTGCTGGCCGGCTATTACGATACCTGGGGGATCGCCGTCGGCGTAGGTGGGCTCTGTCTCCTGGCGTATTACTCCGTGAAACTGCTTGTACCGTCATCGGATCTCTATCAATATGTCCTGAGCACCATCATGGGCATCTTCATGGCGCAATACATCTACCAACTGCACGGCCTTTTCGAAATGCATTTTTTCGCCTTTATCGGCTGCGCCATCCTCATCACCTATCAGAACTGGAAACTGCAGATCCCGCTGCTGATCTTTGTGGTCCTGCACCACGCCATTTTCAACTACCTGCAATACAAAGGCGATACCGATATCTATTTTTCCAGGCTGGAGTATCTCGATCTCCAGACCTTTATCATTCATATCCTCCTCACGGCTGTCATCGTCTTTATCTGCGGACTATGGGCCTATCAGCTCAAGAAATCGGGCGAGATACAGATCGCACAGACCGTTCAGATGACGGCCCTGCAACGCGAAGCCGCCCTCCTCACGGAACGGAAGCGCAATGCCGACGAGCTCGAATCCGCATGGATCAATGCGGAGATCGCCCGGCAGGAAGCGGAAAAAGCAAGGGAAGAGGCGGAGCGGGCGAACCGGGCGAAAAGCATCTTTCTCGCGACCATGAGTCATGAGATCCGCACCCCGATGAACGGCGTCATCGGCATGACCTCACTGCTGGGTGAGACCCCCCTCAACGAACAGCAACGCGCCTACGCCGAAACGATCGCCACCTGCGGGGAGACCCTGCTGGGTGTGATCAACGATATCCTCGATTTCTCCAAGATAGAATCCGGCGGGATGGAACTGGAAGAAGAAGATTTTGAATTGCAAAGCAGCATCGAACATATCCTCGATATCTTCGGTGCCCGCGCGGCCCGGTCGGGCATCGAGTTGCTCAACCAGGTAGAACGGGAAGTACCCGCCTTTATCCGCGGCGACGACCTTCGTCTTCGCCAGATCCTCACCAACCTCGTCGGCAACGCCATGAAGTTCACGGAACAGGGCGAGATCTTTATCCGCGTACGCGTCGAGGATGCCGCATCCAATGGCGAATTATTGCTAGGTTTCGAAGTACGTGATACCGGCATCGGCATTCCTGCCGAAAAACAGGAAAGACTCTTCAAGGCTTTTTCCCAGGTGGATTCCTCCACGACACGCAAATATGGCGGCACCGGTCTCGGGCTCGCGATCTCCCAACAGCTCGTCAAGCTCATGGGCGGGACGATCCGCGTGGAAAGCGCACCGGGCAAGGGGTCGACCTTTTATTTCAACATCCGCACCCGCGCCGGTGCGGGCAAACAGGCACCCATCCAGATCGACGGCCTTACAGGACATGCCGGGAAAAAAGTGCTGATCGTCGACGACAACCATACAAACCGCATCATCCTCCGCACCCAGCTCGAGTACTGGAATCTCCAGCCTGTCCTCGCCGCCTCGGGGGTGGAAGCGCTCAATATATTGGACGCCGACTCCCGTTTCGATCTCATCCTCACGGATATGCAGATGCCCTTTATGGACGGCATCCGGCTGGCACAGAACATCCACGGCCGGTATGCGCACATCCCCATCATCCTGCTGAGCTCGGTGGGCGACGAATACAAAAAGAAGCAGCTCTTCAGCGCCGTGATGACCAAACCCATCAAACAGCAGCTATTGTATCGCAATATCCTTGCCGGGTTACAGCACCAGGGCCGATTCACCGTGGATGGCAGGCAAGTGCCTTCCCGTCTGCCGGAAAACCTTTCGGCCACCTTCCCACTCCAGATCCTCGTCGCCGAAGACAACGAGATCAACCAACAGGTAATCCACTACATCCTCCAAAAGATCGGCTATATGGCTACGATCGTAGCCAATGGCCAGGAGGCCGTGGACGCCGCCGAAGCCATGACCTATGATATCATCTTCATGGATCTTCAGATGCCCGATGTGGATGGCCTGGAAGCGACCCGGATTATCCGCGGCAACAAAACCCTCCACCAACCCGTGATCATCGCGCTCACCGCCAATACCATGGAAGGCGACGAAGAAGAATGTCTGCTCGCGGGTATGAATGATTACATCGGCAAACCGGTGAAACTCGAAGAGCTGCTCGGTAAGCTGCGCAAATGGGCGCTCCATCTGCAGCAACGGGCCTGATGCGGCTTAATTGGCATAGATGCTCGAAAGCCGCTGGGCCAGCTCCTCGCCTCTCAAACCCGTCGCGACGATCTTTCCCTGCGGATCCACGAGAAAGCTGGAAGGCACGGCCCGGATCGCATAGAGCTTACAGGCCGCATTGTTCCAACCATGCAAGTCGGAGACATGCAACCAAGTCATTCGATCCTGGAGAATGGCTTGTTTCCACCTGTCCGCGTGGTCATCCAGCGAAACGGAGAGGATCTGAAAGCCTTTATCTTTATAAAGTGCATATTGTTTGACGAGGTTGGGATTCTCCCCACGGCAGGGATGACACCAGCTCGCCCAGAAATCCACCAGCACATAGTGCCCGCGCAGACTCGACAACGCTATCGCCTTGCCCGTCGTGTCGTCCTCGGTGAAATCGGGTGCCATATTGCCCGGCACTACCGTCGTTAGCGCATTGATCCTGTCCTCCAGCTCGGAGCCTGCCACAGAGCTCCGCAGCTTTTCATCCAACGCATCGAATACCGGCTTCAGTTCCCTGGCCTTCTCCGCGGTATTGGTCAGATCGGACAACGCGATAAGACTGAAGAACGACCGGGGATAAGCCTTCGCAAAGTCCAGCTCTTTATCATGCATATGCTGTATCCGGTCTCTGAACCGTTTGTCGACGGCGTGTAAAAAGGCAGTATCTTTTTTCTGTTCTTCCGTTCCGCTGTTGAATTCGGCATTCGCCTGTTTCGTCAGCGCCATGATCGGCCCGCCGGTATAGGTATTGAAACTGTCATATTCTGCGTCGATGGGCGAGCCGGTGATCACCGCATTGCTCAGCGAATCTTTCGAATCCAGCCGGATATGTTCTTTCCCGATAAAGAAATAGCTCACATCGCCTGTGTAAACGGCTTTGTCTTTTCCATCGCCCAATGGGGCAAAAGCCATCCGCACGGTAGCAGGCCCCTTGAGGTTGCCCGAGAATTTAAATTTCCCGTCGACGAGCACGGCACTGTCCGACTTCCCTTCGCCACCGGCCTGATAATCGAAATAGATCTTGGCCGGCGCATTATAATGACCGATACGGCCGGTGAGCGTAAAATCCGGTTGCTGGGCGCTCGCCACGAACGGCGCCAGGGCCGCCATGAATAAGAATTTGTTCATTATGTTTTGTTATTGTATACGTACTGCAACATCTATCGGCGAACCAGGGACATTATCGATCTCCCGGATGAGCTGTCCATTCCTTCCCGTGCTGATATCCAGGAAATAAACGGTTCCATTGACGCCTGTGATCAGCGTGTTACCGCCGTCCGTGACCTTGAGCATGGTGATCTCCTGCCCGTTGAAATTCGTGGCAAGCGCTGTCACCTGCTGGCTAAGGGGATTATAGCTATAGATCGTAGAACCGGAGCTGAAATAAAAGACCTCCGCCGGAGTGCTCGCCCATTTCGTATCGGGCAAGATAAGGTCAGACCGGATAAACGGCCGTTTGTACTGTGGCGAGAGCTGGATGATCCCCATGAAGGCCGCGCCAAATTTCAACTCATATAAGGTACCGTCGGCGGCCGTCCCAAAGGCGTAACAGTTCTGATCATTGATCTGCTCGAAATCCAGCATCTTCAACCCGGCCGTGATCGGACTGAACGCCGTGCTGTCTGTGACCTTGTACGCGGTGCCCACATAGGCCGGACCGCCAAAGTTGGTGAAGACCACGAACTGCTGCTTCACACTGTCATAACCCAGGAAATAAGGAAAGGTCTGATTACAGGCCAACTGATGATACAAATTGTAATTGCCCGCGGGCGCCTGGCCGAACATGCCATAGGTCGGCGCCAGGTTCCAGGTCTGGTTGGTCCCCCAATACAGCTTGCCGCTGATCACCCCCTCCATGGTTCCAAAGACACTGGCCGAAAGACTTCCCGGCACCAGCGTCGCCGGCGCCTTAAAGAAATTACCCTTTAGCGTATTGATGGGCAACAGCGTATTGGCGTCGATTTGCACACCCGGATCGGCCGAGCCGCCGCAGATGATCCAATAACAGGTAGTCGTCACGGGTACGATATACTGGTCGGCGAGCGGAATCAGTTGCTGCGGTCCCGGCGGCAGATCCTGCCCATTGATCGCCCGGTATACCCGCGGCTGCATTTTACCCAGGGTATCGACAAAGGACAACTGAGATATCCCGTTCTCCACGCTCAGGATGGTCGTTCCCTTCACATACTCGGTGACGCCATTGACCCGGAAGGGGTAGAAATATTGCATGCTGTCCGCACTGTCGGTTATCGTCAGCATCGCGAAATAACTGTTGGGTGGTAACCCAAAGACATACTGGAGCTTGGGCCCTGTAAAATACACCGAGCTGTCCCCTTTCGGGTTGTCGATCCGCCAGCTGAAACCCAGCCGGGGGCTCTTCTCCGCGATCGTTACGGTGGGCGCTACGATGAGGGTATCGCCCAGGGTAGCCGAATAAACCGAATCCAACCCTTTGACCACGGGCGCCGGGGGAACATTGTACTTATAATTGCCCAGGTCCTTATAACAGGAGATGGCGCAGCAGGCCGCCAGGGCAATGAAAATATAAGCGATCGATTGTTTCATGTTGTCATTTTTACAGTTAGGAATTACATGACCTCTACGCCGTTCTCGTCGATGAAGAACCAGTTACCCGTCGAGGGGTCCTGAACCAGCGGGATCACGCTCTGGGGATTGTTGGCATTATAAAAATTGTAGCTGCCATCAGGCTGCTGTGTAAGCACATACCCCGCTTTCGGATTGTTCACGACCCAATCGAAAGGGTCCTGCAGCAGGGTGTTCAGCTCACTCACATAATACAGGTTCTTGGGGGCATCCAGGCCGCTTTCCGATAAGGTCGTCAAACCCGTGGCGATAATGAATAGCTGATATTTCGTGCTGGAAAAATACGGGGGCAGCCAATAGGTCCACCAGTCCGGCTCCTCCAACTTATTCGAGATGATCACCTTGCCCATATCCTGGTCCGCAATGGCCACCCCCAGGTCATTTGTCGCAACAAGATGGAGGCTCAGCGCGACCGACCGCTTGCGTAGCAGCGTATCCGTATTGTAAATGATGATGGGCAAATAGGTCGTACCCGAATCGGCCGGCAGGGTGTAATTGGACTGCAACGGCGCATAGTGCTTGCCTGAAACGGCCGTCGTATTGCTGTCGGTAACGGCCACCACATACTGCCTGGCCCGGTCTACCCGCCTGCCGGAAAGCTGCATGGGAACATAGACCGTGTCCGCCTCCTGACCTGGGGTAAAAGCAAACGTATATACGATGCTATCGACCGTTGGAGCCACAAAATTGAAATGGATATTGTCGGGCGAATTGTACAGCATGTACTCCCCCTTCTTGCAGGAGGCCAGCGCACAGCTCAGTACTAAAAAGCTTATAAATAGTTTACACATAATAGTTATATTATCTATTGCCGAATTCGATCTCGTTGTTGGGCAGCGGCAGCACGAAAATGCTGTTGCTCGCCGGGTAACTTATCCCCGATGGAGTCACGATAGGGATGCCTAGCCGCTTATACATATAGAAGATCTGGGACTCGCCATAGAACTCCTTCCGCGCCTCCTGAACCAGCTGATTCATAAAGTCTTGCTTGTTGACGGGCGTCATCGGATCCGTGATACCCCTGTGAACCCACACCGTATCGACATAGGCCGAAGCCTGTACGGGATTGGCATCATAGGTGCATTCGGCGGCGATATAATACATCTCGCTGAGCCGCAACGCCGGCGCCACTATCGGCACCAGATTGGTGTCCACATCCCGGCTATATTTGACAAGATCCAGCCGGGTCTGACCGTTAGCCGTAATGCTGTTGAACCATTCTTTGTAGCGCAGATCATTGGCGCCGATACCGCCCGTTTGATAGACGTAATTACCGCCGTTCCCATCGATATAACTTCCCGTGACATTCGTGGCAGTGGCGAACCGGTTTTGTAAAGTCAATTTCATTGTGGGAATATACCAGCAGAACAAAAGCTCCTTGTACAAGACCCTGTCGACCGTCTGTGGATTCGGCGACATAAAATCAGACGGGTTTGTCCAGGGGAATTTCCCTGAATTGATAACTTCGAGCGCATTGCTTAACGCGTCTTTTTGATCGCCCATATACAGGTAAGCCCGCGCAAGCGCCCCGCAAACGGCATAATAGTTCAACCGCGTCCTCCTGCTCTGCAGGAACAACGACGGATTTTTTTGCTCAGTAGTTGTATCGTTGCCCGGATATCCCACCACATAGCTTGGACTAATTATCGGATCCACCGGTTTTAACAGCCCCTTGGCACTGTCGAGGTCCTGAATGATCAGCGCTAACGCACCCGAAACCGTCGATAAAGGTGTGACCTTATCGGTATAATCCGTGACATAGGGGATCGCCGGAGCATTGGCATTGCTGGCATAGGAAGGCGCAAACATCCGGAGCAAGTCGAAATGCAAATAGCCGCGCATCGCCAACGCCTCCCCCTTGATGATGCCGTAATCCACTGTGCTCAAAAACTTTTTTCCCTGCCCGATATTAGCCAGGATCAGGTTGCAGTTGGTGATGGCGTTGTACAGCCCCGACCAAACCGTATCCTTGCGGCCAATGAAATCGATATCCCCATAATTGTAGATCGATGTCTGCAGATAATGCTGGTAGTCTTCCGCCGCCGCCGGGATCGAATAGTTCTGCGCCAGTATATCCAGAAATCCAAAGGTCAGCTCATCGCCATATTCGCCTTGTTGGCTGCAACGGGTATAGACGCCATTCAGCGCCTCTTCAAAACCCGTTTGCGAGCTGAACAGCTGCTCTGCCGACACCTGCGACTGCGGCTTTACATCCAGCCATTTCGAGCAGGACACAAGGAACAGAACAGAGAGTATCAGGCTTGTCAATATTTTCATACACGAAGTTTAAAAGCTTGTTTGAAGGGATAGGGTGAAACTCTTGGCATAAGGATAGTCGATCCCGCGCTCGATCTTAAAGGTTGACCAGTGGGCGACATCGTTCATCGTAAAAGCCAGTCGCATGTTGGTCATCCCCAAACGGGAATAGACCGGTTTGGCAAAATCATAGCTCAGATACAGCGTTGTGAAATCGAGCGTATTGTCGTTTTCGATAAACCGGCTGGACAGCAGGCTCGACTGCAGATTGGCAATGTTCTTAAATGCAGCATGATCTCCGGGTTTCTGCCAGCGGCCCGTGAGCGCACGGCTATCGACGTTGTACCGCGGATCGGCATTCTCCACCCTGTCCACCAGGGTCTGATTGTAATCCTTGCCGCCCAGGCGGGTGGTAAAGATCACGTTGAGCATAAATCGCTGATACCCTACCGTCGAACCAAACGAGCCGTTGACCTTGGGCGTAGGATCGGCAACCGGCACGATATCATTGGCGTCCCAGGTATAGGTGCGGGTCCCGTCTTTTTTGATCAGGATCTCCTGGCCATTCTCCGGATCGATGCCAAGCGACCGAACGGCATAGATCTCATTGAGCGACTGGCCTTCCTGGTAACGCAACAAGGGCGTAGCCTTCAGGCTATCCGTTTTCTGCGCCTGGTTGGCCTTCTGATTGTAGGCCTTCAAGGCGTCGGAGATCTTTACGATATTGTTGACGTTGTGCACAAGGTTCGCAAATACACTTACATTCCATCGTCTGTTCCGAATCAACATGTACTTGAAGTTCAGCTCGAATCCCTTATTGACCATGTCACCCAGGTTGTCCGTATAGGAAGCGAAACCGGTGGAAGGCGGAAGATCGATATCGGCAAGCAACCCGCGGGTATATTTATAGTAGTACCGCGGGGAAATAACGAGCCTGTCCTTGAACAGGCCGAGATCCATACCCGCATCATAGTTCTGTGTCTTCTGCCATTGCAGCGCTTCATTGCCATAGCTCATCACCGAAGCCCCTACACCGGTGCTGTACCAGTTGCTGGAATAGTACTGATACATCGTCTCGGCCTGATAAGGCGGAAACGACACAGAACCCGTTAAGCCGGTACTGGCCCGGAACCGCAGCTGGCTGATCACCGGCGACCCGGCCAGAAAGTCTTCCTTGAAGGCATTCCAACCAAGCCCCAGCGCCCAGAACGGCGCAACCTTGTTGTTTGTCCCGAACTGCGAAGAACCATCCTCGCGTGCCGAAAGGTCCAGCAGATATTTATTCCTCCACGAATAGTTGAGGCTCAAAAAACTGCCGAACAACCGCTGCTGTGAAAAATCGCCGCCAGGCGTCGACCCTGTGAGATAGCTATTGGCGAAACCGATATTCGTGAACTGGTCGTCTGTGAAGCCCTGGGCATTGAAAGACTTGGTGTCTTCGGAATAGGTCCGCACATTCGCGCCCAGTGCCAGGTTGAAGAACTGATCCCCGATCTGCCGGTTGAAGGTGAAGGTGGCACTGCCGTCAAAGGTCTTTTCGTCGGCTTCCCCGTAAAAATAAGTCCCCCGGGTAGAATATTGGTTGGGCGTATACAAAAAGAAATCGTTGCTGAGCGGAGAATCGAAGTTATCGGTGGTCGATTTCTTTTCATCATAGCTAAGTACCGTCCGAAGACGAAGTCCGCGGGCCATAGTCCACTCGGCCGAGAAAGCATCTGTGAATTCGAGATAAGCCCCCTTAATGAAACTGTTCAGCGTCGCATTGTACATCGGATTAAGGACAAAGGCCGTCACATATTTGTTACCACCGTTCTTCTGCCAGCTGTCGACCTCCTGCAGGATACGCCCCGATGAATCAGTCTTCGGATAATAGGGGTTCATCGTGCCATATTGCTGAAAACTGCCGTAATTGGATTCCCGGCTGTTGACCTGCTCCACATTCAGCTCGTTGCGAAAGATAAAGGCCTTTCCCGGGTTGTAGGAGAGGTCCATCCCGACGCCATAGCGGTCACGCGTCGACCCCTTCATTACACCCGGTGAGGTCTGGTAAAGGATATTGAGACCATATCGCATAGAGGCGTCTCCGCCTTCCAGATAGAGCGAGTGTTTCTGTCCATAGGTCGTACGCAACGGCTGCGACAACCAGTAGGTATTCATGCCGGTGTTCACATTCAGCAGCTTGCCATAATAGAGGCTGCTGAGCATGTCCTGCGATTGCCCGTTGTTTACAATGGTATTGTTATACAACCCTGCCAGCTTCTCATATTGCAATTTCTGAGCACCATTCAGCAGGTGGTATTCATTGAGGTCTGGGCCGGTGGTATTGAGCTCGTAGTTATAGTAGACCTGCAGCTTGCCGGATTTCGGCGCCTTGGTAGTGATCACCAAGACCCCGTTGGCTGCGCGCGAGCCATAGACCGCGGTAGCCGCCGCGTCTTTCAACAGCGTGATGCTCTGGATACGGTTCACGTCGAGATCGTAGACCTTCTCCAGGCTCACCTCATAGCCATCCATGATAAACGTCGGAAGGTTGACATTACTCGTAAGATCCGTCCGCGTGAGCACCGCGCCACCCCCGGTAGGCAGCGCAGTGGAACCGCGTACATTAATACTCGGCAGCGTGTTGGGATTAGAGCCCGCGAGGTTGTTCTGTGCAATGGAGAAACTGGGGTCGAACACCGAGATACTTTGCAGGAAATTCTGGGGATTGACCCGCTTGAGTTCTTCTCCCGACACCGTGATGGCATTGCCTGTAAAGCTTTCTTTATTGATGATCTGGTAGCCCGTAACGACCATATTCGCCAAGGGGTCCTTGGCTCCCGCGGTAAGAGCGACTAAAAGCTCGGCGTCGCCCTTCACCTTTACCCGCTGCGGAAGATAACCGATATAAGAGACCAGCAGGGTTGCCCCAGTGGCCGCCGTCACCCGGAAACGGCCTTCATTGTCGGTCACCGCGCCTACGCCTTTCTTTCCTTCCACCACGACATTGGCGCCCGCCAGCGGCTTGTTGTTCTCGCCCATGACCCTTCCGGTGGCGATGCCCGGCTGCACCGTATCGGCTGCGGCCGGTGGTTCGGCTGCCTGGCTCGTGGCCTTGCGTGCAGAAACGACAATGGTCTTGTTAACGATATTCCACGACAATGGC
>JAICXX010000319.1 GCA_025934485.1 Chitinophagaceae bacterium
ACCGGCGTCACGGTTCCTGGCACCACGCGTACGCTGAATCTCACCTGGACCGGTCAGGTAACGGCGGCGACAAATACACTACTGTTTAATTTTCCATAATGGCATTTCGCCGCGCAAAAAAAGGGTGTTTTTCCGGTGCCGGCGCCGTTACCGTTATCGTAACTTTTACGACAGTAAACCAAAATTGTTTGCCATGAAAAAAATTGCCATCCTCTCCATCGACGGCGGCGGCATCAGGGGTATCCTGCCCGCTGCAATCCTCGTCCGGCTCGAATCGATCATTCAGGAGCTCACCGGCCAGCCCGATCTCAGGATCGGCGACATGTTCGACCTGGTAGCCGGCACCAGTACCGGCGGCATACTTAGCTGCATCTACCTCGCACCAGGCGAACCCAAAAAAGCAAAATTCTCCGCCCAGCAGGCCCTGGATCTGTATGTCGATCACGGGCACGAGATCTTCGATCGCAACCTTTGGCGGTTACTTGACTCGGGCGACGGCATCTTCGGCGCCAAATTTTCAAACAAGGCCCTGGATGCTCAATTGACGAAGTACTTCGGCGACCTCAAGCTCGCCGATCTCATCAAACCCAGCCTGATCACCAGTTACGAGATGACACAACGCCGCGCCATGTTCTTTACCAGCGCCGATGCCCGGGACGACGACGGCAGTAATTTCCTTGTCCGCGACGT
The DNA here is from genome assembly GCA_025934485.1 of Chitinophagaceae bacterium. Lineage (GTDB taxonomy): Bacteria > Bacteroidota > Bacteroidia > Chitinophagales > Chitinophagaceae > Puia. The sequence goes on from JAICXX010000319.1 coordinate 691, forward strand.
TGCGCGGGCCACCTCCGCCGCCCCCACTTATTTCCCGCCCGCAGGAATTAAATCGATGGAGGGTGCCGATTATTCACTCCTCGACGGTGGTGTCTTCGCCAACAACCCGGCCTTATGCGCCTATTCAGAGGCTCTCAAGATCGATTTTCCCGCACTCTTTCCCACTTGCGACAAGACCCAACCCCGCGGCGCCCGGGACATGCTGATCATCTCGCTGGGCACAGGCTCCGTGAAGAAAAGTTATCGTATCGAGGACTTCAGACACGCCGGCGAGATTAAATGGCTCGAGCCCATTATCGATATCCTCATGTCCGGTAACTCGGAGACCGTGGATTACGAGCTCAAAAGCATCTACAGCACGCTGGGCGCGCCCGACAATGCCGACTACTACCGGCTGGAACCAAAATTGGTGCGAGCCGCTTCGGAAATGGACCTCGCCACCCCCGAAAACATCGAGAATCTAAAAAGCGACGGTCTGACCTTTGCAGAAAGCAACAAGACGCTGCTCAGGGAGATAGCCCAAAAGATCGTCAATCACTGCATGGCCCCCATGTCCGCCGCCCCGGCCTCATCAGCCGCATCGGCCCCGGCCGGCGCGCTGGTTCATTGAGCCGCCGAAAGTCCGTAACTTCCGCGCCAAAAACCTTCCAATGGAAACCACGGTCGCAGAAGTCCCCTTCAACCCCCTCGAAAAGATAGCCCTGAGCTGCAGCGGCGGTGGCTACCGCGCTGCAGCTTTCCATCTGGGCACGATGTCCTACCTCCATCGATTACCATACCAGGGTCATCCGCTGCTCGAAAACGTAAAGATGCTCTCCACCGTCTCCGGCGGCACCATCACGGGCATCGTCTATACCCTGCAAAAACAAAAAGGCAAAACCTTCCCCGAGATCTATAACTTCCTGCTGGAACGGCTTCGCAAACTCGATCTCGTCAAACTCGGCATCGAAAAACTCAACCCCGGCGCCCAGTGGCAAAATGACAATAAACGCAAGAACCTCATCAACGCCTTCGCCGAACTCTATGACGAATATTTTACCGACGGCGCCACCTTCGCAGAACTCGCGGAGATGCACTGTCATCTCGAAGCCGTAGCCTTCAACAGCACCGAATTCAACAACGCCGTCGATTTCCGCTTCCGCAACCGCGGCAGCGGCATCTTTGGCAACTATTATCTCCGGATCAACCAGGCCCAGGCCGCCGAGATCCGCCTCTCCGACGCCATGGCCGCCTCCACCTGTTTCCCCGGCGGCTTCGAACCCATCCTCTGGCCCACGGATTTTCTCCATGCGGATTCGCCGAATCTAAAAAGCCTCCCGCAAACCGCGCCCGTAGGCATCATGGATGGCGGCATCTATGACAACCAGGGCATCGACACCATCCTTCGTTACAAAGGATCGGCCGATAACCCCTATTTCGATTGCATCATCATCTCCGACGTCTCCTCGCCCTATATGAACCCCTACAAACCCACGCCGGAATCTCCTGCAAAGGGCATAAGCCGGATTACCCTGCGCCAGTTTGATCGCCGCGCACGCAGCATCAACCGGTGGGTCAACTGGCTCGTTCCCTGTCTTTGTATTTTCCTGGGATTCCTGCCTACTTTATGGGACTACCGCAATAGCACCGGCACGGGCATCAGTCTCACGCTCGCGGCTGTCCTGCTGCTCCTTTGGTTGGGGAAGATCGCCTTGTTACGGAAACTACTGCGCATCCCCGGCCGCCTGCGTCGATGGCTACTGGAAAAAAATCCGCACATGGATTTCTATCTAAAAAAACTCTCCGGCCTCGATCTCGGCGAGCTCTCCCTGCACCGTGCCCGCCCGCTGCTGCTCGACCGGCTCAACTCGCTAATTTCGCTGCTCCTCAACGTCTTCCTCAAAGTCGTACGCCGCCTGAACTATAACCTTGTCTATAACGACGATCGCTGGCGTTACCGCCGCATCGGCAACCTCATCCGCCGGCTCACCCGCGAAGACTACGACGCTCAAACCCGTCGTCCCGTCGAAGAACGCACCGACGCAGTAGAGGCGCACAGTCTCTTTAAGGGCGACTTCGACGCGGACATCGGCGAAAACATCGGGGCCATAGCCGAGGCCGCCGCCGATTTCGGCACCACCCTCTGGTTCACGCCCGAAGATCAGCTCGGCGGCACCCTCGACAAGCTTCTCGCCACCGGTCAGTTTACCATGTGCTTCAATATGATCGAATACCTCGAGAACATCCTCTATGACGAGATCCCCATAGACCCAAAAACCCAGCCCGCCCTGCGGGAACTGCTCGAGCAATGCAAGACGGACTGGGCATCTTTCAAAAACAATCCTTATTTCCTTATTTAACTTCTTCAGCTAACGCCGGATGCTCGAGCGGGTGCGCGACGATGGGGATATTCAGATACACCGGGCCCTTGCCAAAGATGGGGCCGGCATGCCAAACATTATCCCGCCAGAAATGCTGGATAGAACCGTCATTGAGCAAAGCGATCAGCTCCAGGTCGAACCCGAAGCTGCTTTCGATGAGCCCGAGGACCTGCCGGATATTGGTGCCAAAAGCGGCATCCATGGTCCAGTGCGCGGCTGCCTCGCCTCCCGTCCACCAATGCTGGAACTGCCCGTTGACCGCCACACAAAGCTCATAGTTGCCGGGGGTCGTTTCATTCGTCTCGCCGAACTCGCTCCGGATCATCACCGGCGAGCTATGGACGCCGCTGCCGAATTTCTCTTCGGCGCTCCATCCCCCGTTGAGTACACGGTAATAACGCTGCATGGTCCCATCGTTGTTGACACACACATAATCCAACCCCCTGTCGAACCGCTGGATCAGCGTAGCGCCGCCCGTGGCGACACCCGACCCGAAGACCGCCGATTGCGCCCAGGCCATATTCGCCTCGTTACGCCACCAATGGCACATGGTTCCGTCCGTGAGGGCGGCTACCACCTCGAAGTTCCCCGGTGCGCCGAAATCTCCCTGGATAAAACCCACGACGCCATTCACATTGGTAGGGCCAAAGATGGGGCCGTCAAACCATTTGCCGCTGGCCTGATCAAAATAGCGATGATGTAACCGACGGGAAGTAGTAGGATAGATCATCTCGAAATTGCGGTCATAGGTCGTCCCGGTAACCGTGGGCATCGCGCCGGCATCGTTGCCCTGGGTCTCCGCCGCAGCCCAGGCAAGCGTCGAACCGTCCCGCCAGTAATGTTCTATGGCGTCGCCGGTTGGCGTCAAAGCCCATACCTCGAAGTTGCGGTTGTAGGGACCATCTCCGCTTTCGATAAAGTTGCCACTGTGATTCCTGCGCTTCGTCCAGGGATCAGGATTTACCGCGGAACCGGCCACACCATATTTTGTATAGGCGTCGATGTCCGCCTGCCCATAACCCATCCAGATATAACCTGGCGAGCCGGCCATGCCCCAGCCCGCACCCCATGAATTCCGTACGAGCCAGGCCTGTCTCGCGTCATCGTAACCCACGATCACGATACAGTGGCCGCCCGCGACACCGCTGGAAGGGTCGCAAATATACACGCCCGTTTGATGCGTAAAGCCAAAAGTCTCCCAATCATAATAACAGGTAAAGCAGGCCGAGATAGGGCCCACCATATCGATCCAGTTTTTTTGATCCTGGATATTACTCAGCGAGACATAATCCGCCAGCTTCACCGTCCTGCCGTCACGGTTCGGCGTCGGCGGTACGGGAGTGTCCGTAGTCTCATAAGCACGGCATCCGGGATCGGCAACCCCATGAGTCTTCATCCATTCAAATGCCGTTGCGGGGCCGCCGGTTTGTGCACATTTCACCCCCAGCCCGTCGTGAACATCGCCTTCAGAACGCAGACTCCAATAACAATGTTCGATACGGGTCTGCGCTTCGACGACGCCTACCGCGCTAAATAC
>JAICXX010000345.1 GCA_025934485.1 Chitinophagaceae bacterium
CGGGTGAGCATGGCGGGGAAATATTGTATAGCGGGCCTTTGGACGGATTGCGCGGTGTTGCGGGGTCGCGGACCGCGGCGTTTTTGTTCGGCGAATTTGGTCCTTCGAAAATGGTTTTTCGCTCGCCCCATGGCTGGCTCAAGCTGGCTGATATTACAATAAATAATTTAGAGGGCCTCAAGGTAGCTTTTCCATTGGGCGTGCTGACGTCGGTGACGGGAGTATCGGGCTCTGGGAAGTCCAGCCTCGTGAGTCATGCGCTGGTGAGTCTCGTGGCGGATCATCTGGGGCAGTCGCTGGACGCTGCGGAGGATGGTGTTATCGAAGAAGCGCTACAGGAAGATGCGGCGCCTTCCGCCGAAGGGAAGATCGTGAGCGGGATGGAATCGATCAAGCGGCTGGTAGTGGTGGATCAAAAGCCCATCGGCAGGACGCCGCGTTCCAATCTGGCCACCTACACGGGTTTATTCGACGGGGTGCGGAAGTTGTTTGCGGCGACCAAGCCGGCGAAGTCACGGCATTATGATGCGGGTCGGTTCTCCTTTAATGTGGGAAAAGGGCGGTGTGAGAATTGCCAGGGTGAGGGTTTTGTGATGGTGGAGCTTTTATTTCTGCCGAGTGTGTATGCGCCTTGTCCCGTGTGTGGCGGCTCACGTTATAATGCGGCTACGCTGGAGGTTTTGTACAATGGTGTGACCATTGCGGATGTGCTCGGGATGAATGTGGACACCGCCGCGCAGTTCTTTGCCGCCGATGCAGCGATCTCGCGCGGGCTGGAGACATTGCGTGAGGTAGGGTTGGGCTATCTTCGGCTGGGGCAGCCGGCGACGGAGCTTTCGGGCGGGGAGGCGCAGCGGATAAAGCTGGCGACGGAGTTGCAGCGGCTGAGCCGGGGTCAGACCTTGTATATCCTCGATGAGCCGACTACGGGGTTGCATCCTTCCGACGTGAAGCGGCTGCTGGCTCAATTAGACCGGCTGGTCGATGCGGGGAATACGGTGATCCTGGTGGAACACGATATGGATGTGATCCGCCGGAGCGACTGGGTGATCGATATCGGCCCGGGGGCTGGGGATGAAGGGGGGACTATTGTTGCCGCGGGGACGCCGATGGAGGTGGCGGATGTCCGCGATTCTAAAACGGGGCGGTATTTGAAGCTCATTTAATGACGAAGACTGCGGAGGGGAAATCTTTGTCGTTGTAGACCTCTTTTAGCGCGATGACGGTGTCGGTGGCGTCGAATACCATGATCTGTTTGCGGGTGGTGTTGTATTTTGGCCATTGGGGGAGGGAGGCGCAGTTGGGGTCGCCGGTTTTGATGAACGACACCCAGGCGCCGTGGAGGCTTTTTGCCAGCTGTTTTTTGGCGGGGTCGGCGTTGGGCAAGTTGGCTATGCGCGTGGCGTCCCAGATATAGCGCAGTTCGTCGCCGTGATGGGCGCCGAACTTTTGGCCGTCTTCGTATTTGTAGCGATACATCCATACGGGGGTGCCGGCGTTGGTGAGGGCTTTGGCAAAGCGATAGGAGTGCATCTGGTACATGTACTGTGTCATCGTTTTGACGAGGGCGGTATAGGGTGAGTCGGCTTTTAGTTGTGTTTTGTAGTAGGCATTGGCCATGGGCTCGTTGTCGCGGAACAGGAGCTTGAAGACTTCGGCGTCGGCGTTGTTGAAGCTCTTTGGGGCGAAGGAGGCCCCTTCGTCCTCGTTCGTGCCGATGATGGCTTTTATGCCTCTGATATCGCCTTGCCTTGCATATTCGTATGCGTCTTCGGGGATCGTTATCCCGTCGTATACGGGACCGAAGAAGGAATTGCCGCCGATGCCGGCGGTGATTTTTGCCTGGGCTTTTATGACGGTTTCTGATGGGAGGGTAAGGAGTTTTGCGGCTTCGTCCGGCTTTAGGCCGAGTTGTCTTAATAAGATGCCACGTTCGTTCTTCGCGGTGGTGGTATCGCGGATACACTGGACGGAGCCGCTTTCGAGGATGGCCTGGCTGAAGAGTCCTTTTGACGCCGGCGAGACCATCACTGCGCTGAGCAGTTTGGCGCCGGCGGATTCGCCCATGACGGTGATTTTATGTGGGTCGCCGCCGAAGGCGGCGATATTCTGATGCACCCATTGGAGGGCGGCGATGACGTCCAATAGGCCGAGGTTACCCGACTGGCGGTATTTTTTGTCGACGTCGCCCAGGTAGAGGAAACCGTATGCGCCGAGCCGGTAGTTGATGGTGATAGTGATGATATCGTCGTTGTCCGCAAAGGCGTGGCCGTTCATGCCCTTTCCGGTTCCGGCCGTCATGCTACCGCCGTGTACCCATAGGAGTACGGAACGTTTTTGGTTATCGGCCTTTGGGGTATAGAGGTTGAGGAAGAGGCAATTTTCGGAGCCGGTGACGCCGGCGCCTCTTGGTTGGGACGCGGGAGCGCCGAATTCTGTGGCGTTGAGGGTGTCGGCCCATGGGGTATGTGGCGTCGGCGGGAGGTAGCGTCGGGTGTCTCCGGGGGGCTCGGCATAGGGGATACCTTTGAATACGGCTATCCCGTTTTCGGTCGTGCCTTTTATGTAGCCTTGCGCCGTTCTTACGACGGGGTCTTGTGCCGTTTTGACTGCCGGGGTTTGCGCGGAGGCGTTGAGTGTGAGGAGCAAGAGGACGAGTGATAGATTTCTCATACCTCACAAAAATAGTATATTTAGCTTGTGGACGGCGGGGGTGGATCCGGGCGATACTTCGATACCGAAGATCACGCTACGGTTGAATTATCTGGATCTACCTGTGCTGCTCAATTTTTATATCACTCCGAAGCTGGCGGTGCAGGCGGGACCAGAGATCGGATTGTTGCTGGCGTCGAGGGCTCATTCCGGAGATGTAACAGCTACCGTGCATGACATCTATCGATCATTTGACAAAGGGGTTGTGGGCGGGATATTCTATCAACTGCCCAGGGGATGCAGTGTGGGTATCCGGTATATACAGGGATTCAAGCCCATTACGAAACCACTGCAGTTTACCAATTACCTCGGCGATCAAGTCGGCGTTGCTTCCATCGGTAATAATATGACGGCGCAGCTAACGGTGCATTATACGCTTTGGCAGAAGAAGGGGTAAAGGGAAGCGCCTGCCCGTGGGAGGGCAGGCGCCTGGAGAAGTTAGCGCATCTGCGTGACCCTGACCCAGTCCACGAACATTCTTGCTCTGTGTTGTTTGATGAGGTCGAGGGTCGACTGGGACATGCCGTAATAGGGTTTGTCGAGGCCGTTAATCTTGGCGGGATAGCCGCCGCCGAGGGCGAAGTTGAGGATCAGGAATTCCTTTTGGTCGAAGGCCCACGGGCCATAGTGGGTGGCCATCGCGCGGGTGAGACGGAACATCGTGTGGCCATCGTAGCTGAACAGCAGGCTTTCGGGGGTCCAGTCCACTGCATAAGTGTGCCACTGCCGGACGTCATCACCCGAAGGGAAGTAATAGCGATTCACAAATGGCGTTTCGCCGCTATAGTGGGGGCCATGCACGGCTGCGCTGGCCCAATCCGGCTCACCGACGAATTCCATGATATCGGTCTCGCCGCAGGCCGGCCAGTCGCCATAGCCCAGCATCCACCAGGCCGGCCACAGCCCTGCCCCGGTATCGAGCCGGATGCGTGCTTCGGCTCTGCCATACTGGAAATCGAATTTGTCCCTGGTATTGATACGCGCGGAAATAAAATCGAATTTTTGCCCATCCTTTGTCACGAAGCCCGGTGTATAGCAGGGCTGGATCACCA
>JAICXX010000320.1 GCA_025934485.1 Chitinophagaceae bacterium
AGACGACGACAATCATCTTTTTGCCCGGCTGGTGCTGGAGATCAACCAGGCTGGTCTATCCTGGACTACCATCCTCAACAAAAAAGACAATTTCTTCAAGGCCTTCGACGATTTCGATATCGACAAAGTAGCGCGATATGGGGCCAAACAGCGGGAGCGTCTGTTGAATGATGCTGGCATTATCCGGAACCGGCTAAAGGTCGACGCCACTATCGAAAATGCGAAAAAGATCAAGGAACTGCAGAAGGAGTATGGCTCCTTTAAAAAATGGCTGGATGCGCACCATCCGCTGAGCAAAGAAGAGTGGGTGAAGCTGTTCAAAAAAACCTTTCGGTTCACAGGAGGGGAGATCGTGGGGGAGTTCCTGATGAGTACGGGCTATCTGCCGGGGGCGCATTCCGAAGGCTGTCCGGTCTATAAAAAAGTGTTGAAACATAAACCCGCGTGGGCGGCAGCCAAACCGGCGGCAGCCGCAAAATCGAGCAAATAATGCGTATCCGGAGTTTGAAAAAATGGAAAATTGTCGTCGGGGTGCTGGTGGCATGGCTGTTGGTGCACATCGTTTATATTACGATCGATGGCCTGTGGGGGTATTCCGGTTCTGCCGATATGGCCGTTGTGCTGGGTAACCGGGTAGACGCCGACGGCAGCCTTTCCCCGGTGCTCAAGGGACGGGTCGACGAAGCGCTGACCTTGTACCGGCAGGGGCGGGTGGCGCGGATCATGGTCAGCGGAGGACGTGGGATGAAGGCCGGTCATTATCCCGAAGGACTGGCGATGAAACAATACCTGGTAGCGCAGGGTGTGCCGGCGGATAAGATCGTTGAAGACAATGATGGCGAGAATACTTATTTGACGGCGAAGGACTTTTTACCGGTAGCCGATAGTCTGCAGGTGCATTCTATTATTGCCGTCTCCAGTTTTTATCATCTCACCCGTACGAAATACATCATCCGGAAAGTAGGCTACCGGGGAGCGGTTCATAGCGATGCGTCGCAGGAGTTCTTTTGGGCCGATCTCGTGGGGGTGTTGCGGGATAGCGCAGCTTTCTATAAATACCTGATCGTTTATTGAATGCTCCGGCGGGTTTAGTTGAGCTGCACCACGGGCAGGCGGTAGTGCAGGCCGTCGACCATGAACAGCTCGTCGATCTCGTAGGTCCAATATTTAAAAAGCGGGGATTTGGACAGATATTTTTCGACGGTCTTCCGGTCTTCGGCCGAGAAGGTGATCCACACGCGTTGCGTCTCCATCGTCACGACATAGTGGTCGATGATCCCCTGCTCGATGAGCCGGTTGATGTAGGTGCGGTGTGGCGGAACCAACGCTGCAAATTCATCGTTCATCTCGAATTGTATGGTCACCTGGTATTTTCGCATAGCTACTCCTGATCAAAATTAACAAAAGTTCCGTGCTATTGTTCATCTCACGGGTGCTGCAATCGGCGTGCCGGGATGCACGACGCATTCTCGCGCTGATGTCTGTCCTTGCGGACGAGCCGCCTCCGGCGGCTATATTATCTACGTCGTGGAACGGTGGAGAGTTGCCTGACGGCGCTCGCACAGGCGGGAGCGTCGTTGAACTTCCGGAAGCGTCACCAGAGCCGCCAGTCGAAGTGTCTAGAGTGTCCAGTCGATGATGCGGTTGGCCCATTCCGGGCGATAGGGCGTGGCAACTTTGATATAATTGTCTGAATAGCCTTCCATCATGGGAGCTTTGACATGTCCTTCGAGCAATACCTTTCGTGTCTGGCCGGCGTGGCGTCGCGTGAACTCCTGCATCTTCATATACGATAAATTGCGGAGGAATTTATTTCGTTCCTGGCGGAGGGCTATCGGGATCACGGGTTTCAGTTCGAGGGCGCTGGTATTGTCGCGCTCGGAATAGGTGAAGACGTGGAGATAGGAGACGTCGAGGGCTTGCAGAAAGTCTACCGTTTCTTTAAACAGCTCGTCGGTCTCGCCGGGGAATCCTACGATGACGTCGACGCCGATGGCGCAATGGGGCATGGCGGCTTTGATCAACCTGACCCGTTCCGCATAGAGCTCTCGCCGGTAACGGCGGCGCATGAGGCTCAGCAGCCGGTTGCTGCCGCTTTGCAGGGGGATATGAAAATGGGGCATGAAATGCCTGCTCCCGGCTACCCATTCGATCATTTCGGGGGTGAGCAAGTTGGGTTCGATCGAGGAGATGCGATAGCGGTCGATGCCATCGACCTCGTCGAGCGCCTTCATCAGGTCGAAGAAACTTTCGTAACGGATCGATGCGCCATCCGCACCCTTCCCGAAATCGCCGAGGTTGACGCCGGTAAGCACGATCTCGCGGACATCGCCGCGTGCGGCCAGCTCTTCCACGGTCTTTACCGTTGCCGCCACGGTGTCGCTGCGGCTACGGCCCCGGGCCATGGGGATGGTGCAGAAGGAACAGTTGTAGTCACAACCATCCTGTACCTTGAGGAAGGTACGGGTGCGGTCACCCAGCGAATAAGAGGCGTTGAAGCCGGTGACATCGGCGATATCGCAGCTGCAGATCTTCGCGGCGTCGCCTTTGGACCATTCTTTGAGATGCTGCGCGATGTTGAATTTCTCCGCCGCGCCGAGGACAAGGTCGACGCCGGGAATATCGGCGATCTCGCGGGGTTTTAACTGGGCATAGCAGCCGGTGATCACGACCATGCTTTCGGGGGCCTGCCGCCGGATCTTGCGGACCAGGTAGCGGCATTCCTTATCGGCATTATCGGTGACGCTGCAGGTGTTGATGACATAGATGTCCGCCACCTCGTCGAACTCCTTTTTCCCGAATCCCTCGTCTAATAGGAGGCGGGAGAGACCGGAGGTCTCCGAGAAATTGAGCTTACACCCCAGGGTGTGAAAGGCTACCGTTTTGTTGGATATCTCGCTCGTCATCAGCCGGCAAAGATACCCTATCTTAGCGAATAATGCGGAAAATCTGGCTTAACCCCTTTCGATTGCTGTACTGCCTTTATGCCCTGACCCTCTTTATCACCGGGATGCTGTGCATTCTGCCTTTTGTAGCCATCTTTTCGCTACAGGGAGCGGGAAAGGGCGGAAACCGCATTTATCATTTTTGTCGCTGGTGGGACGATGCCTGGCTGTTCCTCGTGGGTATCCGCATCCGGCATCTTTCGCCGGAGATCGTCGACCCGGCGCGGTCGTATGTTTTTGTCAGCAATCACATTTCCTATCTCGATATCCCGATGATCCTGCAGGGGGTGACTCGGGATACTTTTCGCATCCTGGGAAAAGCGGAGATGGCGCGCATCCCGGTGTTCGGTTTTATCTATAGCCGGGCGGTGGTGATGGTCGATCGCAGCAGTATCCGGGACCGCAGCCGCAGTGTGCGTGATCTGAAAACGCTTGTCTGCGACGGGCTATCCGTGTTTATCTTTCCCGAGGGGACCTTCAATGAGACCGGCATGCCGCTGAAAACCTTTTATGACGGCGCTTTTCGAATCGCCATCGAGATGCAGACGCCTATCCAGCCGATGCTTTTTCCCGATACTTACGACCGGATGCACTATAGCACGATCTTTTCGTTGAATCCGGGAAGTTCGCGGGTGATCTATCTGCCGACGATAGAGGTAGCCGGGATGGGACCAGATGACCTGGAGGCGTTGAAGGAGCGGGTGTTCCGGGTGATGGAAGAGGGGTTACGTTCTTATGGTGCTACTTGGATAAAAGCATAACTTTGCACCCCCATGTACGCCGAAGTCATCATACCCCTGGCTGTGCCCAGGAATTATACCTGGTCCGTGCCGGAGCAATGGCGTGCGTCGCTCAGACCCGGTTGCCGCGTGGAGGTCGAATTGCGCAACAAAAAATATGCGGGTATCGTCAAGCGCTTGCATGACGAGAAGCCCGCGGCATTCGAACCCAAACCCATCGGGAACGTGCTGGATGCCGAGCCGATACTACATCCCGACCAGCTGAAGCTCTGGGAATGGATTGCGGGCTATTATCTCTGTAGCGAAGGCGAGGTCATGGCGGCGGCGTTACCCGCACATTTCAAACTCAGCAGCGAGACCATCCTGGTCTTCAACGAGGAGGCGGGCGAAGACTTCACCCACCTGGATAACAACGAATTCATCGTAGCGGAGGCCTTGCTCATCAAAAAAGAGCTCAAGCTGTCCGAGGTACAGGAGCTGCTGGATTCGCGGGTGGTCTATCCCGTGATCAAACGACTGATCGAAAAGAAAGTCTGTGTCGTCTGGGAGTCGCTCAAAGAGACCTATACGGCGAAAACGGAAAATTATATCCTCCTCAACCCCGAATATCACGACGAGGACAAGCTGGCTGACCTGCTGAACAATTGGAGTAGGGGGCCAAAGCAGCAAGAGCTCCTGTTAGCCTATCTGCACCTGATCCGGACGGAAGGTGAAGTGACGAGACCTGGATTACTGAAGAAATCCGGCGCCTCCGATGCCCAGCTCAAGGGGCTGGTCGACAAAAAGATCCTGCAGATCGAAAAAAGACAGGTGGATCGCATCCGGTATCTGCCCCGTGAGGTCCAGATCGATTTCGAGCTATCGCCGGCACAGCAGCAAGCGTTCGGGCAGAT
>JAICXX010000036.1 GCA_025934485.1 Chitinophagaceae bacterium
ACAAAAAGACCTGGGGGTCGACCCCGATGAAGCACAAGGCATCCGGAACATGATCCGGGGTGAGGTCTCCGATACCGCCGCAGCCCTACCTGATTCCGCCGCCGTCAGACGCGACTCCGCCACCTCCGCCGCGATCACGACGCCCGTCCCGCATTCCCCGGGGCATGTGGCCGCCCGCTCGCCAAAACAGGCCTTGAATACATTGTTATGGGCCGTCGCCTGGCTGTTCGCGATCAATCTCGTCGCCACCCTCCTCTGGCGGCTGGGCGAGAACACCAATACGCGGCTTTCCTGTCTTATCGAACAAGGATTCATCCAAAGCACCTTTGCCCATGTCCTCCGGCTGCCGCTTTCCTTTTTCGGCCGGCGCAGCAGCGCAGCCATCGCCAAACAGATCGACCAGTCGGAAGAGGTCACCGGCGTTGTCAACGGCTTATCCCAGCAGGTGCTGCCCGAGCTGATCAGCCTGGCAGGCATCCTCGCCATCATGTTCTGGCAGAATGTCGCCCTCGCCTCGGTGGCGCTCATCACCATTCCCTTTTATGTCCTCATCGCCTGGCGTTCTGCCGGCCGTCTCGAATCGGGGCTATCGAACTACTATTCCCGCTGGGAGGAGGTCTCCTCCCGCATCCAGGATGGGCTTGCAGGCATCAAGACCGTAAAGCTCTCCGGCGCCGAGCAGCAGGAGGTCCAACAGCTGCAAACTGTCGCCGGCGAGGCCTATAAAGATTATATCAGCCGGGCAAGGCTCGCCAACAAATACGTGTTCTGGGAGACGATGCTTTCGCATCTGTCCACCGCGCTCGTCTTCGGCTATGGCGGCTATCTGACGCTCGAGAACAAGCTGACGCCCGGGGATGTCGTGATGTTCGTCGCCTATCTGGACCGCCTCTATGGTCCCGTGGATACCCTCGCCAGCCTGTGGGTGGAGCTCCAACAGAACGTGGCCTCGCTCGCACGCGCCTTTCGGCTGCTCGACAAGGGCGTCGAAGAAAAGGCCGGACCCGTCCTGCAACTCACGCAGGGCCGCATCGAATTCCGCGATGTCTGGTTCAAATATAACGAAGAGCGCGACGTGCTTAAGGGCCTTTCGTTCACGCTGGCCCCGGGCAGGTCTACCGCCCTCGTGGGTGGCTCCGGTGCCGGTAAGACCACGACCGCCGACTTGCTCATGAAATTATATGAACCTTCAGGCGGCAGCATCTGGATCGATGGTCAGGACCTGCGCATGCTGGATGCCGCATCGGTGCGCCGCCAGATCGGCATGGTGTCGACGGATGGAGCCGTATTCCGCGGGACCCTGGCCGATAATATCCGCTACAAACGCCCCGATGCCACCGACGAAGAGGTCCTGCAAGCCGCGATGGCCGCAGGCATGCATGCCACCCTGCAACGGCTGCCGCACGGGTTGCAGACACCGGTGGGTGAAAGCGGTATCGGCCTCTCCGTGGGCGAGCGGCAACGCATCCAGATCGCACGCGTGCTCGTCGCCAAACCCCGTATCCTCATCCTCGACGAGGCCACGGCCAACCTCGACTATGCCACCGAAGCCGAGATCCGCAAGACCATCGGGGACATCCGCCGCTCTACGACGATCCTCATCATCGCTCACCGTTTTTCTATGGTCCGCGACGCCGACCACGTGATCGTCCTCGACGAAGGACAGATCGCCGAAGAAGGCACCCCCGCCGAACTGCTGGAAAAAGACGGCTGGTTCGCACATTTTGCCGCCGCGGCCGAGGAAGAGGAGGAAGACAAAGAGGAGGAAGAAGACGCCGCCGCCGATGAGGAGGATGAGCCATAAAAATTTATGGATTTTCGTTTTTTCGGTATCTTATAGTCTAATACAACGCCCGTTCTCATGCAGAGATACCTCGTCCTCGCGCTGCTGCTCGCCACCCTCCAGCCCGCGCACGCCCAATCAGCCGGCACCGATACCATGCCCTGTATGCAAAAAGCACAACGGCTGCTCGACCAGGCACTGAGCTTCATGGAAAAGAACTACTACCGCAAGGACGAGGTGAACTGGCCGGAATTCGAATCCCGGGCTAAACAGCAGCTGATGGTCGCCGGCAATTGCGAGGACGCCTACGCCACGATCACGTGGTGCTTCAAACAGCTCAACGAACGGCACAGCTTTGTGATGTCCCCGGCCAAAGCCGCGAAATACATAGGTGATGACGAAGGCTCCGGTCCGGAGGTCCCGCTCTCCGAGCTCGTCGGCGACATCCACGGCGAATGGCTGCAGGACAGCATCGGCTATCTCACCGTGCCCTGGGTGAGTACGGATGACTCGCTGATCTGCGAACGCATTGCGGACAGCCTCCAGCACGTGATCGCCCATCTGGACGCAAGGGGCGGCATTTCCCGCTGGATCATCGATCTGCGCAAGAACACCGGCGGCAACTGCTGGCCGATGCTCACCGGTATCGGCCCCCTGCTGGGCAACGGCGTCTGCGGGTATTTCGTATCCGGTGACCACCGCGTTCCCATCGCCTATGAGGACGGATCGGCCATCCAGGGACGGCATGTCCGCTGCCGTGTCAGCAACCAGGGATACCGGACCCTGCGACCTCAAAGATCAGTCGTGGTGCTCACCGGCCGCCGGACCGTAAGCGCCGGCGAGACCGTGGCCCTCGCCTTCAAAGGACGGGCTCAGACGCTGCTCATCGGCGAGCCCACGGCAGGCCTCACCACCGCCAACGCTACCTATTCCTTGTCGGATGGGTCGATGCTCGTGCTCACCTTCTGCCAGGAAGCCGATTGCAGCGGACACGTGTGTGACGGCAGCATCGTGCCCGACAAGCTCATCCCTGCGGCTCCCGCCGCCGGCGACGATCCCGCCAAAGAAGCCGCGGTGAGCTGGCTGACGAGCCGGTAAGGCGCTACCGCGTCTTTGGCGGGCCGCGTCTTTAAAAATACCTTACCTTGAGGCCCTCAAAAATCTTTTATGATCCCTACCACCCTTCGTAGTGGGTTGCTCTTCGTCGTCGTAGGCGGCGTCGTATGCGGCGCCATTGCCTGCCACTCCGGCAATACCCCGGCCGAAACTGCCGATACCAGCATGACCGCTTTCAACAAGGACACGCTGGCCGCCGATATCAAAGTGCTGGCCTCGGATTCCTTTCAGGGCCGCCGCCCCTTCACCCCGGGTGAGACCAACACGATCGACTATCTCGTAAAAGCCTATTCCGGACTGGGTCTCGAACCGGGTAACGGCAACAGTTATACGCAGGACGTCCCCCTCGTAGAGATCAGTCCCGCCTCCACTCCCATCCTGGAAGTCCGCTCGCCCAAAGGTAGCATCGCGCTGAAAGATATGAACGACTTCGTCATCTGGACGGTGAAACCGGATAGCATCGACGCCATCGACAAAAGCGATATGGTCTTCGCCGGGTTCGGCATCGTAGCCCCCGAATATCACTGGAACGACTATGCGGGATTGGACGTCAAAGGCAAAACGGTCGTCGTCATGGTCAACGACCCCGGTTTCTACGACTCCACGCTCTTCAAAGGACATACGATGACCTATTATGGCCGGTGGACATATAAATACGAAGAGGCCGCACGGCAGGGCGCCAAAGCCTGCCTCATCATCCACAATACGGCGGCGGCCTCCTACCCCTTTTCGGTCGTGCAAAGCAGCAACGGCGGTGTGAAGCTCCACCTCGATACAAGGGACAACCCCGGTTACCAGCTCACACTCCAGGGTTGGATCACCGAAGAGACAGGCAAAAAATTACTGGCCGCGGCCGGCAAGGATAGCAGCGTGCTCAAAGCGGCACAGCATCCGGGATTCAAGCCGATCCCGCTGGACCTGCAGCTATCGGGCTCCGTGAAGGTGCGCGAAGTCTACAATATGTCGCACAACGTCGTCGCAAAGATCACCGGCACCAAATATCCAAATGAGTATGTGCTCTTCTCGGCCCACTGGGATCATCTGGGTATCGGCAAGCCCGATGCCAAAGGCGACTCCATTTATAATGGTGCGGCAGACAACGCCAGCGGCACGGCCGCGCTGCTGCAGATCGCGCGGGTCTTTAAAAGTCTGCCGGAGAAACCGGAACGGACCGTGATCTTCCTCTCCGTCACAGCGGAAGAACAAGGCCTGCTGGGCTCTGCTTATTATGCGCAGCATCCCATTTATCCGCTGAGCACCACGGTGGCCGACCTCAACATCGACGTGCTCAACACGTACGGACCCACCAAAGACATCACCTATAGCGGCAAAGGACAATCCACCCTCGAAGACATGCTCGCCGATGCGGCCAAGGCCCGAGGGCGCTATGTAGCGCCGGAAGATCATCCGGAGGCCGGTCATTACTTCCGCTCCGATCATTTCAATTTCGCTCGCGCCGGTGTGCCTTCGCTCACCGCCGATGGCGGCGTCGACGATCTCACCAGGGGCTCGGCCTATGGCAAACAAAAACACGACGAGTACACGGCCGAGCGCTATCATCAGCCCGCCGATCAGTACGACTCCACGTGGGATCTCACCGGCGGTCTGCAGGATGTCGGGTTGGTATATGCTATTGGAAAAAGACTGGCCTTCGGTCACGAATGGCCGGAATGGAAACTGGGTTCCGAATTCAAAGCCCTTCGCGATAAGTCGGCCGCCGATCGAAGCGCAGGCGATCAGACTAAATAAAGAATTATTTGTTTGCTCAGTTGCTAAACCTTTAAATTGCTGCTTTTAAGCATAAAACCCACAACCAGGATGGGAGACCTTCAGATCAAGAAACAAGCGAAGAAATACGATGCCGTTATTGTAGGATCGGGCGCCGGCGGCGGGATGGCAGCTTATGTGCTGGCAAACGCCGGCCTCAAAGTCTGTCTGCTCGAAGCAGGTCCGATGTTCGATCCGAAAAAAGACAGTAACCAGCTCCTGAACCCGTGGGAGTCCGCACGTCGTGGCGCCAGTACACGGTTCCGACCCTTTGGTGACTTCGACGGCTGTTATTGGGGCTGGGAGGTCGATGGTGAACCCTATACACAAACGGGTAACAAGGATACCATACCCTGGGAATGGTGGCGCGCCCGGATGCTCGGCGGCCGTACCAACCACTGGGGCCGCATCTCCCTCCGCTTCGGTCCCAGGGATTTCAAACGCAAAAGCATCGATGGTCTCGGCGACGACTGGCCCATCGGCTATGAAGACATCAAGGCTTATTACGATAAGATCGACAAACTGCTCGGCGTCTTCGGAACAAACGAAGGGCTGCCCAACGATCCCGACGGCATCTTCCTGCCGCCACCTAAGCCGCGGCTGCACGAGCTCATGATCAAGAAAGCGGCGGCCACCGTAGGTGTGCCGGTGATCCCTTCGCGGCTGTCGATCCTCACGAAAGTGACGCCGGATCTCGGCCCGGGAAGAAATCAGTGTTTCTTCTGCTCGCAATGCGGCCGTAGTTGCAAGGTCTATGGCGACTTCTCCTCCTCCTCCTGTCTCGTGATCCCCGCGATCCACACCGGCAACGTCGATCTCGTGACGAATGCCATGGCGCGCGAAGTGCTCACGGATAACAACGGGCTGGCCACCGGCGTTTCCTATATCGACAAAACCGATCTGCAGGAATACCAGGTCAGCGGCCGCACGGTGATCCTGGCCGCCAGCGCCTGTGAAAGCGCACGGCTGTTGCTCAACTCCAAATCACAGCGTCATCCAAACGGGCTCGCCAACGAAAGCGATGCCGTCGGCAGATATCTCCACGACTCCACCGGCGCGGACATGGGCGGCTATCTCCCACACCTGCTGGACCGCAAACGGTACAACGAAGACGGCGTCGGGGGCATGCACGTGTATGCACCATGGTGGGGCGACAATAAAAAGCTCGATTTTGCCCGCGGTTATCATATCGAATTTGGCGGTGGCATGGGCATGCCGATCTATGGCTTCACCTGGGATATCCATAAGCTCAACGGCGGCAGCGGCAAAACGAATGTGATGGCCGCAGGCAAAGCCCCCGGCGGTTATGGCACGGCGCTGAAGAAGGATTATCGCGCACTCTTTGGCGCTTCGGTGCACATGGCCGGCCGCGGCGAAGCCATTGCCAGAAAGGACAACTATTGCGAGATCGATCCTGCCGTGGTCGATAAATATGGTATCCCGGTGCTTCGTTTCAATACCGGTTTTACCAATCAGGAAAGGAACCAGGCGAAACACATGATGGAGACCTTCTCGGAGATCCTGCATGCGATGGGCGCCGTAGTGACACACGGACAGGATAACAACAAAGAAAACGACTGGGGTCTGCATGCTCCGGGCAACATCATCCATGAAGCCGGTACCGTGCGCATGGGCAACGATGCGCGGACATCACCGCTGAACAAATGGAGCCAGGCCCACGATTGTAAAAATCTCTTCTGCGTCGACGGTGGTCCCTTTGTCTCACAGGCCGACAAAAACATCACCTGGACGATCCTGGCGCTTAGCATGCGGACCAGCGAATACATCATCGACGAAATGAAAAAACAAAACATCTAACACCCGGCGAGGGCCTAACATAATATTGCTATGGACAGAAGAAAATCGATCAAGACCCTGCTGGTAGGAACCGCCGGCGCCGTTTCTGCCGGCTTACTCGTCGAAGGCTGTCATCCCGCGGAGAACAAAACGGATGCCGGGAAAGATCTTTCGGCCGGGCAGAAGGCCGCGGAACACGGCGAGACCACCGGTAATATCAACCGGATGAAGGAAGAGGCTGAATGGGAGAAAGAAGTTCGCTCCAAAACGTTTTTCACGCCCGATGAAATGGCGACCATCACGATCCTGGGCGATATCATCATCCCCAAAGACGAGATCAGCGGCAGCGCCTCGGAGTCCGGCGTACCCGCCTTTATCGAGTTCATCGTAAAAGATATGCCCGAACACCAGATCCCCATGCGCGGCGGTTTGCGCTGGCTGGATATGCAGTGTCTCACGCATTTCGACAAGGCCTTCAAAGACTGTTCGCCGACCCAGCAGATGCAGATCGTCGACGAGATCGCCTGGCCCGAAAAAGCCAAACCCGAAATGGCGCAGGGCGTAGCCTTCTTTAACCTAATGCGCAACCTCACGGCCAGTGGGTTCTATACCTCCCAGATGGGTGTAAAGGACATGGGCTATGTAGGCAACACAGTTAACCAATGGAACGGGGTTCCGGCGGATGTACTGAAGCAATACGGGCTCTCCTATACCGAGAAAGAGCTTCGCGAATGCTACGATCCTACCCGCAGCTAATGCCGGGGATCAAACACGTAATTAATTAAAGATCGGCTTGAAATAATAGCCTTCTTCGCTGAGGACAAAACTATTGGGAACGAAACTCAGAAGGGACTTTTTGACCATTTCCGTCGCTTCCTGCTGGTAATGAGCACCTACTTCCGGTGTCTTCATAGCGAACTGCCAGCTCTGGATCTTTAAGAGGGCGATGCGGCTTTCCTGGAGGAGATAATTTTCAAAGCGACGGTGTTCTTCTGCCAGGTGATTTTGATTGTTCCGTATATACGGGGTCATAGGGATAGTATTAGCTTTAAAAAGATATTGGATCAGGCCCGTGGGTTAATTGACCAGCGAACCCATTACAAAGATAAACGCCAAAACGGACTTAAAATTGCCTCCCCAACCTAATATTCCGCCTCTAGGAATTTTTTTCCCAACCAGGGAAGATTTTCGCGCCAGCTTGCCGGCGACCAGACTTGTTTTCAGGGGTTTATGAATTGGCACCCGTTTAGTATTACTTGGATCAAACAGTTCTTGTAAAATATCGGGTTTCTGACCGCCAAAATATTACCTTATAACGTGTTGACGGCCATCAATAGTTTAAAGGTTTTTTTAGTTTTTTAGTTTTTTCAGGCTTACAGGTTCTTCTACAAAAAATGAAGCGTCCCATCAAGGGGCGCTTTTTTTATGCCCCGCCGCGAAACCGGCCGGAATTATCCAAATCGGGAACCGAATTCCGGGATTGGGAAAGAAGTTCTGGATAGGAATATATATTTATTTGATTATCAACTAGATAGACATTGGCATATTATTCGAAAACCAATAGCAGAACCGGAATTTGAAGAGAACCCTAAACCCAAATGCCCCCTTGATCCCTTGGCTCTTGACCCTTATTACAATCGACCCCTGAACCCAGCGTAGACGGCCTATTACCCCGCTCGTAATTCTCATTCAAGTTCTGGTTTTTTTAAAAAGCGTGGGAGACTGTCCCACGCTTTTTTGAGTTTTTACTCCTATTTTTGCCGACCTCCGGGCCATCCGCAATAATTAAACGATTGCTGTGATGAAAATTCGGCTCGGGCTTAATTACTTATGGACAAATTGATTTATCTCGTTCCAGTTTTTGGAATCATCGGTCTCTTGTACACCTTTGTCAAATTTTCCTGGGTATCGAAGCAGGATGCCGGTAATCCCCGGATGCAGGAGATCGCCAAGCACATCGCCGAAGGCGCAATGGCCTTTCTAAAGGCGGAGTGGAAGATCCTTTCTTATTTCGTCATCATCGCGGCGATCCTTCTCGCCGTCATGGGTGCCTCCAATCCTCATTCGCATTGGGCGATCGCGATCTCCTTTATATTGGGCGCGGTTCTCAGCGCCACGGCCGGCTATATCGGGATGCGCAGCGCCACCAAGGCGAATGTGCGTACCGCACATGCCGCGCGTACCAGCCTGCGACAGGCGCTCAAGGTATCGTTCACCGGTGGTTCGGTGATGGGTCTGGGTGTTGCCGGTCTGGCGGTACTCGGTCTCGGCGGTTTGTTCATTTTACTCAGGGCCATCTTCGCCCCGGGCGCGCCCGTGAATTCGGATGAGATGAAACTGACCATCGAAGTGCTCACCGGTTTTTCGCTGGGCGCTGAATCCATTGCACTCTTTGCCCGCGTAGGCGGTGGCATCTATACCAAGGCAGCCGACGTAGGCGCCGATCTCGTAGGTAAGGTAGAAGCAGGCATCCCCGAGGATGATCCGCGCAACCCCGCCACCATTGCGGATAACGTCGGTGACAACGTAGGCGACGTCGCCGGGATGGGCGCCGATCTCTTTGGCAGCTATGTGGCCACGGTACTGGCGACCATGGTGCTCGGCCAGGAGACGATCGCCGATGATAGTTTCGGCGGCATGTCCCCGATCCTGCTTCCGATGTTGATCGCCGGTATCGGCATCATCTTCAGCATCGTCGGCACCTTGTTCGTCCGGATCAGCGATTCTGCCGGTGTCAATACTTCTACCGTACAAAAGGCCCTGAATATGGGCAACTGGGGTTCCATCGTACTCACCGCCATCGCTTGTGTCGGCCTGGTAGCCTATGTGCTTCCCGATACGATGACCCTCCGTGGCACTGAATTTACTAAATGGGGGGTACTCGGTGCTATCGGGGTCGGTCTGCTGGTCGGTACCCTCATGAGCATCATCACCGAATATTACACCGCCATGGGCAAAGGCCCTGTGTTGAGCATCATCCGTCAGAGCGGCACCGGTCACGCGACCAATGTCATCGGCGGTCTGGCTGTCGGGATGCAATCCACCTTCCTGCCGATCCTCGTACTCGCGGGCGGTATCTGGGGTTCTTTCGCCTGCGCCGGTCTTTATGGCGTAGCGATCGCCGCCGCCGGGATGATGGCCACGACGGCTATGCAGCTTGCGATCGATGCTTTCGGTCCCATCGCCGACAATGCCGGTGGTATCGCCGAAATGAGCGAACTCCCAAAAGACGTGCGTGAAAAAACGGACGTGCTCGACGCCGTAGGGAATACCACTGCCGCCACCGGTAAAGGTTTCGCGATCGCTTCCGCAGCCCTTACTTCCCTGGCGCTCTTCGCCGCCTTCGTAGGCGTCGCGGGTATCCAGGGCATCGATATCTATAAGGCAAAAGTATTGGCCAGCCTCTTCGTAGGTGGCATGATCCCCTTTGTCTTCTCTTCCCTTTGTATCCAGGCCGTAGGCGAGGCCGCCATGGCCATGGTCGAAGAAGTAAGACGTCAGTTCCGGACGATTCCCGGCATCATGGAAGGAACGGGCACACCCGAATACGATAAGTGCGTAGCGATCTCAACGCAGGCATCCATAAAGAAGATGATCCTGCCGGGCGCCATCGCCCTCCTCTTCCCCCTGATCATCGGCTTTATCTTAGGTCCTGAAGCGCTCGGCGGTTTCCTGGCCGGCGCCACCGTCTGCGGCGTACTCATGGGTATCTTCCAGAACAACGCCGGCGGCGCCTGGGATAACGCCAAGAAATCCTTCGAGAAAGGCGTGGAGATCAACGGACAGATTCATTACAAGAAATCCGATCCCCATAAGGCCAGCGTAACGGGTGATACCGTGGGCGACCCCTTCAAGGATACCTCCGGTCCCTCGATGAACATCCTGATCAAGCTGATGTCGATCGTCTCGCTGGTCATCGCTCCCACCCTGGCGTCGCTGTTCCACACCCGCGATACCGGGATGGCGCAGCAACACCGCATCGAGAAAAAAGCGACCACCTTCGCCGCCCGGACCCCGGGGACGGTAACCCTGCGTTAAAAAAAAATTATCATTTTTTTTCCGCAGTATCGGATTAATACTATCTTTACAACTCGACACTAATCAGATCCAAATACCAAAGTCCCGGTGTTTCCACATCGGGGCTTTTTTTTGTCTGAACGCGCCGCCCTTGATGCTTCACGGGAGCATCGGCCGAAGGCCCATCATTAGCCGTTTTCCGCGGGCGTGGTATTTTCCCCCGTAGCACGCCCGCGGAAACATTAACCATCCATTTACGAAACATATCGTATCTTCCATTCCAAATTTCCATTATGTCCACGAAGACGATCAAACCAACGGAAAGCGAGCTGGAGATCCTCCAGGTCCTCTGGGTGAAGGATCAGGCCAGCGTCCGGGAGGTACACGAAGAACTGCTCCAATCCAAGGATGTGGGGTACACCACTACCCTCAAGCTGATGCAGATCATGTTCGAAAAAGGGTTGGTAAAAAGGGATGACTCTTTCAAGACCCATATCTACCAGGCCTCCGTCAGCAAAGAAAAGACCCAGAAACACCTGGTGGGAAAGATGATCAACACTTTGTTTGGCGGTTCCCCGGCAGAGCTCGTGCTCCAGGCCCTGGGCAATCACAAAGCTTCCGCCGCCGAGCTGGAAGAGATCCAGCGGCTATTAAATAACCTGAAAGATAGATAAGCATGCACATCTTGACCGGGTCCGCTTTACTGCGCGCGCTGGGCTGGTCGCTGTTCAACAGTCTGTGGCAAATGAGTTTGCTCTGGGCTTTCTATCATCTTTTCTTACTGGTTTTTAAAAAGCTGTCCGCCCGTGCCAGGCATGGGTTGGCGCTCCTCCTGCTGACCGCTGGTTTCTGCTGGTCGGCTGTCACCTTTATCACTTTTTATCTTTTTGCGCCCGGCGAGCCGCTTGCAGGGCAAACTGCGGTTATCGGGACATTCCCGGGCGATCTCCCGGGGCTTCCTGCGGCGCATGGGTTTGCCGCGATCCTGGGGGTTGCCCGCCGGCTGGCCGGTGAGATCCTCCCCTGGTGCTCGACGCTTTACCTGCTGATCCTTGCGGGGCTCCTCGTACATTATAGCCGCCAGTACATCCGGTCACGACGTATCGTCCGCGAGGGCCTCTCGCCCCTGGCGCCGGAGTTCGACGCTTTCGTGGCCAATGCCGGGGATCGGATGGGCATCCGGGCGGGCGTAAAGGCCTATCTGTCTACCCTGGTCCAGGTCCCTGTGACCCTGGGTTTTCTAAAACCCGTCATCCTGCTACCGGTGTCTATGGTCACCCAGCTCACCCCGGCTCAGATCGAGGCGATCCTGGTCCATGAGCTCGCACATATCCGGCGCAAGGACTATCTGCTGAATCTGTTGGTCACGGCCATGGAGCTTCTGTTTTTCTTTAACCCGTTCACCCGGCTGCTCATTGCCCAATTGAAAAAAGAGCGGGAACATTGCTGCGACGACGTCGTACTGGAATTCCGCTACGACCCGCACGGCTATGTATCCGCCCTGCTTTCCCTGGCCCGGCAGCAGCAGGCCGGCCTGGCGGTCGCCGCTAACGGGGGTGGCGGAGAACAGCTGCTCCTGCAACGCGCCCGGAAGATCCTGCAACAGAAGCCTGCGAATGACCGCCCAGGCGCCCGCCCCATGATCGGTCTCCTGCTCACGGCTCTGGTCTCGATGCTGCTTCTCGGTCATGCCCGGCCCATTCATAATGACATTGCCGGCACTGCGACGACACGTCTCGAGGCACGACAGCCCGCCCCCGGCCAGCTTATGCCGATGCAGCCCGTACCCGGCGAGCTCGTGCCGGCTGGCGCAGATCCGGTGATCCGGCTCGAAGCCATGAGCCTTGTGATCATCCATAACCCGCCGGTCCATCCCTTGCCCGTCACCCGCGTGACCATGGCTGCTCAGACCCATCGCCGTCCCGCCCGCCCGCACACCAGACGGCCTTCCGAAGACCTGCTGGAAGCCATGCTGGCGGAGTCGGTTCCCGTGCTCAACACGGCTGGTCCGGCGGCAATGCCCACCCCGATTTTTGCCGATCTAACGGAAACAGCGCATCGGACCAAACGGGATTTCTCGATGGGTAAATCCAATCCGACGTCCTCCTCCGACCCGGCCCCGATGGCCGATAACACGCCTTTCGTTCCTCAGTCCAGCTTCTCTTTTCAGTATACCGATACCTTGCCGCCGGACGAAAAGCTGGCGCTGATGCAGGAACTCTCGCAGAATGTCTTGCATGTGCAGATGGCCAGAATCCGGGAAGAGCTCAAAGAACAGGTATTCCTGCTACGTAGCCAGGAGGCCGCCATCCGCAGGGCAAGCAACGAAGAATTTCGTTCCGGATTAGACAACGCATTAGACACCAAAGCCTTACGGCAATTACTTCAGCAACAAATCCAGGCACAGCGGCAATATATCCTTAATCTGAAAACACTTGAGCGGCAGCTCCAGAAGGCCGCGCGCCATCTGACGATCGTATATATCTGATCGCCGCCTTTCCCTCGCAAAAAAGCAGATCCAAAATGGAGAGATGGGGTATGAACCCGATGCGCTCCTCGAATACCTGACGATACCGCGGCGTCGCCGGCCATTCGCTCATGCCGGTCTCGACCGCCCCCGTCGCACCTGCGGCCGCCCCCCGATTCGCGTCCGACCCCGTCGCCGAGCCGGCTGCCACCCCCCATTTCTCCCGGTCGCGGGGCATCAACCGGCCGCGCCAATCCGCCGCCTCCCCGGCAGGATACCCCGCCTTGTATTCTTCCGTCCGCCGGATCGCCGGGCGCATCCCCAGCACCCCGAGCGACCATTCGAGACATTGCAGGTTCCAGTCGAGTAAAAAATCCGCCGGCTTTTGATACAGCAGCTCGAGCCCATCCCGGTAATAGTCGAACCAGGGCGACCGGCTATAACAGGAGACGATCGTCCGCCAATGCCGGATCTGCCAGCTCCGGTCCGCCGCAATCCGCACATCGCGTATAAAGCCTTTCTGGCTCCTTCCACCCACCAGCGGAATGCTTAGGTCGACGACCCCTTGCCCGCCCGCGATCTGGCAGCGATTGCGAAAACTCATTTTTTGATAGGTTTCGTATTGTTCAAAAACGATATTTGAAAAATTATACGAAATTTTATAGAAGATAATCGGTGCAAAATATTGACTGTCAAATATTAATTCCATAAAAAACATAAATTATTTCACCCCTTCCCCGGGAGACGGAAAATAGGGTTTTTGATGCAAAAGCCGCCCGCGTAACTATTGTTTTTAATTTGATATAAATGAATATAATTTCTTGAAAAACAATAAAATAAGCTATTAATATATATGCTAATAAATTTAGCTTCCGATTTTCCCCGCAAATCCCCTGTTCCACGGCCACAAAACTAAAATCATTAGCCTAAAGAAATAGTCGAAACAGGGCGCCAAGATACGATAAAACTGTGGCCTGCACCCCCGGCCGTACACCCGCTGTATCGAATTCAAACACCCCTCCCCCAGCCTGCTCCCCTATGTAATTGTATATCAGAAAACTAAAGTTTTGGCATTACCTTAGTGGGTATGGCAATCATGCTAAAGAACTTTTTTACCATCGCCTTTCGTAACTGCTGGCGGAACAAAGCCACCTCCCTGATCCATATCGCGGGGCTCGGGCTTGGCATCGCCACCTTCCTGCTCATCGTCCTTTTTGTCCAGCACGAACGTTCCTATGATCGTTATAATAAGAAGGCGGACCGGATCGTCCGGGTCGATTTCCACGGCAAAATGAACGGCGGAGAGACCCGCGAAGCCACGGTGATGCCGCCGGTGGCCGCCGCCATGAAGCAGGATTTCCCCGAGGTCGAGGTTGCTACCCGGCTGGTCAATCAGGGAGTCCACCGCATTACCTATGGCGACAAGACCCTGCGCGAGGATGCCATGGCCTTCGTCGACTCCAATTTCTTCCAGGTGTTCACCCTGCCCCTCATCGAAGGCGACCCGCGGACGGCCCTGCTGCGCCCCAATTCGGCGGTGATCACGAAAGCCATGTCTAGAAAATTTTTCGGGAATGCCGACCCCATCGGCAAGGTCCTGGAGTTCCGCGATGACTCCATGGCGATGACCGTCACCGGCGTCATCGATAAGGTTCCGGCGAACGCTCATTTCCATTTCGAGCTTTTCGCCTCGATGGCCGGTTATGCCGACTCCCGGTCGACGAGCTGGATGACCTCAGGCTATTATACCTACCTGGTCCTTCCTGCCGGTTACGACCCTAAAAGGCTGGAAGCAAAGCTGCCCTCCCTCGTCGAGAAATATATGGGTCCCCAGCTAAAGGCTTCCCTCGGCGTGACGCTTAGCCAGTTCCGGGCGGGGGGTAATAGTTTAGGGTTCGAGCTGCAACGGTTGACCGATATCCACCTGCACTCCAACCTGTCCGGCGAAATAGAGCCTCCCGGCGATATCCGGTATATCTATATCTTTAGTGCGGTGGGCATCTTCATGCTGCTGATCGCCTGTATCAATTTTATCAACCTCAGCACAGCCGGGGCCGGAAAACGGGCCCGGGAAGTGGGCATCCGCAAAGTGCTGGGATCCGTGCGTGGCCAGCTCATCAGTCAGTTCCTCATCGAGTCCCTGCTGCTGACCTTCGTTGGGACCGCTATCGCCATCACCCTGCTCTATTTCAGTCTGCCCCTGTTCAACCAGATCGCGGGTCAGGAGCTTTCGCTCAACTGGTCCGGCGCCGTTTGGTTGATCCCGACGATCCTCGGCATCGTCCTGGCCACCGGTGTGCTGGCAGGGCTTTACCCCGCTTTCTTCCTGAGTGCTTTCAACCCGGTGACCGTCCTCAAGGGGTTATTCACCCCCGGCGGGAAGAGCGCCACTTTGCGCAGCACCCTGGTCACCTTCCAGTTCGTGATCTCCATCTGCCTGATCATCGGCACCGCCATCGTCTATCAGCAGCTGTCCTATATCCAGCACAAAAAGCTGGGCTATGACCGCGACCAGGTCCTCGTCGTGCAGGAATCCTTCTGGCTCCAAAACAACCAGGACTATTTCCGCCATGAGCTGGCGGAAGACCCCCGGATCGTCAGCGTGTCCGCTTCGGCTTATCTGCCGGCTGGCCAAACCAACAACAGCGTCTTTATTTGTTACCCGGATGGGCGGCGGAACGACCTGATGTATTCGTCCCAGTACAGTGTCGACGAACAATACATCCCTACCCTCGGTATGCAGGTCATCGCCGGCCGGAATTTTTCGCGGGCCTTTCCTTCCGACAGCACAGCCGCCCTCATCAATGAGACCGCCGCCATAAAATTGGGCTGGATCACCCCCGGCCGGCCTTATGATCCCGCAGCACTGCTGGGCCATTTGGTCACCCAAAAGGACAATAATGGCACCGGCATATCCTATCACGTCATCGGGCTGGTCCGGGATTTCAATTTCCGCTCGCTGCATGATCTGATCACTCCGCTGGTGATGACCTACAACCCCGGCATGGAAGGTAACTTCATCGTCAAGGCCAGGACAAAGGATCTCGCCGGGCTGGTGTCGACCATGGAAAAAGAGTGGACTGCCCTTAAACCCGGCATGCCGTTCTCCTATTCCTTCCTGGACGACCGGTTCAACAAAACGTATACTTTCGAGAAGCACATCGGGCTGACCCTGGGCATCTTTGCCGGGCTGACCATCTTTGTCGCCTGTCTCGGTCTTTTCGGGCTGGCGACCTTCACCGCCGAACGACGCACCAAGGAGATCGGTATCCGAAAGGTCCTCGGCGCCAGTTCCGCCAGCATCATCGGGCTTTTATCAAAAGAGTTTGTCCGGTTGGTCACTATCGCCTTCCTGATCGCCGCCCCCATAGCCTGGCTGGTGATGGACCACTGGCTCCGTGATTTCCCCTATCGCATCACCATCGGCTGGTGGGTCTTCGCCCTGGCCGCATTGCTGGCCATCGTCATCACGCTGCTGACCGTCGGCCTACGAGCCTTGCGAGCCGCCGTTGCAAGTCCCGCCGATAGCCTCCGCACCGAATAAAAAATAACGACCTGCCCGGCAAGGGCAGGTCGTTCTAATTAACAAAGCCGTGCGATTTACTCAGCCGTTTTTATTTCCTTTGTTTGTAATGCCTGCAGTTTCTTTTTGCCGTAGCTGGCCCGCGTGATGACCACGAACAGCACCGGCACGACGAAGATGGCCAGACTGGTGGCGGCGAACATCCCGCCCAACACGGTAACGCCAATGGTATTACGGGCAACCGAACTGGCGCCGGAAGCCAACGCCAGCGGCAATACCCCCAGCAGGAAGGCGATCGACGTCATCAGGATGGGGCGTAACCGAAGCTCGACCGCATCGAGGGTGGCCTGAACGATATCCAGACCCCGGTCCACCCGCTCCTTGGCGAACTCTACGATCAGGATCGCATTCTTGGCGGACAGACCTATGAGGGTGATCAACCCGATTTGCGCATAGACGTTATTGGTGAGCCGCGGGATCAGGGTCAGCGTCAGGATCGCCCCGAAGACCCCGATGGGTACCGCCAGCAACACCGAGAAGGGCACCGCCCAGCTTTCATACAGCGCCGCCAGGAACAGGAACACGAAGACCACGGACAGCATAAAAATATAGACCGAGCTGTTCCCCGATTTGATCTCCTGCAGGCTCAGGCCGGACCAGTCATAGCCATAGCCGTCCGGCAGCGTTTTGGCGGCTACCCGCTCCAACGCCTCGATGGCCTGACCGCTGCTATAACCCGGCTTCGCGCCGCCGTCGACCTCGGCACAACGATAGATATTAAAGTGCTGAATGAGTGGAGCGCTTTCTTTGACCTTGTAGCTAACTACGGTACTTAGGGGGATCATCTCCCCATTCACGTTCTTTACATAATAGCGGCCCATGTCGTGGATATCGCTGCGGAAATTGGTGTCCGCTTGCGCGACCACATAGAAGTTACGACCGTACAGGGTGAGCTGGTTGATATAGGTGCTACCCATATACATCTGTATAGTATTGTAGACATCGGCAAGGTTCAATCCGAGCTTTTTGGCCTGAACTCTGTCCACATCCACTTCATAGCCGGGCGTATGCGCGCCGAAGAAGGTAAAGGCCTGTCCGATCTCCGGCTGCTTGTTCGCCTCGGCGACAAACTGGTTGACCACCCGTTCGAAGGTCTTGATATCGTCATTCGACTGCCGCTGTTCGATCTGGATGCTAAAACCGCCGGCGTTACCCAAGCCGGGGATGGCCGGGGGCTGAATGACCACGATCCGCGCGCCTTTGATCGCGGCAAACCGTTTGTTCAGCTCGGCAATGACCCCGGTCTCATGCTCGGATTCAGGTTTCCGTTCGTCCCAGGGTTTCAGCTGCATGAATATGCTACCCGCGTTCGATTTGAATCCGAACGTGAGGATATTCAATCCCCCCAGCGCAGCCGTATGCAGGACACCGGGGACACGCTGGGCAATCTTCTGGGCACTGTCCAGCACAGCCAGCGCCCTTGTGGTAGAGCCTGCCTCGGGGATCTCAAAGGAGATATACACCCGGCCTTCATCCTCCAGCGGAATAAAACCTGTGGGCTTTTTGTTGAACAGGAAGATATCGCCCACGATGATACAGGCCAGGAGGACCAGCACGAGCGGAGCCCGTTTGATCCAGCCGGCCACGCCCCGGGCATAGCTGCTGTTCATCTTGTTGAAACCGATGTTGAACTTATAAAAGAAAGCATTCAGCCCCCTAGACTTCTCGTCGATGCGATGTTCCCGCAAGAGCAGCATACAAAGCGCCGGCGTCAGCGACAGCGCAACAAACGCGGAGATCAACACCGATATAGCAATGGTAATTGCAAACTGCTGGTACAGCCGGCCGACGATACCGGGGATAAACCCTACCGGCACAAATACCGCGGCCAGGATCAGCGCGATCGCGATCACAGGTCCGGAGATATCCGCGACGGCCCGGGCGGTAGCTTCTTTGGGACTCAAATGCTCGGTGTCGATATAATGCTGGACGGCTTCTACCACCACGATGGCGTCATCCACCACGATGCCGATGGCCAGCACGAAACCGAACATCGTCAGGGTATTGATCGTAAAGCCCAGCGGGACAAAGAAGATAAAGGTCCCGATGATCGCCACCGGAATGGCCAGCACAGGGATAAGGGTGGAGCGCCAGTTCTGCAGGAACAGGAATACCACCAGCGTCACGAGCCCGAGAGCGATGAGCAAGGTATGCACCACATCGTCGATCGATACCTTTACGACCGACACCGATTCAAAGGGAACGTTGTAATCGACGTCCGCAGGGAAATATTTTTTCGCGTCCGCCATGGCCTTGTAGACCCCTTCGGCGGTTGCCAGGGCATTGCTGCCCGGCGCCTGGTAGATCAGCAGGTAGGAAGCTCTTTTCCCGTCTACGAACGAGTTGGCCGCATAGCTCACCTTACCAAGCTGGATCCGCGCGACGTCCTTTAGATACACGATGCTATTCTGCGCAGGATTGCTGCGGATCACGATATTGTTGAACTCTTCTTCGGTGTTCAGCCGGCTGTTCGTGAACACGGTAAATTCGAATGGAGTAGCGGAAGGCTGAGGCGGTGAAGACGTCGCGCCGGCCGCGATCTGGATATTCTGTTCGTTGATCGCGTTTTGCACGTCGTTTACGGTGAGCCCCAGCTGCGCCAGCTTGTCCGTTTTTAACCATACCCGCATGGCGAAGTTATCGGCACGGCTGATCACATCGCCTACGCCTTTTACCCGCAGCAGGATGTCCCGCAGATAGATATTGGCGTAGTTATCCATGAAGGGAACGCTGTGCGTCCCCTTTGGCGAGAAAATGGCTACCAGCATCAGGATCGACGGGTTCCGTTTAAGCGTCGTCACACCCAGTTTCTGTACCTGCGTAGGTAAGGTGGGCAGCGCGATCCCCACCCGGTTCTGGATATCCAGCGCCACGATATCCGGATCGGCCCCGATGTCCAGCGTGGCCGTGATCTGGGAGGTGCCGTTGTTCGTGCTATTGCTCTGCATATAGGCGATACCCGGTACGCCGTTCACCTGGGTCTCGATGGCGGTCGTCGTGGTCTGCTCCACCGTCTGCGCGTCGGCGCCCACGAAATTACTCGTGATCTGCACCGTCGGGGGGGTGATATTGGGGTACTGGCTGATCGGCATGTTCAGGATCGCCAGGGTCCCCACCAGCAGGATCACCAGGGAGATCACGATCGCCGTCACCGGTCTTCTGAGAAAGATATTCGAGCTCTTCATTCGGAGTTATTTGACTTTTCAATGGTCGAATGCAGTCGCTGCGCTCGTGCCATCCTTAATTTTTCTTATTGATTCCCGGCCTATTTTCCTATGGGCCTTTCGGGGGACGGATTGATGGCGGAACTGTCCCTCAGCTTCTGCACCCCTTCCACGACAACTTTCTCCCCTGGTTGGAGTCCGCTGCGTACCACGACCATCCCGCCGATCCGGGTGCCCAGCGTTATCTTGTGCTGATAGGCATGACCGTTATCGGCTACATACACGAAGTACTCACCCAGCTGCTCGACCGCGGCCTTGAACGGGATAAGGAGCGTGCTGTCACTAGCCACATGTTTCACCCGGATATTGGTCGTCAAACCGGCCTTCAGCTCGTCCTTGGGATTGGGGAAGGTGATCCTCGCCTTGAGCGTACCCGTAGTCGGGTCGATAGACCGGTCGAGGAGATAGAGCTCTCCGGGATAGGGATAGATCGATCCATCGGGCAACACCGCCGTGAAGATGGAATCCTTGCGGGTTTTCGCCGCATTCGAAAAATAGTTGGTGAACTCGGGGATCTGCGCCTGATCGATCGCGATATCCACCGCCATGGGATCATCCGTTGAGACCTGGTTGAGCAGCGTCTGCGGATATACGGCCGTCCCAACTTTCACCTGCGAGATGCCGATGGTCCCGTTGAACGGCGCATAGATCGTCGAATATTTCAAATTGGTCTCTACACTGGCTACACCCGCCTGAGCCGCCTGCAGCTGTTGTTTGCTGGCTTCCAGATCGGCAAGCTGGTGATCGAGCGTTTGCTTGGCAATGGCGGAATCCTTGGCCAGCTGCAGATACCTGTCCGCATCCTGTTGTGACCGGTCCAGGTTAGCCTTCGCCACCGCGACATTGGCCTTGGCCTGGTTGACCGCCGCGAGATATTGCTGTTGGTCTATTTCGTAGAGCTTCATGCCCTTGCGCACCTGCTGTCCGTCCTTGAAAAAGATGCCTACGATATTGCCGGCTACCTGCGGCTTGATGTCCACCTGGTTCAGCGGCGTAGCCGTGGCCGGATACGAGTCAAAATAAGTAGCATTACCCGGAGCCACGGTATAGACGCTCACCGCAGTGGGTGGCGGAGCCTGCGGCCCGGTGGGCTTCCCACCGCAGGATGTCAGGCTAAAGGCAACAGCGACCGACAAAAAACCAATCCATTGTAAGCTATTTCTCATATAAATCAAAAATTTATCAGTGTTTATTATTTGATTAGACCCAATGCTTGTTCGACATCCAGCTTACTGCTCAATACCTGGTAAAGCGCATTGCTGTAGTTCACCTCTGCCGTGCGCAGATCCGTCTCGGAGGTGATCAGGTCGAGATAGGCCTTGATACCGGAACGATATTGCAGCTCGATGGTCTTAAAGACATCCCTCGCCAATCCCAGATTTTCCCGCTCCACATAATAGTTATTGAGAAAGGCCTTGTAGTTGGCCATCGCCTCCGCATATTGAGTAGAGATCGAGGTCTGCAGGTTGATGATGTCCCAGTCGATGCGGGTCAACTGCAGCTCCGCGATTCGGATATTCTGCGTCCGTTTCGTTCCCTGGAAGATGGGTACGCTAACGGTAAGTCCCGCAAAGCTTTCCGGCAAATTATTACTGTAGAGATTACTAAAGCGGGGATTCAGATAGTTGAGGGAATATCCTGCATTCGCGGCGACGGTGGGGATATAGGCCCATTTCTCATATTTCACATCCGCTTCCTGTAGCCGCTTCTGTGTCATCAACTGCTGGTATTCGATCCGTTTGGAATAATCGACTACGGCCGTCGTATCGATGTATACCTCCGATTCCATCTGCGCGCTGTCATAGACGAGGTGCAGCGAATCCGGCCGGGTAAAGCCCATGAGCTGTTTCAGCACGGCGTATTTTGCCTTCAGCGTCTCCTGGTCGTTCTTCTGCTCGGCTTTCGAATTGTTCAGCGAGATCGTCGCGCGTTTGTAATCGGTCTTATCCACCAGCCCACCCTGGTATTGACTGTAGGTATCTTTTAAATTGCGCTCGAGCCGCACGATGTCGTCATTCAGCACCTTGATCTGCTCTTCCGTAAGCAGCACATCATAGAACGCCTTGCTGACATTCACGGTGACAGCGATCTTATCCGTCTCGGTGGTCTGCTTGCTATTCGTCATCACATCCTTTTTGGTCCTGGACGCCAGCAGCACGTCGCGGGTGAAAAGATTCTGCGTCAACCCAAAAGCCACCGAGGAGTTATTATACGTACCGCTCGCTACATACTGACCGTTGAAATCGACCTTGGGCAACTGAAAATAATTGGTATAACCGGCATTCAATCCGATCTGCGGATACCATTCGGCCAGTTTGCCTTTGATCTGCCGGTCCGTGATCTGTTCATCCAGCAGCGCCTGTTGCATTAAGGGGTAATGTTTCAGTGCATACTGCACACAAGCGTCCAGGGTAGCGTTGCCAAGGGTGTCGGGCGCCTGCTGAGCCTGGGCGCTCGCTCCCAAAACGATGAGGCTAAATCCACTGCTGAGGAATACGCTTTGAATAACTTTCTTCATAATATGGATGCTATTTGAAATCTGTCGGATGGCGAAAATCGTTAGAAAGACTGGTTTATCTGCGGCCGCTGATACAAATGCCCCAAAATCTACAAGAAAAATTGGGGAAACTCCAAAACATACCTCCGGGCCCAAATTAAGGCCCCAAAGTTAAACAAACGTTTGAATTAAACAAACGTTTAATCAATTTTTTACGACAAATTCATAATATACTATATAACAATATTTTATAAAATCACGTTAATAGGTATAAATACGCATAGGTTATCTTTATCAGTTAAAATACCGAATATGTCTATCCATACCATTCTCGGTGCGGGCGGTGCCGTCGCCGACGCGCTTACCCGCGAACTACTTACCCGTCAACTTCCGGTCCGGCTTGTCTCTCGTCATCCGCCATCACGGACGGATGTCAGTTGTATAGCAGCGGATCTCACCGATCCGGCGCAGACGCTTCGGGCGGTCACCGGTTCGTCCGTTGTTTATATGTGTGTGGGGCTGCCCTACAATTTCCGCATCTGGCGCCGCGACTGGCCGAGGATCATCAACAATACCATCGACGCCTGCAGACAAACGCAAGCAAAACTGATCTTTTTTGACAATGTATACATGTATGGCCACACCGACGGGCCCATGACGGAGGACACACCTTATGATCCGTCGAGCCGGAAAGGGGATCTCCGCGCCCGGCTTGCCACGCAGATCATGAGCGAGGTGCGAAAAGGGAATATCATGGCGATCATCGCCCGCTCGGCCGATTTTTACGGACCGGGTACAGGCAAGACCAGCGTCCCCGATATCCTCGTCTTCCAGCGGCTCCTGAAAGGCCAGCGGGCGCAATGGCTTGTAAGGGCGGACGCGC
This sequence comes from Chitinophagaceae bacterium, assembly GCA_025934485.1. Taxonomy (GTDB): domain Bacteria; phylum Bacteroidota; class Bacteroidia; order Chitinophagales; family Chitinophagaceae; genus Puia. Next base: position 23,135 of record JAICXX010000036.1, read on the forward strand.
CCCACTCGTTTACTTTCGTTCCCGATGCGGCGCGCGGCCTGGTGTTGCTGGCCACCGATACCAATGCCTGGAACCAGGTCTGGCATCTGCCCACGGCGTCCCCCGCTATCACCGGGGAGACGTTTATCGAACAGGCGGCGCGTCTTCTCGGCAAACAGCCGGGCTGTACGGTCCTTGCGCCCTGGATGATCCGGGTCGGCGGGCTCTTCGACCGCGCGACCGCCGAGCTTTACGAGATGTTGTATCAGTATGCCTATGACTACCGGTTCGATTCCACCAAATTCGAAAAGGCCTATCAATTTACGCCCACCAGCTACGAAGAAGGGATCAAGGCGACTGCCCTTTCCTATATGTCGGGGGCTGCGGCGTTGTGAGAAAAGTAGCCGCGCCCCGCCATCGTTTAATGTCGGGCCTTCGGCCGATGGGCCCGTGGCCCATCCGGGGGGCGGGAACGATTGCGTAACTAATTTTCCCACGCTGACGGCGATGGTCTAAATTGGCAATCATGAATGCCCCAAAAACGATTGCTCTGGCGTGCGTCAGCCTTTGTCTGCTCGCCCTGCCGGCGGCACAAGCCAACGCCCAGTCCTCGCCAAAAGAACTTTCCTGGTACATAGCTCATGCGCCGTTCGCCATGCCGCCGGTGGCCACACCGAAGATCCCGAAGCACGATGTTCAAATCACCGATTTCGGCGCTAACGGCAATGGTCAATTGCTCAATACAGCCGCTTTTTCCCGCGCGATCAAAGCCTGCTCCGACGCCGGCGGCGGCCGCGTCATCGTACCCGCGGGTACCTGGCTCACCGGCCCCATCCAATTGCTGAGTCATGTAGAGCTGCACTTGGATTCGGGCGCCCTCATCCAGTTCACCCGTGACCATGCCGCCTACGAAAGTGATCACGGTAGTAGCAATTCGCCCGTCTACAGCAACGGCTGCGAGGATATTGCCATCACCGGTGAAGGCATCCTCGACGGAGCCGGCGACGCCTGGCGACCCGTCAAAAAGGGAAAGATGACCGCCGCCCAATGGAGCGCACTGCTGAGTTCCGGCGGCGTCCTGAGTTCCGACGGCAAGATCTGGTGGCCAAACAGCGATGTGATGGAGAACGATCACCTCCGGCCCTATATGGTCTCCTTTTCCAAATGCGAACGCATCCTTATCCAGGGCGTCACCCTGCGCAATAGCCCGAAATTCGTTTTCTGTCCGCAACACTGTACCGATCTAACAATAGACCACGCTCATATCTTCAATGAATGGTGGGCACAGAACGGTGACGGCATGGACATCAGCTCCTGCAAACGCGTGATCATCTATGGCTGTACCGTAAGCGCCGGTGACGACGGCATCTGTATGAAATCCAGCGGGAGAAATTCATTAGCGGATGGTCCAGCGTTGGAAGATGTCATCATCGCCGGTTGCACCGTCTTCCGCGCACACGGCGGCTTCGTGATCGGCAGCAATACCGACGGCGGCATGCACGATATCTTCGTCAGCGACTGCACCTTCGTCGGCACCGATGTCGGTCTGCGATTTAAAAGTAATACGGGAAGAGGAGGATTGGTGAACGATATCTTTGTGAGCAATATCACCATGAAGAATATTGTAAATGAAGCCGTGTTATTCGACACTTATTACGAGGACGCGCCGGCAGGTGCAACCCATCACGACCACCCGAATGACAAGGTCCCCGAATTCACGGATTTTCATATCAGCCACATCGACTGCCAGGGCGCCGCTACGGCGATCGCCATCACCGGCCTGCCCCAGATGCCCGTGAGCAATATCGCCTTCGACAGTGTGACGATCCACGCTAACAAGGGATTCGTTGCCACACAGGCTAAAAACATCGATCTGCACGACGTCCGGCTCGATGTCGCCGAAAGGCCCGTGTATCAAACGGACAAGACCGCGGAGATCAGGGTGCACTAGCTGTTCTGGCCGATGACGCCGCTGCCCGGCTCGCCCATGCGGGACGCGGGATGTATGCGGTAATACGCCCTATGCATCTTCATCTTCGTGACCGGCGCCACCACCAGCGGTAGTTTCTCCACCAGGGTCTCGCTGCTGTCCAGGCCAAAGGCCTTTTCTTCGGCCAGCGCCAGCTTCTTCATGCTGAAATAGGTGTTCAGGATGAAGCCGTCGCGCACGGAGAACTCATTGTCGTAAGAAAGAAATTTCTCGAGGATCACGAAACGGAAGTCTTCGGCGATATTGTGCTTCTTCAGCGAAGGATAACGGCTGACGACATCCAGCTCTTTGTTGCAGATCATCTCCATCACCACCTTTCGGAACATCAGGCTGACCTTTTGCTGTACACGGAATCCCAGCCGGAACTCTACCCGGATCACCTTGTCGTTCATCAGTTCCTCCACCCCATACTCCATCGTATAGGGTTCGTCGGTGCGTTCGATATGCACGAACCAATAAACATCCGCGCGTTTGGGATTATGACTAAAAATGGAATACAGGATCTTTTCTTCGATCTGGTTCGCCCTGTTCGCCTTAGTGAGATAGATCAGATGCGAGGAGAATTTGGGAATGGACTCATCGCTGCTAAGACTCTCCAGCAGCGGAATGTGTTCGCCCAGATCGATAAAATTGAGAAACCGGTTGTTGATCTTTCGGGCATTGTACCAGACATACATGGTAAAGATCAGGCCAAATTCGAAGACCAGGAAGAAAAGCCGCTTCACGATCTTCACCGCGTTGGCGACGAAAAAGGAAGTCTCGACACTGACGAAGACGATAAGAATAGGTATCACCAGCCACATGGAGAGATGCTTGGTTCGTCGCAGGAACCAGTACATCAAGATCGTAGTCATCAGCATGGCCACGGTAATGGAAAAACCATAGGCTGCGGTCATCGCCTCCGAGGTCCGGAAATACAGGACCACGAGGAAACAACCCAGGCAAAGGATCCAGTTGATGCTGGGAATATAGATCTGGCCGCGGACGTCGGTAGGAAATTTCACCGTCACCTTGGGCCAGAAGTTCAGGCTGATGGCTTCATTGATGAGGGTGAACGATCCGCTGATCAGCGCCTGGCTGGCGATGATCGAAGCCGCCGTGGCGATGAATACGCTAGGGATCAGGAACCAGTGAGGAACGATAGCGAAAAAGGGGTTGATGCTACCCAGGCCGTCTTTGTGCTGCATCAACACCCAGGCGCCTTGCCCAAGATAGTTGAGCACCAGGGTAGTCTTCACGAAGATCCAGCTGACCTGGATATTCTTTCTGCCGCAATGCCCCAGATCGGAATAGAGCGCCTCGGCGCCGGTAGTACAAAGGAATACGGCGCCCAGCAACCAGAATCCTTTGGGGTGACGGATCAGCAGCTCCAGCCCATAGTACGGACTCAACGCACGAAGCACCGTGGGGTTGTGTTGGATCTGGTTAAGCCCGAGGATCGCGAGCATCGAGAACCAGACAAACATAATGGGCCCAAAAGACCCTCCCACCACCTTGGTCCCAAAACGCTGGAAAACGAAAAGCAACAGGATAATGACCAGCACCACCTCTACAACGAGGTTATTGCCCGGCACGATCACATTCTCCATCCCATGCACCGTGTTCAACCCTTCGATGGCCGAGGTCACGGAGATCGGCGGCGTGATGATCCCATCCGCCAGCAGGGTACCTGCGCCAATGATGGCGGGATAGACCAGCACCTTCCCATACCTGCGTACCAGGGCATAGAGCGAGAAGACCCCGCCCTCCCCCTTGTTGTCCGCTTTCAGGGTGATGAATACATATTTGAACGTCGTCTGCAGCGTGAGCGTCCAGAAGACACAGGAGATGGCGCCAAGCACCAGTTCTTCCGAGATCTTGCCGCCTTCCGTCATAATTGTCTGGAACGTATAGAGCGGGGACGTGCCGATATCGCCGAAAATAATACCAAGGGTAATGAGTAGTCCTGCGGTAGATATCTTTTTTGAATGGGAAGGATCCATAGATCGCCCCGATGAGCAAAAAATGTACCTTTTACGCAAAGTCCCGTTCAGCGTGACTTTCACCGTTACGTACGTACATTCGAGCCCTACCAAAATGGGAAAAACCGTTTCATTTTGAAAAACCGAGCTCTTCCCGGTCGTCACGCTGCGCCCGGATCATCTCCGCATAGGTCTTGTGTTTGGCCATGGCATCGACTACCCGGGCAATACGCCGCGTCCGCGTGCCCTCCGTCTTGGCCGATTTGACCCAATTGCCGAAATAGTTCTGATGGGACTTGGGCAGGGTCTTGAAGTAAGCAAGCGCCTGGGGTTCGTCGGCCAGACAGTCCAGCAGGTCTTTGGGCGGTATGATGACCTTGCTATCGACCTCGAGCTCGACCGCCAGCATATCCCCTTTTTGTTTGCGGATCGCCTTGCGGATGTCGGCCTTCAACGCCAGGATGAAATCCCCGCCACCCATGGGGATAAGCGCCATACCGCTAATCGCGTGGGCATCTAGCTTCCCCTTGACCCGGAATGACTTCTTGTTGTCCGGCTTGAGCTGTTGTGCAAGCTTAGCCGGGATCTTTATATAAGACCAGCCGGTCTTCTCGCCCATGTCTTTGAATTGCTCGATCTTGGTTTTGAAACGTATCATACACCCCCAAGATAAAAAAAGAGCCCGGCTTTTCAGCCGGGCCCCCATCTTTTCAGCCGCTGAGCGGCTCTTTCTATGCTCTTTTCTTTTTCTGTTTCAGCGCTTCTTCGATCCCCTTTTTCAGGTTCTCGAAGGTGGGCTTCCCGGTGAACAGGACGCCGTTGATGAAGAAGGCCGGCACATCCCGAACCCCCTTGTTCAACCCTTCCAGCAGATCGCTGCGGACCTGCCAGCCATAGGTGGAATTGACAAGGTTGTCCAGAAATTTCTTGTTGACCACTCCCACATCCTTCGCATATTCCCGGAGGCTGATCGCCCCCAGCCGGCGCCGGTGCTGGAACAACATCGTGTGCATCTCCCAGAACTTGCCTTCCTGGGCGGCGCCAAGCGAAGCCTCAGCCGCCTTCATCGCATGCTGATGGATCTTTGTCAGCGGAAAATGCCGGAAATTGAATCTCAACTTCCCGCCGTATTGCTCTAACAGCTTGGCCACCACCTCGTTCACCTTTGCACAGGCCTCGCTTTCGTAGTCTCCGTATTCCATGAGGGTCACGGGTGCTTTTGGATCACCCACGAAAACATCCTTCGTTGGAATGATCTCGACTAGTTCTTTTTTCATCATGTACTAATATAACACAAACCAAATAAATTGGTTCGGCCATAATGACATTATTTTTTGCCCGCCCTGCGGGCGGGGCCGGCATTATTTTCTGCTCGTCTCGGCATGGGGCTGCTCGTTTCGGAAAACGACCACCCCATCGAAAACATCCACCAACACCGGCGAAGTGCGATCCACGTCTCCAGACAAGATCTTCTTGCTCAGCTGATTAACGATCTCTTTTTGAATTAATCGTTTAAGTGGCCGCGCCCCGAATTGCGGATCGAATCCGTTCTCCGCCAGATAGTCGATGGCATATTCGCTGAATTGCAGGTTGATGCCATTTTTGGCAACAAGATTCTGCAGATTCTCCAGCTGGATGCGGATGATCCCCCTGATCTCGCTCTTCAGCAGCGGCTGGAACAGGATGATCTCGTCGATCCGGTTCAGGAATTCCGGCCGGATGGTCTGCCGAAGCAGGTCCACCACTTCCAGCCTGGTCCTATCCATCACCTCATCCCGGTTCTTTTCCGTGACATTCTCGAAATTCGCCTGGATGATCTGGCTGCCCATATTGCTCGTCATGATGATGATGGTATTCTTGAAGTTCACCACCCTACCCTTGTTGTCGGTGAGGCGGCCATCGTCCAGTACCTGCAATAGGATGTTGAAGACATCCGGATGGGCTTTCTCGATCTCGTCCAGCAGCACCACGCTATAGGGTTTCCGTCTCACGGCTTCGGTGAGCTGTCCACCCTCGTCATATCCTACATAGCCCGGAGGCGCGCCGATCAACCTGCTTACCGTATGTTTTTCCTGGTACTCGCTCATATCGATGCGGGTCAGCATCCCTTCATCGTCGAAGAGATAGCCCGCCAGGGCCTTCGCCAGTTCGGTCTTACCAACCCCCGTGGTCCCCAGGAAAATGAACGACCCGATAGGCCGTTTGGGGTCCTGCAGTCCGGCGCGGCTCCTGCGGATGGCGTCGGCCACGGCTTCGATGGCCTCGTCCTGACCCACCACGCGTTTGTGCAGCTCGTCTTCAAGATTCAATAACTTTTCTTTTTCGCTCTGGAGCATCTTGCTAACCGGTATCCCGGTGGACTTGGCCACGGCCTCGGCAATGTCTTCGGCATCCACTTCTTCCTTCATCAGCCGGGTGCCGGCATTCATGCCCGACAGCTGTCTGCTGTATTCGTCGATGATCTTTTCCTGTTCCTTGATCTTACCATAGCGGATCTCGGCGACCTGACCATACTGTCCTTCCCGTTCGGCTTTTTCCGCGGCCAATTTGAGATTCTCGATATCGGCCTTGGCATTCTGTACTTTTTCCACCAGATCCTTCTCCTGTTTCCATTTGGCCCTTAAGGTATCTCTCGATACGCTCAGGTTACCGATCTCGGCGCTGAGCTCTCTGAGCTTTTCGTCGTCCTTTTCCCTCTTGATGGCCTCCCGTTCGATCTCCAGCTGGCGGATCTGGCGTTCCAGCTTATCCAACTCTTCGGGCATCGAATTCATCTCCAACCGAAGTTTGGCGGCGCTTTCATCCACGAGATCGATGGCCTTGTCCGGCAGAAACCTGTCCGTTATATACCGGTGTGACAACTCCACGGCAGCGATGATGGCTTCGTCCTTGATCCGCACATGGTGGTGCGTCTCATAACGGTCCTTCAAACCGCGGAGAATAGAGATGGCATCGTCCACGGAAGGTTCGTCGATCATGACCTTCTGGAACCTGCGTTCCAGGGCCTTGTCTCTTTCAAAGAATTTCTGATACTCATTAAGCGTAGTCGCACCTACAGCCCGGAGCTCGCCTCTTGCTAATGCGGGTTTGAGGATGTTGGCGGCATCCATGGCGCCTTCGCCACCCCCTGCGCCTACCAGTGTGTGGATCTCGTCGATGAACAGGATGATCTCGCCATCGCTGCCGGCTACTTCCTTCACCACGCTCTTCAGGCGTTCTTCGAACTCACCTTTGTATTTGGCGCCAGCGATCAGCAGCCCCATATCCAGGGCATAGATGACCTTGGACTTTAGGTTATCGGGAACGTCCCCGTTTACGATCCTGTGGGCCAGGCCTTCAGCGATCGCCGTTTTACCCACTCCGGGCTCGCCCACCAGGATCGGATTGTTCTTGCTCCGGCGGGAGAGGATATGTAAGGTTCGCCGGATCTCCTCGTCGCGTCCGATTACCGGGTCCAGCTTGCCCTGACGGGCCAGCTCGTTGAGATTCTTGGCGTATTTGTTCAAAGCATTGAAGGTGGTTTCCTGGGTCTGGCTGTTTACCGTGGACCCTTTACGGAGATCCTTGACCGCCGCGATCAGCCCATTCCCGGTAAGACCTGCGTCCTTAAGCAATTTGGCAGTATTATCACTTCCCTGCACCAGGCCCAGCAGCAGATGCTCCACACTGACGAACTCATCCCCGAACTGTTTCAGATCCGAACCCGCCCGGAGAACCGCATTGTTCAATTCCCGGCTGATGGTCTGCGCCGGCTCCCCGCCGCTTACCTTGGGGAGTTTCTGAATGGCTTCGTCCAGCTTGCTTTCCACAAAAGCCACGTTCACGTTGTTCTTCTTCAACAGGAACCCTACCGGAGAATCTTCTTCGCTCAGCAACGCCTTGAGAAGATGATCCGTATCTATGGCGGGGTTCGAACTGTCGAAAGCAAGCTGCTGCGCCTTCGCGATCGCCTCCTGAGCCTTGATAGTGAAATTATTCAGGTTCATATATTTATGGTTTTCCTTTTTAGATGAATAAATGTTAAACTTGTGTCACAAAATCCAAACCACGGATCACAATCCAGTATTTATGTCATATAAAATCACCTTAAACTGTCGACGATTCAGTTTGTTCACGGCCGGCCTGCTATTCTGTCTGCCCATCTTCGCCCAGTCGAATTTCGACGCTGTGGATCAGCTCCTTAAACAGAATCAGAAAGCTATCGGTGGCGGCTATGCCGTAGTCGTGTGGAAGGATGGAAAGGTCGTCTATCAGAAGAGCCTCAACACCGATTTCACGGCCAAGACGCAGGCGCCCATCGGCCGGGCCGGTGACTGGATGACGGCAGCCCTCGTGATGACCTTCGTCGATGAAGGGAAGCTGTCGCTGGACGACAAGGTCACGCAATACATCCCGCTTTTCGGCAAATACATGAAGGGCTATATCACCATCCGCAACTGTCTCACCAACACGAGCGGCATCAAGACGGACGAGAGCGTAGAAAAACCCATGGCGAAGGTCCATTTCGAGACACTGGAGGACATGGCGGGTAGCTATGCCGACAAACATTCTATCGCCACCAACCCCGGCACGGAAGTCTTCTATAGCGCCTATGGGCCCAATATCGCGGGCCGGTGTTTGGAAGTGGTCTCCAAGAAAACCTTCGGCCGGCTGATGATGGACCGTATCGAACGGCCGCTCAAGATGCACGCCACGAGTTTTGTGAACGAGGATGGCGGTGCCGACGACCCCGCCAACGGAGGCCGCAGCTGCGCGAACGACTATATCAATTTCCTTACGATGTTGCTCAACAAAGGCATGTTCGAAGGGAAACGCGTCCTCAGTGAAAAAGCGGTGCAGGAGCTGGAGCGGGTCCAGTTCGGCAACCTGCCCATAAAATATATGCCGAAGGAATTGCAGGGGGCCAAACCAGCGCTTGGCAATTATTTGGCGAATGCGAGTGGCACCCTGATGGTCTCGCCCGATCTGCAGGGCATGGCCGCCTGGGTCGACACCTGCCGGAACTATGCCGCGGTTATCATCGTGGAAAAACCCCAGGAAGAGAAAAAGCCCATCTATCAGAATCTCATCAACCTCGTAGGTGAAGCCATCGGCGGGGCGTGTCAGTAAGCAACCGGCCTGGCCGGCCGCCGGCATCCGGCGATCACTCTTTTTTAACGAGTACTACCCGTTGATTGTCGCTCTGGTAGAGCTGTTCGTAGAACTTCACCAGTGCCGCATATTCCGCGGGCGGATACCGGCCGGCCGAGTGCTGCCGAAACCGGTAGTAGATCAGCTTATCGTTCTCGAACCGCAGACTGGTTCGAAAGGTACCGAAATCCCCTTGGATAGCGACGTCCTTCGGCCGGGCTTCCACCTCGTAGCCGGAAGGCACCGTGATCACGACGCTGTCGATATTCGTAAAGGCATTGTCATCGACATAATCGTATTTACGGATACTGTCCGCCGGTAACCGCAAGCTGTTACGATCGAAAACATTGGGGTTGATGAAAAGGCGTTTGCCCGAGACGCTGGCATAGTTGGACACCGTGACGTGAAGGTCTTCATCGACCACAGGGTGTGGTCCCTTGTATTCGTCGTAATGACTCTTGTCGACCGTATAGGTGGGCAGATCGAAGAGCTCGTTGAGATATTTTTTGCGGTCCTCGGCAGACCACACATCTATCATCGCGTGCGGTAATTCCTGCCGGATACAGCCATATCGGGTCCTCACGGCGGCATCCAGATCGCCATCGGGCGCCAGCTGCGCCTGCACAACCCGGCACTGGATATTGTCGGCGGCTGTATAGCCCGGAGTCCTTACCAGGTGTCCCCCATCCTCGTCGATCAGGATCGCTTCCCGACCACCGGTGAACGTACCCATATACCCCGGGGATACTGTCTGATTGGTGCATTCCAGCCAGATCGTATCCTTGTCCAGCGGGACACAGGAGATCGCATGGTTGAATTGAGAACAGGAGAATTTATCGATCATCGGCGGGGCGTCTTTCTCCGCCATGATCTCTACATATTTCCCTTTGATACCTGCTTCCTTCAACAGCGCCACCATGTAATTGGACAGGGCCTTACAATCTCCATAGCGCTTGTTAGCCACATAATCGGCAGGGAAGGGCTGCCAGCCACCGATGCCGAACTGAACGCTGATATAATGGGTATTCTGCTGCAGATAGCGATATAACGCATATACCTTTCGGTGCACATCGGGAATGGTATCAACCAACGCATGGACCTGCTGCTTTATATTTTCAGGCAGCAGGTCGCGGCCTGTCCGCAGTTGCTGAATGAATTTACCATAGTCGGTCCATGTCGACATATTCCCCTTATATCCCTGCTGCTCGAAATCGGAAGGAGCCGTCATGACATACGGCACTATTTCCGTCCATATCGGACCATGTGATTCCGTTTTCCTGGCAGGCATGTTCCAGGCTTCCCAGGTATAGATCTTTTTGTCTTTTTCTTCGGTGATCACCGGCGCAGGCGCGCCGTTGACCGATAAATAACGCACCAAATAGTCTTTGGGTGCGATGATGACATATTTGCTATGCTGCGTGGAGATACCCGAACCCACAAGCGGCATCCAGGTATGAAAACCCAAAATGCCGTCCTCCTCATCGTTTTCCTGGTAGTCGACGGTGTAGGGATAGAGCTGACAATAGAAATTGTGCTCGAGCTCACGGTCGTCCGTCGCAAGACTCATCCCATCGTCCATGGTTCGATCCTGCATATCTTTCCGTTTAGCCTTACGCACCGCTTTTCCCAGGCTATCGTACAATACCCCCGAAATATCGCTGATCGAAAGCAATTTGTCGTAATGGGACCGGTAATTAGCCAGATAATCGGCGTTGGAGTTCAACACAGTGTATACATGACGCTCCCGCCACACCGCCTTACCCGGCGACTTGATCTCCATGATCATCTCCTGGTCGCGGATCACCCCGCGTGCATCCTTCTTTAGCGAATCGGGGATCAGCGCGGTACTATAATTCTGCGCCCGCAGGCCACAGGGCATCAACAATAGGATATAGAATACCTTCCTCATACGGTCTTTTTCTTTTTGAATACGATCTGCTCGCTTTGCTTTTTAACGATATAACTAAAGAAATCGCGCAGCGTAGCATAATCTTCCGGCTTGAAATTGGCCTTGTTGAACTTGATCCGCGACCTGAACTGGATGGCGTCACCACTTTTGACGATCAGGTATTCGAAAAGGCCCTCGTCGGTGTTAAACGCTACCCTGGCCGACTTGGGAAGCTCATCTACATCGTATCCTTCCGGGATGTCCATGTTCAGCGTATACATCTCATCCATGGCATAAGGCATTTCTACCGGATATTTCCGCTCGGCGGATTTAAAGGGGTTTTCCTTCTGCCCTTCGTTCAACATGGGATTGAAATAGAAGAGATCGGAGCTGGAGTCGGGATGGATATCCAGATCGTAAACCACCTGCAACGGATCATCAGGGCGGTTCAGCGAGTCGAGCTGGAGGTTGCTGACCATGAATTCCGGCGAATAGGCCGATTTAATGGTTTTGAAGAAGTCGGCCGCGCTGGTCGTTTTCAATTTTTCCCGCAGGGTACAGGCTTCATTAAACCCCGGCGTGCTCGTCATCTGACCGATTAGCCCGCTGCCCTTGTCCGCTTTGCTAATGAAGACAAGCGTGGATTTTTCCTCTCGCATAGAATCGGCGTCGAGGTACACATAGGACGGCAGGTCCTTGTTCAGTACGCGTGCATAGCCATTATAACAACGCTCGGGTAACCGGTTAAAACCCAGCCAGGGCTCACTGGCATCGAGATAGTATCTGCCAGAGTCGATCGTCGCCTGGCAGACGACATAGTTGAACCGGGTGAGCAGCGGATAGATCTCATTGGCGAACCCGTGCGAACGGGTGCTCAGCATCACCGGATCGGCGACGATCTTCTCATGACGCAACAATGCTACCAGCAACAAGTTGAGCTCGGCCTCGTTGCCGTGTTTATTCTTGAACACCGTTTTTAGCGGATCATTCATATAGAGACTGCTATGGCCCGTACAGTTGAACTTGTCACGCACAAAGGCGAAGAGGCGTTCCGCTTTTTCGCGGTCCCCCGTAGCCCCCTGCAGCACCGGCTTTAATTCGTCGTCCATCCAGCCATTGCCCTTGTCCAGATCGGCCCCGAAGTCATCGTCCTTGAGCAGGCTTTCGCTGACGCTAAGCCAATTGCCCATGACATCCTTGTAATAATGGGCTTGGGTAAAGTTATAGCTGGCCAGTTGGAACTCCAGGCTGGCATCATAATTCCGCATCGAGGTCGTGAACGGTTCCTCCTTCAGCGCCGGCACGTTCTTCATCACCCAGCGGTGCGTAACCACTTGGTCGTCGAGCGTTTCGTGGTCGTCCGCATCCGCCCCGCCCGGAAAAGTCAAATGGAACGTGGCAGTCCGGCTGTCCGTCGTATTGATATCGTAGTTCGCGTACCCATGCCCCAGCGTCACGTATCGAAAAAAATTGGGCATATCGACCTGGTATTCGCTCCACAGGCAGGGGTAATCACCCTGGAACGACCAGGGTTGCAGATTGAATAGGAAGGGTGAGGTTTGCGTATAGGTGTACTCGATAATCGCCCCTTCCTTCAACGCGGGAAAGGTGAACTTTTTTTCCACCCAATGCCGATCGAGCTGATCGGTGAAGATCGCCTTGTCATCGATTTTGGTCTCGACGACCTTCCCGTTCTCCAGCGTATAGGTCGCGGCGTGCAGCGACAGGATCTTTTCGCCATCGTTGCCCGACACATATAGTGGTATCTTGATAGTGGCCGCCTCGAAGGCATTCTGCTTGAGTATCTTGATGCGGCAGGAGTGCTTGAAAATTAGATCGAACCAGCCGCGGACGCTGCCTTCAAAGGAGCTGGTCCCATAATCGGCGATCACCACGGCGCCGGCCGCGGAATCGGGTCCCTTAACGGTGACATTGAAATCTTCCGGGGTTACTTTCCCGAACTTTACCGGCAGCTTATCCTGTGCCTGCAAAAGGGTGCAGAACAGCAAACAGCTTGCGGTTGTGAGCGATAGTTTACGAATGGTCATGGTCTAGATATAGGTGGTTAGTAATAAGCTATTGTTTTTTGAGCACGATCTGTTCGTTCTCCTTCTTCACGATAAAACCAAAGAAATCCCGCAGCGTGCTATAATCTTCCGCGCCGAACCAGGCCTTGTTCAGCCGGACACGGCAACGCAACTGGATCTGTCCCCCCTGGTTGACGATCAGGTACTCGAAATAGCCCTGGTCGCCATTGAAAGCTACCTTCGCCGATTTGGGTAGCTCGTCTACCACATAACCGTCGGGGATCATCAGCGAGAAGATATAGGTCTGGTCGATCGTATAATACATCTCCACCGGATATTTCCGCTCCGCCGCCATAAAAGGATTGGTGTGCCATTCATCCCCCATGATCGGATAGAAATAAAGCACCGGCGCACCCGGCTGCTGTTTCAGCAGAAAATCGTAGTGTATCTTTACAGGTTCCTCCAGCCTGTCTACCGAATCGATACCGCCATCGCTGATCTCGGCATCATCACCCCAGCTGGTCTGGATATCCTTGAAGAACTGGTCCTGGCCGTGCTCTGCGATCTTGCGGCGTACATTATAGGATTCCAGCATTCCCGGACTCGACTGCCAGGTTCCCGTCAACCCTTTGTCCGTGCCGGACATCAATACCATCGTCACCTTTCTTTCCTTGAGCGAATCGGCCCAGAAATACACCGAGCCCGAATCCGTTTTGCTGATGATGCGGGCATGGCCGTTGTAACAATCGGGTGCCAGCGTGCCGAAACCCAGATCAGGCCGGGCGGCATCCAGATAATAGACCTTATCGCCGAGGTGCAGCCGGACGATCACATAGTTCAGCTTTTCAAGCATAGGATAGCTGGCCAGGTTGAATCCATGCTCGCGGGTACTCAGCAGCACGGGGTCCGCTGCTAAGCCCTTCTTGCGGAGCAAGCCGGTCAGCAGCAGATTGATCTCGCCTACGGTCCCGCTATTGTTGCGGATGACGTCCCTGAGGTTGGTACGGACATATTTGTCGTGGCCGATACAGGTAAAATGCTGACTAACGTAGTAGTATACCGCCTTAGCCGTAGCCGTCGAACTGCTTCCCTCCGGGATCTTGTCGGCCAGTCCGGTGATCGCCTCGTCATCGTCATTCAGCGCTCCGCCAAATTGGGATCCCGTCAGCAATTCTTCGGTTGCCTTAGCCCAGGTATTCATATGGGCGGTACTTTCTACCCCATTGTAGGTGCTGGAAAGCTGAAAGCTGATCTCGTCGATGTAATTGTCCGGCGTGGTCAGATAATGCTCCGTTCCGAAGGCCGGGATATTCTTCATGACCCAATCGTGCTTGACCGTGATCGCGCTGACGGTGTAGTCGTGATCCGGCGCCCCCATGGAGGCTCCGTCCGCCTTTTCCGTAACGAAATAAGTACCATTGCCTGTAGAACCTTTATCTACCGCATACGGATGAACACCCTGCCGTACGAGGACATAGTTGAGCGTCGTGGGGATCTCCACGTGGTATTCGCTGGACAAGCAGGGATATCGTTCCGACTGGAATTTCCACGACGGCAGATCAAAATTATACTGCGAGACGATAGTATAGGTATATTCCAGGATCGATCCCTCCTTGACACCGGGCACCGAGAATTTAGCCTCTGTCCAACGCTTATTGGTCTTCGAGGTATATACATCTTTGGGCTCCAGTTTTGTTTCCTGCAGCTGTCCGTTCTCCAGATTCCAGGCAGACGCCGTGACATTGCTGAGTTTGTCCCGGTCCTCGTCCGATTCGCCATAAAGGTCGACCTTTACCGTCGCCAGGTCGAAGGCCTTCTTATTCAGAATTTTGATGCGCGTCTGACGGACATACACATAGGAGAACCAACCTCGTTTATCCCCGATGAAATGAACATCGCCCAGATCGGCGAGGGTCACGGCGTTGGTATTGCTGTCGACAATGGTGGTGGCGGGAAGCGTGAAATCGGCGGCCGTGAGTTTTCCAAGCATATGCTTAGCTTTGCCCAGGCCCTGGGCAAAAGGATGAAGGACGCTCAGGCATAGACATAGGACGGCCAGCGCGGCAATCGACTTACGGTTTATCATAAGTAGGTGTTAGGGTATAAACGACAACAATATAGAAAAAATAATTGACAACAAACGATCATACGTATCTCGTCAAACAGTGGAGCCGGGAGCTCGGTTTCGACCATTGTGGTATTGCCCGGGCTGTCCGGCTCGAGGAAGATGCGCGCAGATTGGAACAATGGCTGAACAAAGGCATGCAGGGAACCATGCGGTATATGGAAAATCATTTCGACCTGCGGATAGACCCCTCCCGGCTGGTACCGGGAGCAAAATCGGTGATCACCCTGCTGATGAACTATTTTCCCGGCGCCGGCCAGCAGCCCGATGCGCCAAAGGTGGCCAAATATGCCTTCGGGAACGACTACCACGAGGTCATTCGCGCCCGGCTGAATCAATTGCTGGACAAGATGCGGACGGCATTCGGCGAGATCGACGGCCGTGGTTTCGTGGACAGCGCCCCCGTGCTGGAACGCAGTTGGGCCGTGCGCAGCGGTCTGGGATGGATCGGCAAGAACGGCAACCTGCTGCATAAACAGGCGGGTTCGTTCTTTTTTATCGCCTCGCTGATCGTCGATCTGGAGCTCGACTACGATGCGCCGTTTGCCGGTGATTATTGCGGGACTTGCCGCCGGTGCATCGACGCCTGCCCTACGGATGCTATCGGCGCGGGCAAGGTCATCGACGGCAGCAAATGCATCTCTTACTATACCATCGAGCTCAAGGACCTCCTGATCCCCGATTCCCAAAAGGGGCGTTTCGACAACTGGCTTTTCGGCTGCGATACCTGTCAGGACGTATGCCCATGGAACCGTTTTGCGCAGCCCACCGGGGAGCCCGCCTTTACCCCGATTCCCGCGATCCTGAACTTCAAGACCAGGGATTGGGAAGAGCTAACGGAAGAAAAGTTTCGGGAACTGTTTCGTCATTCGGCCATCAAACGAACCAAATACAGCGGCATCCGCCGCAATTTGCACTTTCTGGACGGCTCATTTCCTGCCGGGGATGACCACCAGCCGGATGCCGGTGTATAGCAAATGCTGAGCTCCCACTCCCTGTGTATTCACCAGCGGTGTCAGCCCGTATTGGATCTGTGGCCCCAGCTGGATATTGACCCCATGGAACGGCAGTCCCACCATCAACGCAGACTCGACATTGAACTGCGTCTTGTTGACGATATCGCCTTCCTTGGAATATAGCCCCGTTTTCGCATTGTAGAAAAGTGCGCTGGCGCCCATCAGCCGCGACAACGAAACGCCGCCTTCCACAAAAATGGGCAGGAGATGGCTCTTGTTGATCTTCCATTGCAACCCCACCGGTAATTCCAGGAAATAGTATTTGTTGATCACACTCCGTGTATCGCCGGCGGTGTACATCGACGTAGTCCCGGCGGTCTGTACCCTGGGCGCAAGATAGGAATACGAGGACTGGACATAGGTCGTCACCTGCTGGCCCACGCTGATCCGGTTCGAGTAATAATGCAGGTTCATCCCGGTATTGAAGATCCACCGGTCGCTGAGCGCTCTTTGCAGATAGATACCGCCTTCGAATGAAGCTTCAGGCTGGACATTGGAAATATAATGGCTGCCCGAGGAAGCGTTGCTGATGGCGTAAAAGGAGGTAGTGCCTGCAGCCAGGGCGACCCTCGCCTGATCGCTTTTCAGCCGGTTCAGTCTCGACAGGCCTCCGCCGGCGACAAACCCGGCCTCCCACTGCCGCCGCGGGTGCGATAGTCCGGCCATCGCGACATTTTTTGTGCCCAATTGCGACGCCAGTGTCGCGGAAGCGCGTATCTGCGGGGCCAGCCGCTGATCGGCCAGTCCGGGGAGATAGAACCAGGCATCCAGCCCTTTTTGATCCGCAGCCCGGGACTGCCCGGCAATCCGGGTTTGATCCGCCGCCTGGGAATGTCCCGCCGCCTGCGGTCGACCGGCCAATGCCGCCCCTCCGGCAGTCGCGGTTTCGTCAATGGTCCCGTCGGTGGCCTTGTTGGAGGCCTCGTCCGCAATCCCGTCACTCTCTTTGTGGCCCTCGACCCCGTTGCGGCCCGCCTGCCGCGAGAGGGCAGCGCTTACCCTTGATAAATCCGTGGACGAATGCCCGGCCTGCGCCATCCCCCCCGTCGCTGCACTCGGCGTCGATGCACCCCCGGTCGTCGCATTTGCGCCCGCCGCTGGCTGGTCCGCCGGACTACTGCCGACGCCGCCGTCGGCTACCGGATTTCCACCCGTGCTGCTTCCTGCTACAGGATGAATAGCCTTCCCGCCCGCGGAGCCGGCAGGAGCATAAGCGTAATGTCCATAGAGGCCTGCAGCGGCAACCACCAATACCGCCGGCAACACATAGCGCCAGAAGAATGCCGTCTTTCTCCGCCGTTTGACCTCA
>JAICXX010000167.1 GCA_025934485.1 Chitinophagaceae bacterium
CGTGCCTACGACCGGATCGGTGAGGATCTGCGGATATTTGCCATGCAGTTCCCAGGCGATAAAGAATGGACCCCAATCGAGGAATTCGGCGATCGCCGCGAGGTCATAGCCATCGAATGTCTTTGTCCCTATGAAGGTGGGCGTCACCGGTTGGAAGTTTGCCCAATCGATGGGCACCTTGTTCTCCTGTGCCTGCGGGAAGGTCAAATATTGTTTTAACGTCTTTTTGCTGTTGAAATCGTCTTTCAGCTTTTTGTATTCGGTCTTTATCGATTGGAGGAAACCGGGCTTTTGATCAGCATTCAGCAGCGAGCCCACCACGGTGACACTCCGGGAAGCATCCAACACGTGGACTACGCCTTTATCGAATTCCGGTGCGATCTTGACGGCGGTATGCATCCGCGAGGTCGTTGCACCGCCGATCAGCAGCGGCAGCTCAAAATCCTGCCGTTTCATCTCCCTGGCTACATGCACCATCTCGTCCAGAGAAGGCGTGATCAGTCCGCTGAGACCGATGGCGGCTACTTTCTCTTTTTTGGCTGTCTCCAGGATCTTGTCGGCCGGCACCATGACGCCAAGATCGATGATGTCATAACCATTGCACCCTAATACCACGCCGACGATGTTCTTGCCGATATCGTGTACATCGCCTTTGACGGTGGCGAGCAATATTTTTGCGGCGCCGGCATCCTCTATGCCATTGGCACCCGCGGCTTTCCGGCGTTCCTCTTTTTCTAGCTCGATATAAGGAGTAAGGATAGCTACCGATTTCTTCATCACCCGGGCGCTTTTTACTACCTGGGGAAGGAACATCTTGCCGCTGCCAAAGAGATCGCCGACCACATCCATCCCGGCCATCAGCGGCCCTTCGATCACGTCCAGTGGTTTGGGATATTTCAAGCGGGCCTCTTCGGTATCGCCGTCGATGTAATCGGTGATGCCATTGACGAGGGCATGTTTCAGCCGCTCCTCCACGGTACCGCGGCGCCAGGCCTCGTCTTTAACCTCTTCCTTGCCCTTGGCTTTTACTGTTTCTGCGAAGGCCAGCAGTTTATCGGTGGCCTCGGGGTTACGGTTCAGGATCACGTCCTCGCAGAGCTGCTTCAACCTCGGCTCGATCTCGTCGTAGACCACGAGCTGGCCGGCGTTGACGATGCCCATGTCCATGCCTGCCTTGATCGCGTAATAGAGAAATACGCTGTGCATGGCCTCGCGGACGGTCTCGTTGCCACGGAAGGAGAATGACATATTGCTGACGCCGCCGCTGATTCGCGTCAGGGGCATCTTTTGTTTGATCTCTTTTATGGCTTCGATGAAATCTACGGCGTAGTTGTTGTGCTCTTCGATACCCGTTGCGATGGCGAAGATGTTCGGGTCGAAGATGATGTCTTCAGGCGAGAAGCCTAAACGTTCCGTGAGGATCTTATAGGCCCGTTCGCTGATGTCTACTTTTTTTCGAAGTGTGTCCGCCTGTCCGTTCTCATCGAATGCCATCACGATCACGGCGGCGCCATAGCTTTGGCAGACGATTGCCTGTTCGATGAATTTTTCTTCTCCTTCTTTCAGCGAGATGGAGTTGACTATACATTTACCCTGTACGCATTTGAGACCGGCTTCGATGATCGAGAACTTAGAGGAGTCGATCATGATGGGGATCTTGGCGATATCGGGTTCGGCCTGCAGAAGGTTGAGAAAGGTCTGCATTGCTTTTTCGCCGTCGAGCAGGGCGTCGTCCATGTTGACGTCGAGGATCTGGGCGCCGTTCTCTACCTGTTGACGGGCAACGCTCAGGGCCTCCTCGTATTTGTTATCGCGGATCAACCGGGCGAATTTCTTCGAACCGGTAACGTTCGTGCGTTCTCCTACGTTGACAAAATTGGTCAGGGGACGCAATACCAGCGGCTCGAGACCGGATAGACGAAGAAAGGGTTTTATCGAAGCAACTTCCATCTTTTAAGCTATTTCTTTTTCAATTACAGGGAGCGGCCTTGGTTTGATGGTCGCTACATGTTCGGCGATATGCCGGATATGGTCGGGGGTTGTGCCGCAGCAGCCGCCGACGATGTTGACGAATCCGTTTTCGGCCCAATCCTCTATAAAGTGAGCGGTCTGCTCGGGTTGTTCGTCGTATTCACCCATCGCGTTGGGCAAACCGGCATTGGGATAGGCCGAAGTATAACAGGCGGCTATCTGGCTCAGCTCTTCTATATGCGACCGCATTTCCTGCGCCCCAAGCGCGCAATTTAGTCCGATACTCAACGGGCGGGCGTGCATCACGGAAACATAAAAGGCTTCCAGCGTCTGGCCGCTTAGCGTTCGTCCGCTGGCGTCCGTGATAGTGCCGCTGATAGAAACCGGCAGCTCCGGCCTTTTAGCGTCGCGGAAATACTTCTTAATGGCGAAGATGGCTGCTTTGGCGTTGAGCGTATCGAAGATCGTTTCAACCAGCAGCAGGTCGACACCACCTTCCACAAGCCCTTTGACCTGTTCGTAATAGGCCGACATCACTTCGTCGAAGGTCACTGCACGGAAACCGGGATTGTTGACATCCGGCGAAAGCGAAAGGGTCTTGTTCATCGGCCCGATAGCGCCGGCCACGAAACGCGGTTTATCGGGATTTTTGGCGGTGTATTCGGCTGCGGCTTTTTTTGCGATCGTTGCGGCAGCCACATTGATCTCGAAGGCCATGTCTTCCATATGGTAGTCGGCCATGCTGATCCGCTGGGAGTTGAAGGTATTGGTCTCGATGATATCGGCGCCGGCGTCGAGATATTGCCGGTGAATGTCTTCGATAATGGCGGGTTGGGTCAGACACAGCAGGTCATTATTGCCTTTGAGGTCTGACGGCCAGTCTTTGAAGCGTTCGCCGCGATAGTCTTTTTCTTCCAGCTTATGCCGCTGGATCATGGTACCCATGGCGCCATCGATAACAAGGATGCGTTCTTTCAATACGTCGTAGATCGTCTTCATGTGAATTCCTCCTCTTTTTTTGAGGCCGCTGACGTGCTAACTTGCTAATAACGAGGGAAATAGCCGAAGGTGTGTGGTATTTCAAACGTTTATTAGTTCAATGTAGCGCCGTCCATCGGGCCTGCCAGGCTGAACAATAAACAAATCCGCCTGTGCAGCCACAAAAGTACATAAAAAATACATAAGGACAAGGTCGGCGCGGCGACGTTCATCCTCCTACCCGCCGGCCCGATAGTTTTCTACCGGCAAGCGGTTCGTGATCGACCGCGCCAGGGTCATCTCGTCGGCGTACTCGAGTTCGCCACCGAAGGCGATCCCCCTGGCGATTGTCGTGATCCGAACGGGCGTGTCCTGCAGCTTCTTTTGAATATAATAGATCGTTGTATCTCCCTGTATAGTGGGGTTGAGGGCGAAGATCAGCTCCTGGGTCTGTTCCTTGCGGACCCGGTTTACCAGGGTCTCGATGTTCAGTTGATCCGGCCCCACACCATCCAAAGGCGAAATCACCCCTCCCAGGACATGATAGGTCCCATTAAATTGTTGCGTGCTCTCGATGGCGATCACTTCCCTAATAGTCTCCACTACACAAATCAGTTCTTGCTTTCTCATCGAATTGGCGCAGATGGAGCAGATATCGGCGTCGGCTACATTATGGCAACGCTGGCAAAACCTGATCTCGTTGCGCATGCGGATCAGCGTCTCGCCAAAGCCCTGTACATTGCTGTTGTCGAGCTTCAGCAGGTGCAGCACCAGCCGTAAGGCGGTTTTTTTGCCGATGCCCGGCAGCCGGGCGAACTCACCCACGGCCTGCTCCAGTAAAGACGAAGAAAATTGCATTCTGCAAAGGTACGTGGTTTCGTCCTTCGGGAATGGGGTTCCCCCTATTTACAGGTTGGTATCCCAATCGTTGTCCCAATTCGCCTTGACATTCATTTTTTTCCGGATAGTAATGACCCTTTCCGGCTGTTTTTTGGGTGTGCCGAAGAATTTACCCGGGTCCCAGACGCCGTTTTCGTTGGTATCGAAAAGGATGCGCAGCTCATATTCACCCGGCGGGAAAAGGATCCGCCGGACGACCCGACGGTTGTGGAATGGAATGGCGTATTTGATCTTATCGCTCTGGACAAAAAGCAGCACCGGATGCCGGCTCAGGTCGACGTTCATTACCCGGATCAGTACTTCCCCATAGTCGATATCCTTTTTGGTATGGATGTTCATGGTGTCGTCCTTGATCAGCTTTCTGCCCAGGGAGTCCTGGCCGAAGGTCCGGGGGAGGATCAGGTGGTATTTGGTATCCGTGGGCCAGTTGTACAGCAGCGCAAACACCTTGTTTGTCGTATCCCGGACGTACCGGTATTGATTCAGCGGGAGGTCTTTGAAATTCTCGTCGGTAAACCTAAGCTGTGTCGAGTCGAAGACCTTCAACCCGGAAGAAAAGGTCAGCCGGAAGGTATCGAGCACGTCGAAGACCCCGTTTTGGGCATTGTTGGATACTTGGAGACGGGTGTCCTGTTTTCCTCTGGGTTTTTTTGCCGAAATATTGCCGCTACCGGACGAAGATTTGGTCTCCGCCGACTCCGAATAAGCATAGAGGGTCGGGGTCGGTGAGCCGGCGCCGATGACTACGGGGCTGTCCGCGAAGGCAAAAAGCTGGGCTTTGGAGAGATATTTGTGACTTCCGCCTTCGTCCTTGAGGGCATAAAGCCAGTATTTGCCCGGTTTTACGAACTGGAAATGGAACCGGCCCGTAGTGTCCGTTCGAGCAATATAGCGGGGTCTGTCTTTGATAACCGCGGAATCACTGTCGGTGACGTGCAGCATGGCGATGATAGTGCTGTCCGGTTTGCCGGTATTGGCCACATAGACATAGCCGGTCATCTCACCTTTATCGAGAGCATCCCCGGTTGTGAAGACGTACATGAAATTTTTCAGGACATTGTCTTCATTCACGTCCTTGATTCCCTTGCCAAAGTTCAACGAATAGGTGGTATTGGGTTGCAGGGTATCTTTGATACGGATGGTGACGACCCTGAGCTTGGCCTCCACAATCGGGTCTACTTTGGGTACCGGGTTGACGAGCAGCTCGGTGCGAAGATCTTTGCCGTCAATGTATTCGTCGAAATTGAGGACGATCTTTTTCTCGGCGAAATGCCTCACCGAGTCTGCGGGCAGCGCGGATACCAGCCGGGGTGGGATGGTGTCTTTGGGGCCGCCGCTGGGCGGGACGATGTTGGCGCATCCCGGGAGACACACCATGTCCAAGATAAGCAGAGAGCAAAGAAGGGCCAGAAAACAGAGACTTGTCTTCATCATGCAAACATAATAGCTTTATCGTGCAAAAAAATGTTATTAATTGGGCGCTTCCTCCTCTTCTTCGGCTATCTCATGAAGGGCGATGGCCAAATCATTCGTCTTCACAAAATTGCACCAGTGGCAGTCCGGTTTGCCGCAGCCGGTATAGAACTCCCGGTTTTGGATCTTATGCCAGGTCTGAACGATCTGTTGTGTGACGGTGGTCGTGTCTTCAGGGGTGATCATGATCTTCGCCTTTCGGTATTCCTTTTTCTTGTCGGGTTCCACAAAATCGAATTCGGTGCTGGTTACCTTCCACTCTTTTTGCTCGTAGCTGTCGACCAGGATCTTGTAAAAGACGGCCTGCCGCCAGTAGTCTCCCCCGTTAGGGTCCTTTTCATTCGGCGGCGTCAGCTTCTCCCGAGCCTTGTCGACATCGCCGGTCTTATAATCGACCACATTGACCTCCTTCCCCTGGAACTCCAGCTTGTCCAGCTTCCCTTTGAGCGGCACACCGCGGACTATAACATTGCGGATATTTCGTTCCACGGCGACGATCTTATTCCATTGCGCGACATACTTGTCATAGTAATTGGCAAGCACTTCTAATCCATATTCCATCCGCCGGGCGAAAGCTTCGCGGGTAAAGATCTCGCGGTGACGCCGCATATACCATTCGAAGTCGATGAGCATCTCTGCGCGCGAAGGGAAACGCTCGTGTGCGTCTTCCTTCATTTTTTCGAAAAGCCGCTGCAAGGCATGGTGAACCGCACTCCCGAATTCGGTCGCTTCGTTCTTTGGCGACGGGATGCGGATCAGGTTCCTGTAATAGAACTCCAACGGGCATTTTAGATAGTTGTTGAGCGCCGTTACATTCATCACGAACTTCTCGAGCATGCGACCGATGAGGTCCTCTTCCCCCGCCTGTATCTCCGGAGCGATGGCATCGCCAAAGGGGAGGGCGTCGAACGCGGTTTGCTCTTCCACCGGAATGGACACCTTCCCGAACGACAGCTCATACTGATCCATGATCTCGGCGATGAACATAGACGGTTCGAGCTCTTTGCCGTCGTCTCGATAGCGGGCGTAGGAGATGAACAGATGCACTTCCACCCGCGTCAGCGCGACATAGAATAGCCGGCGAAGCTCTTCGCTGCCGGATTCGTCGCTGCTGCGGGAGGAGAACAGGTTATCGGGATATTTATAGCCACCACCGGGTTTGCGTTTCTTTTCCCAGGTAGCTGCATTTGCCCCGGCAAAAAAGACATATTCGAATTCGAGCCCTTTGCTGCCATGAGCGGTGAGCAAGTTGACGGCCTTGTCGCTGCCGGAGACCTTGACCAGCGGTAACGGCAGTCCGTTAGCCTTCATCAAGTCGGTGATCTGGAGGAACTGCTCGAGATTGAGATCCGGATCACGTCGCGATTCCTCTTTGATAAAATTGAACAAGGCGGTGAGCACCTGCATCAACCAGATCTTTTCGGGGTTGGTGATCACAAAGGCCAGAACGCCGGTATCACGGATAACATTTTCGAACAGGCCCTGGAGGGTGAGATTGGAAACATCCCCAATGAGCGACTCTAAAGTCCGGCTGGCCTTTTTCAGTGGTTCGGGCAGGCCCTGATCGAAGAGATCGCGGGCCGGGCGGTTTGCCTTCTCGTAAAGCAGTCGGCGGATGGAGGTGCGCTGGTCACCGAACTGTTTATCGGCCACGTCGACGGATAATTTTGCGATCTCGATAGGAGCGATACCGAAGAATTTAAAATGGAGGATCTCAAATAACATTTCGTCCCCACCATAGGGTGCATCATGCTCCGCCCATAAATAACGAAGCATGAGGAGAATCTGCTGCACCAGGGGGACCGTGAAAAGATCGAGATTCCGCTTGCTATAGACGGGGATATTCTTCAACTGAAGAAAGCGCGCCAGCTCTTCCCCGTATTTGTTTTCTTTATAAATGATCGCGATACGGCCGGGCAGTACCCCCTCCGCCAGCAGTCTTTCCACCTGGAGAGTGATGCCTGTCATCTCCTGCCGCGGGCTCAGGTATTCCTGTAGTTGCGGTGGGAAATGCAGTTGCCCGGTGCGGGGATGGCTGGCCACGAGATGTTTGGAAAGACCAGGAATCTGGGCCACGAGCCGTTCCTGGTTTCGTTCGATAAGCGTCCGCGAGATATCCAGGATGGGTTGGGTGCTCCGGTAGTTATTGGTCAGGACCACGGTGAGCAGGTCTTTGGCATACTGTTGGGCAAAGTCGAGCATGTTCTCCACATTGGCGCCCTGGAAACGGTAGATGCTCTGATCGTCATCGCCTACCACGAAGACATTAGGTTTGTCCCAGAAACTGATGAGGAGGCTGATCAGCCGGTTTTGGGTACCGCTGGTATCCTGGTATTCGTCGACCAGAATGTATTGATAACGTTCCTGGTAGGATAAAAGCAGGGGCTTGTTCTCCTCGAAGGCCTTGATAATCCAATTGATCATGTCGTCGAAGTCGTACCGGTCGTGCTCGCGCATCAGTTTCTGAAAGCGATCGAATTCGCCTGCGGCAGCCCTTAGCTTGTCCATGCGTTCCTTTTCCTCGGCGATCTTATCGGTACGGACATCGCCTTTTTTGAATTCCCGCGTGGCCCTTTTGGCAATATATTCATCCCTGGTCTCTAGCGAGGCCAGGTATTCGTCGATCTTCGTATTGATAAATTCCGGGGTCCAGCCCTCCCGTTTCATCGTGCTGAAGAGGTTCTGCAGATTGGACATCTCGAAATAGACGTCGCCGCGGTACC
Organism: Chitinophagaceae bacterium; assembly: GCA_025934485.1. Classification (GTDB taxonomy): domain Bacteria; phylum Bacteroidota; class Bacteroidia; order Chitinophagales; family Chitinophagaceae; genus Puia. The sequence continues at coordinate 8,046 of JAICXX010000167.1, forward strand.
GTTTCAGCGGATGGTTCTTGGGAAAGTCGTCGATAAGGGTCTTGAAAAGTTGGATGCGTTCCAGGTCGCTTATCGGGTCCAGGGCCGTTTTTTCGAACAGGGACAGGTTTTCCTGGATGATATCGTTGCAAAAGGAGTGGAAAGTGTGGATATTGACCTTATAGGCGTCCGGACCGATAAAGCTCAGGAGACGCCGCCGCATGGCGATGGTGCCGGCATCGGTATAGGTCAGGCAAAGGATATTTTCGGGAGCGGTATCGGTATCCAGGAGAATTTTCCCGATACGGGCCGCCAGGATCTGGGTCTTGCCTGTTCCGGGACCGGCGATGACCATTACGGGACCTTCCGTAGTATCGACGGCAAGTCGTTGCCGCTCATTCAATTGCTGATACTCCTGGGTAAAATGCTGTCTTAGTTTTTCCCGATTAATGGACATATGACGAAGGTACGAATGTTCCCGATAGGTCTTTCTTCGTCAAAAAGTGAGAGAATAAGTTGGAAAATGTCTTAATATGGGAATAAATTCGCCAAAACAACGTTTAGAATCTTATCCTATATAAACGCAGATATGAAAAACCATCATTCTTTTAAGGTCTTTATTGTTGAAGATGACGTATGGTATGGCTCCATGCTTCAGCATTACCTCTCCTTAAATCCGGAGTACGAGGTAAAAAGATTCGAATCTCCACGCGATTTTTTTGCACAGTTACATGAGAATCCAGACGTTGTGACCCTGGACTATTCGCTGCCCGATTGCGATGGGGCAGAGGTCCTTAAAAAGATCAAGGAGCACAATCCTGACATCCGGGTCATCGTGATCTCCGGCCAGGAAGATGTGGCCACGGCTATCAATCTGCTAAAGAATGGGGCCTTCGACTATATAGTCAAGGACGATGATACCAAAGATCGCCTGTGGAACAGTATTCTTCATCTGCGGGAGATCAGTAACCTGAAACAGGAAGTAGAGACCTTAAAGAGTCAGGTAGGCCGGAAATACGATTTCTCCCAGATGATTTTGGGCAAGAGCGACCAGATCGAAAAGGTCTTCTCCATGATCGAAAAAGCGTCGAAGACCAATATTACGGTATCGGTCACAGGCGAAACGGGTTCCGGTAAAGAAATGATCGCAAAAGCCATTCATTATAACTCCGAAAGACATAAGCTGCCTTTTGTTGCCGTCAACGTAGCGGCTATCCCGCGGGACCTCATCGAGAGTGAGCTGTTTGGTCATGAAAAAGGTGCGTTTACCGGTGCGGTTACGCGCCGGATAGGGAAATTCGAAGAGGCCGATAAGGGAACTTTGTTCCTCGACGAGATCGGGGAACTGGATATCAATCTACAGGCAAAGCTGCTCCGGGTATTGCAGGAACGGGAGATCACCCGGATTGGTAGCAATACGGTCACCAAGATCGACGTCCGCATTGTCGTCGCTACGCATAAGAACCTGCTGGAAGAGGTCAAGAACAAGACCTTCCGGGAAGACTTGTACTACCGGCTCATAGGTCTGCCGATCCTGTTGCCGCCGTTGCGTGAAAGGGGGAATGATATCCTGATCCTTTCCAAGCATTTTATCGACGGATTTGTAAAAGAGAACAAGCTGGAAAAGAAGATGCTTTCGCCGGAGGCGCAACAGAAACTGCTGCAATATCCTTTCCCCGGCAATGTGCGGGAGCTGAAATCGGTGGTGGAGCTGGCAGCCGTGATGGCGGATGGAGAATTGATCACGCCGGAGCATATTACCCTGAACACAACGGCCAGCATCGCCGATCTTTTGAACAAGGAGATGACGCTTAAAGAATTCGAGATACAGATCCTGCAGCACTATTTAGATAAATACGATAAGGACGTTCTGCTCGTTGCGAAGAAGCTGGATGTGGGTAAGTCCACGCTTTACCGGATGATCCAGAACGGGGAGCTAAAGATGAAGTAAATAAAAAAGGCCCCAGGCCCTCGGGATATGCAAGTAGAAAGCCACTTTTTTGAGGAGATCCTCGACAAGGTTCCGGCGGAAATTCTCGTAGCGGATGCAGGATATCGTTTCCTGTATGCGAATCATAGTGCCATACCCGATCCGCAGTTGCGGCAGTGGATGATCGGTAAGACCAATGAAGAATTCTGTCAGTACGCCGGCCGGCCTGTCGCACAGGCGCGGGCGCGCCGGATGGTTTTCGAGAAAGCGCGGCGTACGCGCCGGATGGTGGAATGGGCCGAATCGTCACAGGACGCCGAAGGTATGGTGCAACACTTCATGCACCGGATACATCCTATCTTCGACGCCAGTGGTCAGTTCCAGTCGGTGATCATCTATGTAGTACGGATCACGGAGACCCGTGAGTTCGAAGAAAAGGTAAAGCTTAGCGAAAAAAAATATCGCGATCTTTTCAATTATAGTCAGGCCCTGATCTGTACGCATGATATGGACGGCAGGCTCCTGACAGTCAACCCGGCGATCTGCCGGGTATTGGGTTATAAGGAAGAGGAGCTTGTGGGCCGCAATATCCGCACGATCATCCCCGAGAAACATCATTCCGGTTTCGAAGAAGAATATATAAAAGCCATTCAGGAAAGTGAAACGGCCGTCAGCGGCGAGTTCTGCGTACTCAGCAAGGACGGCGATGTCATCTATCTTATATACAAGAACTTCCGGATGTCGGAGCCCGGCGCCGATCAATATGTGATCGGTTTCGCGCAGGACATCACGGACAGGATCAAGATGGAGAAGGAGCTCAGGCTCACCAAGCAATTGACGGATGAGATCGCGAAAGCCAAAGAGTCTTTTCTGGCGCATATGAGCCATGAGATCAGAACTCCGATGAATGGCATCCTCGGCATCGCCAGCTTGCTCAATAAAACCAAGTTGGACGAGCAACAGCGCAACTATCTTCAGCTGATACAAGATTCGGCGAATAATTTATTGGTTATCGTCAACGACATTCTCGATCTCGAAAAGATTGTGGCAGGTAAATTGCAACTGGAACGCATACCTTTCAAGATAGTGGACAAGATTGCCACCACTATCCAGAGTTTTATCTATCGGGCCGAGGAAAAAGAGCTGGGGCTTGTCTTTCAGAATTCCATTCCTGCCGACCTGGTGGTTGAAGGTGATCCTTACCGGTTAAGCCAGGTGTTGAACAATATCCTTAGCAACGCGCTGAAATTTACAAACGCAGGGCATATCAATATTGCCACGGGTATCATTGCCCGAAATGATGAAGGTGTGGTGGTGGAGATCGTGGTACAGGATACAGGCATAGGGATCGGAAAAGAGCGGCTACGGACTATCTTTGAGCCCTTTGAACAAGCTGATGCGACCATCTCGCGGAAGTATGGCGGCACGGGTCTTGGTCTGGCCATCAGCAAGAATATGGTAGAGATGCAGCACGGCGAATTATTAGTGGCCAGTGAAGAGGGCAAGGGATCGGCCTTTACGATACGCGTTCCCTATCATTTGAGTATTGAAGCTATGCAGGAAAATGAAGTCAGTGTGGACATAGATTATAAGAGTCTTGGACCTAGAAGAGTGCTGGTCGCCGAAGACGTGGAGTTGAACCAATATTTGGCGCGGCATATTCTTGAATCATGGGACTTTGAGGTGGTTATCGTCGGCAATGGCCGCGAGGCCGTGGAGACACTCGAGCAATCGAGCTTTGATTGTATCCTCATGGACGTTCAGATGCCCGAGATGGATGGCATCGAAGCTACTCAGCATATCCGCCGGCTGGGAGATCCCGTAAAGGCCGGCATACCTATTATAGCATTGACAGCCAATGCCTTAAAAGGCGATAGTGAAAAATACCTGGCCGCGGGGATGACCGATTATCTGGCCAAACCCTTTGACGAGGCGCGGCTGTTCGGGGTCATCGCCCGAAATCTTCCGCGGCTCGGGGAGCCTGTAATTTCCGTCGCCGGGGAATCGGCGGTGGCCGGCTCATCCTCTGAAAATATCCTTAAAAACAACAGCAATATGACAGGCGAGAATTCCAGACTTTATGATCTATCGATGGTTCAATCCGTGTCCGGCGGTGATGAAGGTTTTATCCGAAAAATGGTCGCTCTTTTTATCGATACGGTGCCTCAGAATGTGCAGGATCTGAAAAATGCGCTGGAGGCGGAGAATTGGGAACAAGTAGGCAAGACGGCTCACAAGCTAAAATCGACCATCGATTCCATGGGCATCAAATCCATCCGCCAGGAGATCCGGACGGTAGAGGCCAATGCCCGGCAGAAAGAGGGGCTTGGCGAGATCCCCGCCCTGGTAAGCAACATCGATTCGGTGATCAAAGAATGTATCGGCCAGCTGCAGAGCGAGGTACTAAAGTGATTCCCATGGTCAGTCGAAAATTCCCATTCTGAGAGCGTTTGACCCTGGGGTCTGTCAAAATACCATTGATAATCAATAAAGTACCTCGATTTTTTTTCTGGCATTATTTTCCATGGTTTTATATCCGCAATACAGCCATAAACCATGGAATTCAATCAACAGCCCGTTATCTTCGTCGTGGAAGATAACATCATCTATCAAAGCCTTATCGCTAAGGAACTGGAATCCCTCAGCAACAACATTCATTTTTACACGAACGGGGAATCGTGTATCTCGGAGCTCGACAAGCACCCTTCTGTTATCGTCCTGGATTATAACCTGGATGGTAAGATGAACGGGCTGGATACCTTGCAACGGGTACGGGACATCGACCCGGATGTGTATGTCATCTTATTTTCCAGCCAAAAAGGGTTGAATACCAAAGAGGTTTTCCTGCAATATGGTTCGTTCGACTTTTTGGAGAAGAACAGCCTTTCGCTCAGGACCTTACGGCAGATGGTAGATTGTGTGACCTCTCCCGGTGGCAAACCGCTCGAGAACTAAATACCCGCCGCGGATGTAATATTGTCCATGGC
>JAICXX010000155.1 GCA_025934485.1 Chitinophagaceae bacterium
CAACTTCACCAGCTTGATCCCTTCCCAAAAAGATCCGAAAGCCAGCCACGCCCCGCCCGCCCCATCGACCGCCAGATTGGGATCGATGGCATTCCACATGTCCCTTCCCGGCACAGATTGAATGACCTTACCCTGGTCCTCCCATTGATAAGCAGGGTCCTGCGGATTCAGCGTCCTGTTAGTAGCGACACCGATACAACTCGTATTCTTGCCGAAAACTGACACGGCATAATACAGGTAATACACTCCATTATAATAGCTGATATCGGGCGCCCAGATATGTCCCCGGAAGCCCGGCACGGCAGAGACGGCCCATTGCGGCGGCGTCCCGAATACAGGCGGCTCATGGATCCAATCCTTCAGATCGGCCGACCGCCAAACGGATATCCCCATCCCCGTACAATACACATACCACCCGCTGTCGGCATGGATCATCACCGGATCATGGGCGGGTACCGACCCGATCGGCAACACCGTCCCCACACCGTCGCCCCCTTGCGCCCTCTGTGCAGCAACATGCCCGGCAACGCCCAGCAGCACTATGAGCAATAACCCTTTCATCGTTTTTTCCCCCACACCGCCGTTCCGGTATTATCCAAACCCGTGAAAATGATCGTCAACTTTTTATTCTCCCAATCCCTGCCCTTTTGCACGAACAGATTCTCCGTTCCCCCCGCCCGGACGATCTGCAACCAGGGCGCATTATACGTCCAGGTCCCCTGGACCGCCCCACTCACCGTCCCATCCGCAGCCAGCGTAACTAACTGAGACGCCTGCAGATCGGGGTTCACCTGCTCCGTCCCATAGCCCGGCACCACCGTATAATTCAGCACTATCCTTTCCCAACTTCCCGCCAAAGAATCCTGCGGCACGAGACTGTTATCCTCCCACGCATACCGCTCCGGCGACACCACCGGCCACCCGTCTTTCGTCCAAAACAATTTCCGGACATGCAGATCCATAAAATAACTGTTCACAGCAGGCCGTGCCTGGCTGGCATAGTAATAATGCGCGCTGTCGTCGGTAAACACGGTGCAATGAGATGTCCCCTGCCAGCCGCCATGACCCATGAACTGGTACGGCGCAATGATCATCGGGACATGATCGATATTGGAGTCCGCATCCACTCCATTATAGTCGAGAAAAGGCCCCGTAGGCTGATCCGCCCTGCAAACACGGGTGTTATATTTCGTTTGCAGCCAATCGTACGCGATGAAGAGGTAATACTTATTGAACGTAGGGTTATAAATGATCTCCGGCCCCTCGATGTTCCCATTGTAGACCCCACTCGTGAAACCACGATTGGCAATACGCGTTCCTTTGTCACCCGACGTTGCGGCAAGCCCGGACGAACCATTTAGTTTCAGCACATAAATTCCATCCCATGCAGATCCGTAATACATATAATAATCACCAGAAGGAGTTACGGCCACCGTCGGATCGATCGCATTTGTCTGCGTAGTATTATCATTGGCCGATGTGACAACGAGTCCATTGTCCGTCCACGGGCCCTCCGGATTGGCGGCTGTCGCCAACCCGATGACACTCAACCGGCCAACGTTCGAAGACAATGCATAATACAACCGGTAAGTACTGCCAACCTGCATAACGTAGGGAGCCCACAACGCATTGTTTGCAGTGCCGCCCTTCTGCTGAATATAGGCGACCCCCGCGGCGGGTAGCGAGCTAAATACCCACCCAACGAATTCCCACTGTACCAGGTCCTTCGACCGCCTGATCTGGATACCCGGCCGAACGGTGATCCCGTAACCGACATCGGTACTGTAGCAATAATAATAGTCGCCAAATTTCTTGATAGAGGGGTCGTGTACATTATAAGGCCCCCACTTGAGATAATCTGCAAATGGCGCCACCGAATCATAAGTGTCGCCGATGGAATTAATATCGAACGTGGTAGTCGGTGGGGTTGTTCCTGTTGAATCCGATTTTCCCCCGCCGCCAGCGTGCTTACTGCATGCGGCTAAGGAAAGGACACAACCAAACACAAAAAATAGTGACTTCTTCATCATGCAAAGATCAATAGGTGGCATTCTGCTTAACACTGGGATTATTATCGATCTCCGTTTGCGGGATCGGCAATAACTCCTTTCCGGGGATATAGCTGTTGAACTCGGGGTCTCTCGATTTCAACCACGCCAGCTTGGTCGCATCGGAAAGCCATCCCCAGCGGCGGATGTCATCCCACCGGTGGCCTTCCAGCGCGAACTCCAACATCCGCTCATGCCCGAGCTGATCTCGCAGCTGCGCCTGCGTATACCCCGCAAACTCCGCTTGCCTGTCCGGCAAATTGACCCTTGATCTTACCATTTGAATATACTGTGCGGCAAGGGCCTGATTGCCCAATTCATTTTCACATTCGGCATACATCAGCAACACATCCGCATACCGCATGAGTCTTTCATTAATGCCGGATTTCCAATCGTATTCATTCGGCTTATTGCCATACCAATTCTCATACTTTTTACAGTACACATCCGACATGTACGCCGGGCTGGACGAATACGCCGCCTGAAAAGTCGTTTGATACATTGGCGTGTTTGCCGCATGCGTATCGACGGTATCGTTATATAACACGGTTGCAAGACAACGAGGGTCTATCTTTCCATCAACAGTCTTTTCCTGCCGATATTCGTCCAATAGCGTTTGAGTAGGCTGTACGTCCCTCCAACCAAAATTCGGCCCCCCGAAAGTGATGGCCCTTGCCGAATAGAAACCCCAGGTAGGAGATGGGATTCCCTGCCACTGCAGATCCGTGCCACCCGCCGTCACAGAGAACTGCACTTCGAAGATCGATTCCGAATTGTTCTCATTCACGTCGGTAAAATTATCCTCATAGTTGGGCACCAGGCTATAGACATTCGATGCGATCACCGATTTGAACTGCGCGGCGGCGCTGTCGTATTTTTTATTGAACAGATACGCCTTGCCGAGAAAAGACATCGCAGCTCCCTTGGTGGCGCGGCCGAGATCCTTCGAATCCACACCGCCGTCGGTCGAATATTGCGCAGGCAACAGGCCGGCGGCAGTCGAAAGATCGGAGATCACCCTTGCCCACCCTTGTGCAGGGCTGGATTGAGGTGCGACTTCCGCGACTTGGGTCGGCAATGGAACGCTGCCCCACATATCAACTAAATGAAAATAGAACAAGCCGCGGAGAAAATAAGCCTGACCCAGGACCCTGTTCTTAAGATCGGCGTCCATTTCAATACCCGGGACATAGGTCAACACCTGGTTGCAACGCGAAATGCCCTGGTAATATTCATCGAAGGTCCAGCCGTACCCTGAAAGATCGGCCGTCCCCAATTGAAACTTACCGACGTTGGAGATCGCAGTCCAGGGGCTTTGACTACGGACGTCATCGCCCTCAACATTCTCCAATACCGGAGAAAAACGCATATAGCCGCCATCTTCCAGGAACATTTGATAGCAGGCATTCACGCCCGCCAGGGCATCCGTAGACGTCTTCCAGAAAGTAGCGGAAGTCTGGGCGTTGGGATTCGTTTGGTTGAGTTGCTTTTCGCAGCTGAATAAGATCAGTGAGACCGCAACTGAAAGAATATATTTTAGATTGAACTGTTTCATGATAATAATTTTTCAGTAAAGAATTAGAATCCAGCCTGGATGCCGAACATAAAAGTTCTGGCATTGGGGAACGAACCGTAGTCATAACCGCGATTGATCAAACCGTCGCTGATGAAGTCGGGATCATATCCTTTGTATTTACTGAATGTAAGAAGGTTCTCACCCGAAACATAGATGCGCAGCCTGGACATATAATGCTTGCTGATGATACCCGCAGACGCAGGCAGTGAATACCCTATCTGCAAATTCTGCAACTTCATATAAGAACCATCCTGGACAAACCGGTCGGAGAATCTTGCGTTACCGTTCGGATCACCCATGATCGGTCTCGGAATTTTGGTGTTGGTATTGGAGGAGGTCCAGAAATTCAATTCATCTTTATGCTGGTTCCCATCCTGCCCTGACATCAATGCCGCATACACCGCATTGAACACTTTGTTGCCTCCGCTGCCCTGGAGGAAAACGGAAAAGTCGAACCGCTTGTAATTCGCACTGAAATTCACCCCATAATAATACTTGGGTATCGTTACGCCAAGGAAAGTCCGGTCGTTGGCATCGGTCAACTGGTAGGCGTTATTGTGCTCATTCTTCGGGTCCTGTGTTTTGAAGATCACATCGCCGGGAGCCGTCAACGCGGATTGATACGCATGGTTCGTCACATCCGCCGCGGTCTGGAACAGTCCTTCCGTTTGATATCCGTACAATTCACCGGCTGAGTGGCCTACCTGGGTCTTGCTACCCGCTCCATAAATAGGCTGGTTGGCTACCCCCAGTTTCAGTACCTTGTTGGTGAGCGTGGAGAAGTTCGCGTTAATATTGTAGGTGAAGGCGCCATCGGTCTTTTTATACCCGAGTGTAAACTCCGCCCCTGTGTTCCTCACCGCACCTACATTCGTGATGATGGATGCGGGGTTGGAGCCTACCGAATAAGGCAAGGGCTCATTCACCAGCAAATCCTTCGGGTTCTTGACGTAATACTCTGCCGTGAAGGTCAACCGTTCATTGAAAAGTCCCAGGTCCAATGCGACATTGGTCGTAGTGGTAGATTCCCAATGAACATTCGGATCCGAAAGCGATACGGTAGTGCTTCCCGAGGCGAAGGTGTTGGCGAAATTATAATTAGCCGCAGTGTTGATGTAAGATTGAGATTGGTACTGGCCCAGGGGATATTCATTACCCACAGAGCCCCAGCCGCCTCTTACTTTCAGCGTGCTGATAGCGGCAGGGAGATGAATGAATTTTTCGTTGTGGATGTTCCAGGCTCCTGCAAATCCAATGAAGTTCCCATACCGGTATGACGGAGCGAATTTGGAAGAGCCATCCCGCCTGAAATTCGCCGTAACCAGATAACGGTCATCGAAATTGTAATTCAACCTTGCCAGTCTTCCGGTTAAGGTGTTGATACCCCTGTATTCCGTGATCGTATTGGAGCTGGCCGTGGCATTGCTGAAGGTCTGGTAGGTCAGATCAGCGGTGGAACTAGAGGAAGCCGATATCCAGTTGACATTTGACTTTTGAAAGGTATAACCCGCCAAAAGATCCAGCTGGTGGCGGCCATGTTTCAGGGAATAAGAAAGCGTATTCTCCATCAACTGCGTGTTGGGTGCCCCGAAATCCTGGTGGTAATAATAGTTGGTGTTCAGGTAGTAGTACCCCATATCGAACTTCGGCTCGTAGTGGTAGTTCTTATAGTCGGTCCTGTCGAAACTGGCGTTCGCCTTGTATTTTAGGTTCTTCAGTATCTCCACCTCCAGCCATCCATTCAACAGGATCCTGTTCCGTTCGCTCCAATCGGTTACCAATTTGTTGATGCCGACTACGTTCGCGGAGATCGCCCGGTCGATCGTTTGATCGGAACCGCCGTATCCCCCCAGACGGGCTGAGTCGTACACCGGAAGGATAGGAATGGCCGTCAGCATCGATGTTACCGTCCCGCCGAAGACCGCATGATTGTATGTCGCGGCATAATTCCCTTTTTTGGAATAGGTGTACGCCATCCTGGCGCCATAGCTAACCCGGCCCTTTTTCCCTTGCAGGCTGCTGTTGATAGAGTACCGGTTATACGCCTGCGGACCCACCTGGTAGCCTTCCTGGTTGAAATAGGCTAATGAAAGGTTGTAGGTAAGGGCTTCGCTGCCTCCCGAAAGGCCGAGGTTATGATCCTGGATAAGACCCGTTTTCAACGCTTCATGTTGCCAATCCGTATTGACGTTCGAAACATAATTCGGGCTGGAAGGATCGTTGGCCGGCGCTAAGGTCAAGCCGGCATTCACATCGGCGGCGTTGACGGATTTTTGATACCCGACCCGGTCCAGCACCGGGATCTTTTTGGGTACGTTCTGAAGTCCGACATAGGTATTCCACGTCACTCTCGGCGCGCCTACTCTCCCTTTTTTAGTGGTAATGATGATCACCCCCGGGGCGCCGCGGGTCCCATAGATGGCCGTTGCGGACGCGTCTTTCAATACCTGGATGGATTCGATGTCGTCCACTGAAAAGTCGAATGGCGCATCGATGATCACCCCGTCCACTACGAACAGCGGGCTGTTTGCATTATTGCCATTGGGGTCGAAGGAACTAACGCCGCGGATCTTGATCGAGACATAGCCGCCGGGTTCGCCGGAGCCCTGCACACTTACGCCTGCCACCTGGCCCTGCAACATTTTAGCGACATCGTGAGTGGGGTTCTTTTCGGCATCCGCGACATTCACCACCGAGACCGATCCGGTGAGGTCCTTCTTTTTCACCGTCCCGTATCCGACCACTACCACGTCGTCCAGGGCATTGCTGCGGGTAGTTAACATGGCGGCCACCGGTGTGCCTTTGGCCCCGATCTTTACATCGTACTCTTCAAATCCGACGGAGGAGATGATCAGGGTTTGACCGGGGCGCGCCCGGATCGTAAAACTGCCGTCTTCGGCGCTGGTGGTGCTGATATTCCCGCCTTTCAAGGTGATGGTGGCTGCGACGACGGGATTGCCGTCTTTGTCCCTGACACTGCCCTTTATCGTCTCCTGTGCCATGCCGGCGCAGAAAATCAGCAGCAGGGGGAAAAGGAGTTTCCATTTTTTCATATAGCGTTATTTTGGTATTAAGCAATCGAACCGGGATACACAAGTGTCAATTAAACATTTAATCGACCTCCAAAAATACCCATCTCCTGCAATTGCATTCAGCTTTTCGTTTCATTGTTTCGACAAAAAATCTCAAATTAGCGGTGTGACGGCCAAAACCTGCATACTTGCCATCTTCGCCCTTATTGCGGGACCGGCCCTCTTGGGGCAATCCTACAGTTTTCGCCATCTCCAGGTGGAGAACGGCCTGTCGAACAATGCCGTGATCTGCAGCCTTCAGGATAGGCGGGGTTTCCTCTGGTTCGGCACCAAGGATGGCCTCGACCGCTTTGACGGCTATTCCTTCAAGGTATTTCGCAACGATCCCGATGACAGCACCAGCATCGGCAGCAATTTCATACACGCCCTGTACGAAACACCCGAAGGCGTCATCTGGGTCGGCACCGAAAAGGGCCTTTACCGCTTCGACGCTTCTACCGAACGCTTCAGCCTGTTCCCCGGCACCGGCAACGGGCCCATCCGCGACGTTTGCATGGACGGCGGACACGATCTCTGGTTCATCTCCGGGTTCTCGCTTTTCAAATGGCCACAAGGCGCCCTTCGGCCGCAATATTTCCCCATCGACAGCTTCTTCGAAGCCACCTCGCTTTGCGTCACCTCCGGCGGTACTCTATGGGCCACCTCCAGCAACGGCTTCCTCTACCGGTATGAAGGATCCCCGGCTGGTGGCAGTCGCCTATCCGCGACACAAGGCCGGTTCACCGCCTTCGATTGCCTCCCCACCGCGCGGTCCGACCGGTGGATCGAGCGCGCCTACCCCACCTCCGACAGCACGATTCTCATCGGGACGGCGGTCCACGGCGTCCTACTCTTCGATATCCGCACGCTCAGGACCAAGAAGATACTCACCTACAACCCCGACAAGACCGCCATCTTCGTCCGCAATTTCGTCGAGACGGGCCCGAACGAATATTGGATCGCTACCGAGTCGGGCATCTATATTTACAACCGCCTCACCGGCAAGATCTCCAATCTGCGCAAACAATTCAATGACCCCTATTCCATCTCCGATAATGCCGTTTACACCTTCTGCAAGGACCGCGAAGGCGGCATTTGGGCCGGTACCTATTTCGGAGGCATCAATTATTACCCCGGACAATACAACACATTCAAGAAATATTTCCCCAGGAGCGGCGAGAATTCACTGGGCGGTTATGTGGTCCGCGAGATCCACCAGGACAACCATGGCAACCTGTTCATCGGGACCGAAGACGCGGGTCTCGACAAGCTCGATCCCGCCACCGGCCATTTCACACACTTCCAGCCGACCGGAGCCCCCGGAAGCATTTCCTATTCCAATATCCACGGACTCCTCGTCCATGGCAACGATCTATGGATAGGGACGTTCGAACACGGGCTCGATATCATGGACATCCGCACGGGAAAGATTTTCAGGCATTACAGTGAAGGCAAGGGCGATTACATGCTCAAGAGCAGCTTTATCTATTGTATCACCCGGACCCGCGACGACCGCATCCTGCTCGGCACCACCCGCGGAGCCTTTGTCTACGACAAAAGACATGACGGCTTCACCCCCCTGCCGGGCATGCCGCTCAACAACTGGTATTCCTCGCTGCTGGAGGACGCGGACGGCGCCATCTGGGCCGGCACCTTTGGCAATGGCGTCAACTACTTCGATCCCAAGACCGGCACGGTCAAAAATTTTCGCTATGACGGCAGATCACACAGCAGTCTCGCGAGCGACCGGGTCAATGGCATCTACCGCGATCGTAAGAACAGACTCTGGTTCGCGACTGAAGGCGGTCTCTGCCGCTGGAATGCCGGCAACGGTGTGTCACCCGCCTCCGGCACTCCCCCCTTCGGCTCATTCACCCGCTATACCACCCGCGACGGTTTCCCCACTGATTTCATCCTTTCCATCCTGGAGGACGACAACGGCAATCTCTGGATCAGCACCTCCAAAGGCCTCGTCACGTTCAACCCCGACACCAAACAAGTGACGGTATTCACGCGCGAGAACGGCCTCCTCAATGATCAATTCAATTTCAGCTCGGCATTCCGCGATACCAGCGGCCGAATGTATTTCGGCAGTGTGAGAGGCATGATCGCCTTCAATCCCCGCGATTTCCGCAAGAATACGGTCGTCCCCAGCGTTTATATCACCGGCTTCCAGGTCGACAACCACGAGCTGCCCATTGGGAAAAGTGGCTCCCCTCTGCAACACGCCATCAGCTACACCGACAAGATCACCCTGGGCCACAGCCAGTCTACGTTCAGTATAGATTTCGCCGCGCCGGGCTTCACCGCGCCCGAGACCACCGAATATGCCTACGAAATGGAAGGACTCGACAAAGACTGGATCTTCCTCAAAAAGAACAGGAAGGCCTATTTCACCGGTCTCGCGCCAGGTCATTATACTTTTAAGGTAAAAGCCTCCAACAGCAGCGGCATCTGGGTCGACCACGAAACCCGTCTCGATATCGATATCCTCCCTCCCTGGTGGGCGAGCAAGGTCGCCTACTGCTGCTACATCCTGACGGGCCTCCTCCTGGCCTGGTATTTCATCCGCAGTTATCATCGCAGCGTGGAAGAAAAGAACAGGAGAAAGATCGAACAACTCGAGACGGCAAAGGAGAAGGAGATCCTCAACGCCAAGATCGAGTTCTTCACGAATGTCGCGCACGAGATCAAAACTCCGCTTACGCTCATCAAGGGACCCATGGAAAAATTGCTCAAGAAGATGGCGGACATCCCCGGTGCCGGCGACAGCCTCAAAGTCATGGATCGCAACACCACCCGGCTGATCGATCTTACCAACCAACTGCTCGATTTCCGACAGACCGAGATCAAAGGCTTCAGCCTCAGTTTCGTCCGGGCCAATATCTCCCTGCTACTCGAAGAGAATTACACCGGCTTCCGCACCCTCGCCGAACAAAAAGACCTCAGCTTCGACCTCCGCCTGCCGTCTTCCGACCCCCTCTTCGCCTTCGTTGACGTCGACGCCTTCAACAAAATACTCGCCAACCTCCTCGGCAATGCCATTAAATACGCCGCCACCAAAGCCTACGTAACCTTATCGCCGTCGGGCGACGGTGACGCCTTCTTTACGATCGAAGTGTATAATGACGGCTTCCTCATCCCGCAGGAGATGCGGGAAAAGATATTCGAACCCTTTTTCCGGCTAAAGGAGACGGAAAAAAAACGCGGCACCGGCATCGGCCTCGCCCTCGCCCGGTCGCTGACCCAATTGCACAAAGGCACGCTCCGGCTAATGGAGCCCCGCAACGGCATGAATGTTTTTTCATTATCCATGCCTGTCCACCAGGACCGCGAATTCGACATCGCGATCCGGCACGAACACCTGACCCAATCCAATTCTATCACCCCATGAATTCCATGAATCCCACCATTCTCATAGTTGACGACAACGAAGAGATCCTCGATTTCATCGAGCAGGAGCTGAACGACAAATACACCGTCATCAGAGCGCTTAACGGCTCCGAAGCCCTCCACATTCTCAAGATCGAGGCCATCCAGGCCGTCGTCTCGGACGTCATGATGCCGGAACTAGACGGGTTCGAGCTCTGCCGCAGGATAAAACAGAACTTCGAATACAGCCACATCCCCGTTATCCTCCTTACCGCAAAAAACACCCTCCAATCCAAGATCGAAGGACTCGAACTCGGCGCGGACGCCTACATCGAGAAACCCTTTTCTCCCGAATACCTCCGCGTCCAGATTGCGAACCTGCTCACCAACCGCGCCATGATCCGGGAATATTTCGCCAGTACCCCGATGGTACACATGAAAAGCATGGCTTACTCCAGGGCCGACGAACTCTTTCTCGAACGTCTCGGTGAGATCATACAGCAAAACCTCGAAGACGCCGATCTCGACGTTGAAAAACTGGCCCAATTCATGAATATGAGCCGCCCGACGCTCTACCGTAAGATCAAATCGATCTCCGACCTAACGCCCAACGAGTTGATCAACATCACCCGTCTCAAAAAAGCCGCAGAATTATTATTGGAAGGAAAATTCAAGATCTACGAGGTCGCCCTCATTGTCGGCTACGGCTCGCAAACGAATTTCGGCCGCAATTTCTTGAAACAGTTTGGAATGACCCCCTCCGAATACATCGCCCAGAAACTCGGGCATCTGTAGATCGTCCGGGTATTTCGAGGCGCTCGGAGATGCCTGATTAGCCTCACCCGCGCCGGTCTATGATGCCCGTCTTCTAAACAAAGCGAATTGCGGCTTTTAAACAAACTCAACCATTAGACCCTTTCCGACCTTTGTGTCATCAAAAACAACAGATGACAACAAATTCAAAAAGCGACCAGTTAGTCCTTGTTACCGGGGGCTCCGGTTTTATCGCCGTTCATTGTATACTTCAGCTATTGACTGCCGGGTACCGAGTCAGAACAACCGTCCGCTCGCTAACCCGGGAACCCGAGGTGCGCGCCATGCTCGGGGAAGGCGGCGTCGAAGCCGGCGATCGCCTGTCATTTATCACGGCCGATCTCGAGGCCGACATGCATTGGAATGACGCCGCCGAAGGATGTACATATGTCCTGCATGGCGCGTCCCCGACCCCACTAAATGCCTATGAACATGAAGACGAAATGATCATTCCCGCGCGCGAAGGAGTGCTGCGGGTCCTCCGGGCATCCCGTAAGAGCAAGGTACGGAGGGTAGTGCTGACATCCGCCTTTGGAGCCATCGTATATGGGCATCCGCCCCGCACTACTCCTTTTACAGAAAAGGATTGGACTGTGACTACCGGCAAAGTCCCCCCTTATCAAAAATCGAAGACGCTCGCTGAGCGAGCCGCCTGGGAGTTTATTAAAAAAGAGGGCGGGCCGGAGTTGTCTGTAGTCAATCCTGTTACCGTTATGGGTCCGGTTCTGGGTCCGGATTATTCGCATTCCATTCATCTGATTCGCAACCTGCTGGGAGGCACGATGCCAGGTTGTCCAAAGATCAACTCCGCCTTCGTCGATGTTCGGGATGTAGCTGATCTCCATTTACGGGCAATGACGAACCCGGTGGCGAACGGGGAACGCTTTATCGCCACCGCAGGCGAAAGCATCTGGCTGATAGAGGTCGCCAGGATCCTCAAGCGGACGATGGGTGAGGCGGCGTCAAAGGTGCCCGTAAAGGAGCTGCCGAATATCCTGCTGCGGCTCGCCGCGTTAAAAGACCCCACCGTCAAATCCATGGTGCCGTTCCTTGGACTGGTCATGAATACGACAAACGAAAAAGCGGTCCGCATGCTCGGCTGGTCGCCGCGATCGACGGAAGATGCAATACAGTCGGCCGCGGAAAGCCTGGTGCGCCTCGGCCTGGTCAAATAACTTTTCCTAATTTTATGACCATGGAGATGCCCGCGCCGGCCGATGTCGCCGAAATATTCATATCGTGCAAAAAGGAAGTCCACTATAGCCGGGAGCTGATCCTTCCGAGGCCGGCCCTTGTCCGCATCCTATCGGGGGAAATGCGTATCGCCGCCGCCGATCGCCGGTATACCTATTTCATGGGGGATACAGTACTCCTGCCCCGTAACCAATTAGGCCGGATGAGTAAGCTGCCGCTCAACGGGCAGCCTTGCCTTGCCATCTCCATTGTTTTCCGGCAGGATATCCTTGAGGAATTTTACGATAAGCACCCGGTTATCCCCCTGAAGTACCATTCGCCGGAGCCGCTATCCTTTGGGGATCATCCGTTGCTGGAGAGCCTATTCAATTCCCTTTTACCCTATTTTAAGCTGGCCGACGCCCTTCCTGCCGACATTGCCGCTGTCAAAACCGAGGAAGCGATCCGCGTGCTACGCGCTATCGACAACCGCGTCGACCAGCTTCTCGGCCGCTTCGAGAATCCGGGGAAGCTCGACCTGGTCGAATTCATGGAAAAGAACTATATGTTCAATCTCCCCCTCGAGAAGTTCGGTTACCTCACCGGCCGTAGTCTTACGACGTTCAAAAAAGACTTCGAAAGGGCATTTAATAGTTCGCCCGGTAAATGGCTTACGCAAAAACGATTGCAGCTTGCCCACTACCATATCCATGAAAAAAAGAGAAAGCCGTCCGAGGTGTATTTAGACGTCGGCTTTGAAAACCTCTCCCATTTTTCGTTTGCCTTCAAAAAGGAATTTGGCTATAGCCCTTCGGGTATACCATAGAAACAAGAGTTAAGTCCTATTCCAACCTAACAAAAATCAGAATTGCTTGGAAATCCTCTTCCGGATTAAGCTCCGACCTTTGAATATCAAGCGCCTGGTTATCGCCAGCCTGATGTACGTGACGCCCAATACAGTCCACACCTATTTGGCCGGCTAATTTTTTTTCGCGATCCGCTTATACGCCACGACGATCATCGCGGTATTCGAAATAAAATGCAGGATCACGGGAACAAGGATCGTTCCATATGATTGAAATAGTTTGCCCAGGATCAGACCGAAGAACACGGCGCCGAAATAATCCTGCCATTTTGGATAAGAATGCGCGATGGTAAAAAGCAGGCAGGAGGGGATCAGGAGCCAGTCTCCCCGAATGCCGACAACAGTATAGAATCCATGAAAGACAAACTGTCTGAAACACAACTCCTCGAAAATAACACCGATGGCCATGTTAAGCGCAAAGAGCGGAAGCTCCCCGTATTTTTCAGGCAGGCGTTCCGCTGGATAGCCATATACATAGGTAGAATTGGCATTGTCGACCGCGGATTTCAGCCGGCCGAAGGGAACGAGCGCCATGACCGGTGGAATAATGAAAATCACGACTAAGGTGGACACAATGTCCTGGCTGAAGGATATCCCCCTCCCGATCCGGTCGAAATCGAGCCGATGCCAACTGTCGGGCTCCAATAGGAGGAGGACGAAGATGATCAACAGTTGTTCCGTGCTTTGTTGCAAATACGGCCTGGGAAACCTTGAAGGCTTTGGGTGCAATAGCCGCGAGGTGATCTGAATGGCGATCGGATAAAGAGTAAGGATCGAAATGAACAGGGTTGCTTTGACCATGCTTCAAATTATGAAAAAATAACCATTGCCGATTCTTGGGCTGCTTTGAAACCGTTAGATTGATTGTAAGTCTGATATGTTGGATCGCGGGCCAAGCTTGCTTGGCTAAGGGTAATGCAAACACAGGTTGGATCAACGGAGGCCGATAGTCCGGAGGCTGCAATGATGAATATGGACTATATTTGAGTTCACCATGCATTCTCTGCTCAAGGAAAATATCGCCAGGCATATTGCAATGACGG
>JAICXX010000017.1 GCA_025934485.1 Chitinophagaceae bacterium
CATAGAGCCCCCAATGAAGGACAACGTCGAGTCCGGATACCAGGAACTGCGGCGGCACGCTGGGCAGGCGATGACCGGTGAAGTTAGACGTGTCCTGGGTGAAGCTGCTATAGTGGAAATCATGCCGGGTGTCGCTGACAAAGAGCTTCAACCCGCTGACGAAGAATGCGGGATTGTCGATCAGCTGATAGGAAACATACGTCTCCAGCCCATGCTGGTTCGTGCCGCCTGCATTGATGGAATAGCTTACCCCGAAGGAGTCGATGCGCTGTACGATCGCATTGCGGATATGGAAAAAAAAGCCATCCACATCGAAGAACAGCCGCCCGTGAAGCAGCGAGCCGCGCGTGCCCAGCTCATAGTCGATGCCGTTCTCCGGTTGTAGCGGCGGGCCGACGACCCCATTGCTTTTCTCCAGCTCCTGCACCGTAGGGGTGGAGAAACCGCGCGAGGCGCTGGCATAGACCGAGATATCCGGCGTGAGCTTTTTCAGCAGGGCGACGCGTGGCGCCAGCTTGTTGTCGAAGCGGATATCGTGTTTCACCGGCGGGATCACGGAGACCCGGGTGATGTCCAGCGCGTTGACATTATAGCTTGCGCCTGCGGTGAGCGTCCAGCCGTGGTCGAATTTCAGGTCGGCCTGCACGAATCCCATATAGGTCCAGTTGTTGAGCCGGTCGTCTGTTTGCAGCGTATCTTCCACCCCGGATTTGTTGGCATAGTCGCGGGTCTCGAAAAACCCCTTTTGGGCTTCCGCTCCGGCGTTCAGCTGAAGGCTGCCGATGCCGAGGTCCGTCTTGTACTGAAAGACGGTCCTGCCGCCGAAATGTGGTTCCTGCCGGTATTCATACACGCGAATACCGGGGTTGGTGAAATCGGTATAGGCGCCATAGACCGCCGTGGTATTTTGCCAATGATCGCCCCAATGCCAGGTGCTGCCGATCCCCGTGGTGAAGTTCTTTTGAAAAATGGCCGCCTGCGCCTGTACCGCTCCTGGCTGGCTTCCCACGGAGGGCCGGGCCATTTGGGGGTTCTTGTTGTACTCGGTTAGGGTGAGGCCGCCCGGTGTCTGATAATACAGGTCACTGTAAAGCATATACGCATGGACCGTCTGCTTGTCCGAGGTCCGGATCTGTGTCTCCCAGCTGCCTACGTCGCGGCGCATCTGCGTCTGCGGGCGATAGCCGCCGCTGGTTTGATGCGTGTAGGAGAAGATGTTCCGATGATCGGCGTC
Organism: Chitinophagaceae bacterium; assembly: GCA_025934485.1. GTDB lineage: Bacteria > Bacteroidota > Bacteroidia > Chitinophagales > Chitinophagaceae > Puia. Next base: position 1,235 of record JAICXX010000017.1, read on the forward strand.
GCCGGACCTAAGGGTGGCGCTCGTGCTGTTCGTATTGAAGGACCCGCGGGTATAGTCTACGTTGATGCCCTTCTCCCATACCGTGGGCATCGAGCTGATGAGTACCGCGCCGCCGATGCCGGCGCCATAGAGGCTGCCGGCCGTTCCCTTGATGATCTCGAGCGATTGAAAATTGTAGAAACCCAGCATGTTTAGGTAGGTGTTGCCGCCGGGATCGGTGAGTGGGATCTCGTTCCAGTAGATCTTGACATCGCGTACTCCGAATGGCGACCGGAGCGAGCTGCCCCGGATGTTGAGCCGGTAGCTGCCGGGCGAACGTTCTTCCATACGGACGCCGGGATTGGTATTGAGGGCCGGGAGGATGCCCAGATTGGAGAACCGGTTGAGGGAGGCTTTGCTCACGATGCTTATGGGCGCGCCCACATCCGTGAGCTTTCGGTTCTGTTCATAGGCCTTTACCACGACGTCTTTCAGCGGCCTGGTGTCGGATGAATCGGTCAAAAAACCTGCCGGAGCAGGCTGCTGGGCTGATGAGTAAATGGTCAGCCCGAGCAGGCAGGCGGTAAGCACCAGCAGGTTTTTTTTCATAAACAAATTTAGAATAGAAATCATTATCTTCAAACACAAGGGAATTATGAGTAAAAGACAGTTGAATCTATTCGATCTCAGCATGATCGTGGTCAGCCTGGTGATCGGAATGGGCATCTTCCGTACACCTGTGGACGCAGCAGCGCGGGCAGGGACGCCGGGTATCTTTTTCGGGGCCTGGGCCCTGGGTGGCGTCATCGCCCTTTGCGGTGCCCTGACCTATGCGGAAATCGGTTCCCGTTACCCGGTGACGGGTGCCTACTACAAGATCTTCTCCCTGGGCTATCATCCTTCCCTGGCTTTTTCAATCAACTGTATCGAGCTCGTGTCCAATGCGGGGTCGACGGCTCTCGTGGGTGTCGTCGGCGCGGAGTACATCGGGCATTTCTTTTATTCCGGTCCCGTGCCGCCCATCTTCCGCGGTGGTGTCACGGCTGCGGCCGTAGGGGTATTTTATATCGTCAACCTCATGGGTCTCAAGATGAGCAGCCGGGTGCAGAATATCCTGACGTTGATCAAGATCCTGCTCATCGTGCTTTTACTGGTATCGGTATTCGGCACGCATCCCCTGGCGGCTCCGGCGCCTGGTGCGGGGGCCACAGGTAACGGTGCTGGGTCCGCCACCGCCGGTTCCGCCGCTCCGGGTGGGCTTATCGACTTTTTCCGAGCGTTGGGCTTCACCCTCGTCGCCGTATCTTTTAGCTATGGCGGCTACCAGCAGACCATCAATTTCGGCGGCGAGATCAAAAACGCCGGCCGCACCACACCCCGCGGCATCGGCATCGGCATCGCTATCATCATTACGCTTTATCTCTCCCTCAACTTCGTGTATGTAAAGGTCCTCGGCTTCCATAATCTCCAGACCGCCGACTCCATCGCCGCGCAGCTCATGGGCCATCTGTTCGGCCCGGCGGGTGACGCTATTCTCCGCTGTTTGATGTTCTTCTCCGTACTGGCTTATGTCAACGTCTCGGTGATGAGCAACCCCCGCGTGATGTACGCGATGAGCGACGAAAAGATCCTCCCCGCCATCTTTAAAAAGACGACACCCCGCCACGGCGTCATCATCTGGTCGCTCACCGCCTTTTCCTCGGCCATCGTCCTCACGCTGGTGTTCACGAGCGCCGTCGAACGGATGATCGACTACACCATCTTCCTGGACAGCATCGCCTTCGTATTCTCCGCCTCCTCGCTGTTCATCCTCCGCCGGCGCAAGACGGGGGAAGACCGGGATATCTACCGGATGAAAGGCTATCCCTGGATACCGGGCTTTTTTATCCTGGCCTATCTTTCGGTCACGATCAGTGTGGCCGTCAGCGACCCGAGGTCGGCGCTTTACTGCGTCTATATCTTCGCGATCTTCTTTATTTTATTTTTTATCCTTCGAGGGCTTAATAAATCAACTAGCTAATGGATATAAGCTATATAATCAACGAACTCGGCGAAGAACGCGAGAATTACTTCAACGCCGTCGCGCCGCCGATCATCCAGACCAGCAATTTCAAGGTCGACACCGTCGACGAGCTGAGGGCCCTCTTCGAAGACGAATACAGCGGGTACCTGTACAGCCGCGGGCTCAATCCCACCGTGGAGATCCTCCGGAAAAAGCTGGCCGCCCTCGACGGCGCGGAAGACGCCCTGGTCTTTAACAGCGGCGCCGCCGCCATCTTCGCCGGGGTGCTGGCCAATGTAAAGGCGGGCGACCATATCGTCTCCGTCGACAAGCCCTATACCTGGGCGCAGCGGATGTTCGACGTCATCCTTCCCCGTTTTGGCGTGACGACTAGCTATATCGATGGGACGAAGATCGAGAATTTCGAACGGGCCATCCTGCCCAATACGACGCTTATCTATCTGGAGTCGCCCAACTCCTGGGATTTCAAGCTTCAGGACCTCAAAGCCGTTGCGGAGCTCGCCCGGAGCGAGAACATTACGACGATGATCGACAACAGCTATTGCACCCCGCTGTATCAACGTCCTATCGCCCTGGGCATCGACATCGCCATGCAGACGGCGACGAAGTACATTGGCGGTCATAGCGATACGGTAGGCGGTGTACTCTGCGGCAGCCGGGCGATGATGAAAAAGATCTTCGATAGCGAATTCCTCAATATCGGCAGCGGCATCCAACCCTTCAACGCCTGGCTCCTGATCCGGGGACTTAGGACATTGCCTGCCCGGCTCGAGCGCATTTCGGCGACCACACGCAAGGTGGTGGATTTCCTCAAGAGGCATCCGCGGGTAGAGAGCTTGCTTTTCCCGCTGGATGAGACCTTTCCGCAATATTCCCTGGCCACGGAACAGATGCAAGGCGCCTGCGGGCTCGTTAGCTTTTATGTCCACGCACAAACGCGCGCAGAGGTCGTCCGTTTTTGTGAGTCCTTGAAACACATTATGATGGCCGTGAGCTGGGGTGGACATGAATCCCTGATCCTGCCCAAATGCGCTTCCCTGGCGCCGGAGCAGTTCGATCCCGCTATCCGGGAGCACCGGATGCTCCGTCTTTATACAGGGTTGGAGGACGCCGACTATCTTATCCGCGATCTGGAGCAGGCAATGCTTCTGGCATGGGGAAAATTGCCTTAAATTTGCGACCATGAGTAAAAGGCGCACTACACTACCGCTGCTCTTAACCCTATTCCTTATCACGCGATTGCCTGTCTATGCCCAGGAGAAATGGGATTTGAAACGATGCGTGAATTACGCAGTAGCCAACAATATCTCCATCAAGCAGGCGGATATCCAGGCCCGTCTGGCCAAGCTCACGACGGAACAAAGTCAGTGGAACCAGGTGCCGACCCTCGCTCTTGGGTCCCAGCTCGGCATAAAGTCGGGTAATACGCAAAACCCCAATACGTATGCGTTGAGCACGCAGACGTATGAGCTCAACAACTGGCAGTTGCAATCCAGTGTCACCGCATTCAATTTCTTTAGCATACGCAGGTCCATCGAAGCGAACCGTCTAGCCTGGCAGGCGGCACTGGCGGGGTCGGATAGAACGAAGAACGACATCTCGCTGAATGTCGCCAATGCCTATCTGCAGGTGCTGCTGGCCATGGAGCAAACCGATGCCGCACATCTTCAGCTGCAGCTCTCCCAAAACCAGCTCGATCTTACACGGAAACAGGTGAATGCGGGAACCCTGCCCGAGCTCAATGCCGCCGAGCTCGAATCGCAGGTGGCCCAGGACAGCTCTACCTATATAACCGCCAAGGGCACCGTTACACAAGACATCCTACAGCTCAAAGCATATATGGATCTCGATGCCAGCACTCCTTTCGATGTATACGCGCCGCCGGTAGAAGACATTCCTATCGAGAATCTCGCCGACCTGCAGCCGGAAGCCATCTATGCCCTGGCGCTTGTCAATCAGCCGCTGCAAAAAATGGACGCGTTGAATGTCGCTTCGGCCCGCAAGCTCATCCAGGCTAACAGGGGAGCCATGTACCCCACGGTTTCCATCGTAGGCTCCATCGGGGCCAGCTGGATCAGCCCCTTCCCCGAGAGCATATTGTCAAAGCCGCCGTCGATCACTACCGATACGCTGTACACTTTCCGGCAGGTAGGGTCGAACAGCGTGTTCGTGGAAGACGTCCCGACCTATCCAACGAAGAATAAACCCTATTTCTCCCAGCTGCGCCAGACCTTCAACCAGTTCGTAGGTCTCAACGTCAATATTCCGATCCTCAACAACGGGACCCTTCGCATCGCCTACGCCAAATCCAAGCTGAATCTCCGCAACCAGGAATTGCAGCGCGACCAGGACAACCTTACCCTTAAAAACAATATCTATCTGGCGTATACCGCGGCCATCACCGCGCTACAAAAATTCGAAGCCAACAAGATCACGGTGACGGCTACCCAAAAGAGCTATGAGTATGCGAAGAAAAGATATGACATCGGCATGTCGAATACCATCGACCTGCTGACCAACGAGAACAATTTCGGCAATGCCCGAATCAACTTATTATCCTCCCAGTTCGACTATGTATTCAAGATGAAAGTCCTCGAATATTATAAAGGAATGGGCATAAAACTGACCAAAGATTAATACCAAATGAATAAGACATTACTCTTTATCATCATAGGGGTCGTCGTGCTCATCATCGCGCTGATCGCGTTTAAAGGCGTATTGGGAGGCGACTCCGCTATCCGGGTCTCGGCGGAAAAGGTCGCCCGGCGTAACATTACCGAAGTCGTCACTGCCAGCGGAAAGGTCTATCCCGAAAAAGAGGTGAAGATCAGCCCGGACGTGTCGGGTGAAGTAGTGGAACTCGGTGTTCAGCAGGAGGGTGACAGCGTGCACAAAGGCCAGGTGCTGGCGAAGGTATATGCGGATATCCTCACCAACCAGCGGGATCAGGCCGCGGCGCAGGTGAGCCAGCAGGAAGCGCTGGTATCCAACATGAAGGAGCAGCTGCCGGGGCTCAAAGTTTCCATGGACAACGCCAAAAAGGCGCTCGATCGCGAGCAGCAGCTGCTCGACGAGAAAGTGGTCTCGCGCTCCGAATACGAGACGGCGCAAAATACCTACCAGATGGCACAGGCCAGCTATATGGCGGCGCTGCAATCCGTGAGGGGTAACCAGGCTGGCGCCGTGAGCGCCAGGTATAACCTGGACGTCGCCGCGAAGAATCTCAGCCGCAGCACCGTGGTGTCTCCCATCGACGGGGTCGTCTCACTGCTGAGTATCAAGAAGGGCGAGCGTGTCGTCGGCAACTCGATGATGGCCGGCACCGAAATGATGCGCGTAGCCGATATGAGCAAGATCGAGACCATCGTCGACGTCGGCGAGAACGATATCCCCAAAGTGGCCCTGGGTGATTCAGCGCTCGTGAGCGTCGACGCCTATAGCAATCGCAAATTCCGGGGCATCGTCACACAGATAGCCAGCAGTGTAAGCACTGCGTCGGGATCCACGACCACGGTTTCCACGAACGATGTCACCAATTACAAGGTGCATATCCGGTTAATTTCCGACTCGTATAAAGACCTTATCGACCCGGCCAAACCCAAACACTTTCCCTTCCGCCCGGGCATGAGCGCCAGTGCCGATATCCAGACCCGCACCCATACGAACGTGCTTTCCGTGCCCATCAATGCCGTGGGGGTACGCGAAAAGAATACCGACAATGCCATACTCTCCAATGCCGAAGACGCAAATGGCGACAATAGCAACAACCGGCCGCAAGCGAATTCGACCGGTTCGGACGACCTCGACGAGGTCGTATTCCTGGTAGAGCCCGGCGACACCGTTCGAAAGGTCAAAGTGCACACCGATATCCAGGACATCAACTATATCGAGATCACGGATGGGATCAAGGAAGGAGACCAGGTCATCACCGGCCCCTATAGCGTAGTCAGCAAAACATTGAAAAGCGGGCAACGGATCAAAGTGGTGCCGAAAGACAAGTTATTCGAAGAAAAGAAATAACGCGCTAATGTCTGTCCTGGCGGACGATCCGCCTCCGGCCGATATAAGCGGAAAAGAAAATTTTAACGGGTATGCATTTCGGAGTCATGGGGGGCGGTAGCTGGGCTACGGCTTTGGCGAAACTATTAACGGATAATGGACATAGCATCCATTGGTGGATAAGGAACCCGGCGAATATCGCCCATTTGCGGGCGCGGCATCATAACCCGCAGTATCTGTCATCCGTGTATTTCGATACGTCGCTGCTGACCCTGAGCGACAACGTAGCCGAGGTCGTCGCGGCCTGCGAATGCCTGCTCCTCGCGGTGCCCTCCGCTTATACCGCAGAGATACTCGAGCCATTGGATAAAAAGGCCCTGGACGGCAAAAAGATCCTTTCGGCCATCAAGGGCATCCTTCCCGAGCAGAACCTGTTGCTGAATGAATATCTGTCGAAGGAATTTGCGTTCTCCGCCGCCGGCTATTATACGGTTATGGGGCCGTGTCATGCGGAAGAGGTCGCTGCGGAGAAGCTGTCGTATCTCACTTTTTCCGGTCAGGATGAAACCTCTACGCGCGAAATAGCGTCTCATTTTGCGACGGAATACCTCAATACCGTGATCAATGATGACGTATACGGGGTACAATATGCTGCCATCCTGAAGAATATCTATGCGCTTGGCGCGGGTATCGCGCATGGGCTGGAGTATGGGGACAATTTCCTCAGCGTGCTGATCGCCAATTGCGCGGACGAGATGGCGGGTTTCCTGCGGAAAGTGGGTATCCGGCATATCGAGGTCGGGGTGCATGCGGAAGACGACGATGAGCCGCATAGGAAAAGCGCTAACTACGCCGCTTCGGTATACCTGGGGGATCTGCTGGTCACCTGCTATTCGCTGTATAGCCGGAACAGGACCTTCGGGAACATGATCGGCAAAGGATACTCCGTCAAGGCGGCCCAGCTGGAACTGAACATGGTCGCCGAAGGGTATAACGCGAGCAAGTGCATTTATTTGATAAACAAAGAGATAAGGGCTGAGATGCCCATTGCCGGGATGATCTACCGCATCTTGTGGGAAAATGTGAAGGCCGGTAGTGGATTTAAACAAATTGAGCCGTATCTTGTCTAAAGATCAAACATCTTTTATGCCTCTTTCATTTCAAGGATTCGGTGCAATGGCCATCATCGCGATGGTGCTCATCCTGGCGGCAGCGCAGGGCATCGAATATTTGAAGACCCATCGCAGGCACCACTAGCCATCGCGTGGCCCGCGGCCTCTACTCAAAAAAGAGATCTGCCGCAATCCCATCCGCCAATAGTTTCCCTTCCCTTGTCAATTGTAAGCAATCTGCCCGGAGGCTCATCTTGCCTTCCCGGACATAACGATCTGCACGCGTTGCAAGTTCTTGTGCCTTTGCGGCTCCGAAGCGCTCGGCCACGACGGGAAGCCGGCTGCCTTCCATTGTTCGCAGCGAGATCATGATGTACTCGTTGAGCTGTTGAGTAGCCGTGAGGTCTTCTTTTTCGGCGACAAAGGACTCCTGGCTGTCCAGCAGCGCTGCCGTATACCGCGCGTTGTTGGCAACATTCCACTCGCGCGAGACGCCGTTGAAAGAGTGCGCACTGGGCCCCAGTCCCAGGTACGGCTTGCCTTGCCAGTAAGCAGAATTATGCCGGCTTCGTTTGCCTGGCTGCGCGAAATTCGAGATCTCGTAATGTTCATAACCCGCCTGTGCCGTCCAGTCCATGAGCAAAAGGAACTGGCGGGCCTGGTCGTCCGGGCTCACGTCGGCCAGACGGTGTCTGCGGATCAGGGTGTCGAGTGCGGTCCGGGGCTCCACGGTGAGTGCGTAACAGCTGAGATGGGGAATACCGAGGCCGATGGCTGTGTCCACATTTTGTTTCCAGTGCTCGTCGGAGAGGGTAGGACCGCCGTAGATGAGGTCGATGCTAATGTTCCCGAAACCCTCACCCTGTGCCATCGCGATACACTCGCGCGCCTGGCGGGCGTCATGGGCGCGGTTCATCCATTGCAGATCGGCCTCGAAAAAACTCTGTATGCCGATGCTCAGCCGGTTGACGCCTGCGCGATGCCATTCCGCTAACCGGGCGGAGGAGATATCATCCGGGTTGCTTTCAAGGGTGATCTCGGCGTCGGTCGCCACGGGGAACAGCTCGCGCACCTTTTCCATGATGCGCATCAGCTCCGCGCCCTCCAGCAGCGAAGGGGTGCCGCCGCCGAAATACACCGTCTCCAGGCGCTCGTCGGCATCCGAAATGTCACCCCCGCGCGGGCCGCAGATATAATCCCGCCGGAGCTCCATTTCTTTCAATAAAGCGTTGATAAAATCGTTCTTACCCCTCATGGACGTGGAAAAATGGAAATTGCAGTAATTACAGGCCTGTCTGCAAAAAGGAATATGAAGATAAATGCCTGCCATCCGGCAAAGGTACGAAGATTCGTCAGCCTGCTTTTTAGCCTTATACTGCTCCTGCCGGGTGTTAGCCGGGCCCAGTATCTCCTGCACGTCACACCCGTGGACAAAGACTCCGCTTTCATCCGTAATAAGCTGGGCATCCCGGCGAGCTTCAAGACCAGGGAGGCGGCTACCGCCTATATCTTTAACCTGGTCCCGCTCCTGCAGGCAAAAGGTTATGTTACGGCATCCATCGATACCGTGCACTATGGCAAGGAAGAGGCCACGATGCGGCTTTATCTCGGCGCCAGCTGGCGTTGGGCGAATATCGACACGCGGCATATCGACCCCACCCTCCTATCCGCCGTCGCCTGGAATGCCAGGGCCTTTGCGGGCAAACCCTTTGACATGCGCCAATACGAGTACCGGCAGAAGCTGCTGCTCGACTATATGGAGAACAACGGGTATCCCTTTGCGAAAGTAAGCCTCGACAGCATCGTCCTCCGCAATCCGGACGAGGTCTCCGCGGTCCTCAAGATCGACAAAGGTCCGTTGTACAAGATCGATAGCATCCGGGTCTATGGCACGGCCAGAATCTCCAACCAATTCCTGCAGCGTTATCTCAATATCCCCGACGGCAGCCTCTATGAAAAGAAGAAGCTCATGACGATAAGCAAGAAGCTGTTGGAACTACCGTATGTCCAGGAACAGCAACCCTGGAGCCTCACGATGCTGGGCGAAGGCTCGGTGCTCAACCTCTATCTCAAGCCGAAGAAAAGCAGCCAGATCGACGCACTGGTGGGCTTCCTGCCGAGCAGCGACCCTAACCTGGGCAACAAGATCGTCGTGACGGGCGAGGCGACCATCGATCTGCAGAATGCGCTCGGCAACGGCGAGCGGATGTCGCTCAACTGGCAACAGCTGCAACAAAGCTCACCCCGGCTCGACCTGGTGTTCCAGCAACCGTATATCTTCAATTCGCCGTTTGGGCTTAACACTAATTTCGACTTATATAAACAGGATTCGGAATACCTCAACCTGAACCTCGTGGTGGGGGCGCAATATACTTTTAGCGCGAATCAAAACGGTTCGGTGTTTATCCAGGAGGCGAGCTCCAGCCTGCTGGATATCGACACGCTGGCTATCATCGCGACCCATATCCTCCCCAAGGAGGCGGACATCAATGCCGTGAGCCTCGGGGTGACCTATGACCTCAATAACACCAACTACCGGTTCAACCCCCGGCGGGGCAATGAGCTGGACTTCCTGGGATCGGTAGGGACAAAGACCGTCAAACCGAATGCCCTCATCGAACAGCTCAAGGATGCCAATGACAGCGGGTTCAATTTTGCTTCGTTGTACGACACCGTGAAGCAGCATTCCTACGAATTCCTGGCGAAGCTGTCGGCCGCGCATTATTTCCCGATAGGCAGGGCTTCGACGCTGAAGCTGGGTGTCAACGGTGGTGTGTTCAGCAGCCCGAATACGTATCGGAACGAACTCTTCATGATCGGCGGTTACAGGCTTTTGCGCGGCTTCGACGAGCAGAGTATCCTGTGTTCCCGATACGCGGTGGGCACCCTGGAATATCGTTATCTCGTAGGGCTTAACTCTTATCTGTTCACGTTCGTGGATGGCGGATGGGCGATGAACAATGTACCCGGCTACGATCTCAACAGCACTTATATGGGCGCGGGGCTGGGTATGGCATTCGAAACAAAGGCAGGCATTTTCAACATATCCTATGCGATCGGCAGAACGGGGCAGACCAGTTTCAATTTTCACGATGCGAAGATCCATCTGGGATATGTGAGCTTTTTTTAACCGGTAACATTATTATTTTTGCATAGGTGGGCCACAGGCTCACCGGCCGAAGGCCCATCATTAGCTGAGCACCGGGATGGGTTATTTTCTTCGGGTAAACCATCCCGGTGCGTACTTTATGGCGAGACTTTACATTGTATTCCTTTTACTTCTGATATCCTGCGGGCTCCGGGCGCAATCGGATTCGATACGGCCACCCCAGACGTCGATTGCCAAATCACAGGATACCACGCCGTCCACGATCAGGCACGACAGTGCCGTAAGGCATCTTTCACATCGGGATTCGGTCCGGCATGACTCCGTCGTCCGTGCCCATCGGGCTATCCGCGACTCGATCCGCCGGGTACAAAACAAGGCGCACCAGGATTCGCTGGCCGCCCCAACTACGCCGGGCACGGCACCCCCCACACCGGGCACGCCGGCAGGTACACGAAAACCGGATTCGACCGCAGCAGGGAGACCGGCCGTATCATCGTCCGGTGCTGCGGGGGTCGTGCCGGAAGGTCCGCCCATGCTAAGCTACTGGCAAAAAGTGATGGGCACCTGGCCCGGGTTTAACTTTCTGGGAAAACCCGTGGTGGAAATTTACGAGATCCATCGCGTCGACTCCAAGGACAGTCTCTTCTATCTTTTGGTCGCCATCCTCTTTTATTTTGCCCTCGTCCGCATCTTTTTCGAGAAATATTTCAACAACCTGATGACCCTGTTCTTCCGCGTCTCGCTCCGCCAACAGCAGATCCGCGAGCAGGTGCTGCAGACACCGCTGCCCTCGTTGCTGCTGAATATCCTGTTCGTCGTCAGCGGCGGACTTTATGCCTGTTCGCTGCTCCATAACTCTCCTATCGGGGAGGGGATCAATCTCTGGGTATTGTATGGCTGGTGCATGTTGATCCTGGCGGTGATCTATCTTGTAAAATTCATGGTTCTGAAGTTCATCGGCTGGGTTTTTTCGATCTCCCGGGCTACGGATATTTACATATTCGTCGTCTTTTTGGTGAACAAAATGATGGGAATTTTTCTGCTTCCTTTCTTGATCTTGATCACTTTTTCAGGCGAAGATGCGCGGGGAGTTTTTACAACTATTTCAGAGACAATGGTTGTGGTGTTGTGGATCTATAGGGCCCTGGCGGCCTACCGGCCTGTGCGAAATGAAATAAAACTAACACCGTTTTACTTTTTTTTGTACCTTTGCGCCTTCGAAATAGCACCACTTCTCTTGATTTACAAGGTGTTATTGACATATTTGGAAAAAGTGTATTAAATTTGCTAATCCAGAGGTGCAACCACATGTTAAAAAACGGGGATAAAAAGAGAATTTTAATCACTCAACCTAGACCTGAAACTGACAAGTCGCCGTATTTCGAGTTGGCTAAGAAATACGAAGTGGAATTGGATTTTCATCCTTTTATCCGGTTGGAACCTATTTCTGCCAAGGATTTCCGTAAACAAAAGATCGACATCGCCCAATACACGGCGGTTATCTTTACCAGCCGCAACGCCATCGACCATTTCTTCCGCATCTGTGAAGAGATGAAGATCAGCATCTCCCAGGACACAAAGTATTTTTGCATTACGGAAGCGGTAGCTCTGTACCTTCAGAAGTTCATCCTCTACAGGAAACGTAAGGTTTTCTACGGAGCCGATGGCCTGAACAAGAGCATGTTCGATGTGATCAATAAACACAAAGAGAACGAGAAGTTCCTGTATCCCTGTTCCGAGAATCAGCAGGACAACGAGATCATCAACTGGCTGAAACATAACAATTGCGGTTTCGCAACGCCTTTTATGTACCGGACCATCAGCAACGATGTCTCCGCCGTGCTGACGCAAAGCGAATACGATATCATTTGTTTCTTTACCCCCAGCGGTGTAAGAAGTCTGTTCGACAATGCTCCCAAGTTCAAGCAAAATGGGACGAAGATCGGCGCCTTTGGCAGCAATACATCCCGTGCGGTCGAAGAGGCCGGCTTGACCCTCGATATCAAGGCTCCGCAGCCGCAGGCGCCGTCCATGGTCTCCGCCCTGGAGAAGTATTTGGCCATCGCCGGTAAGAAAAAATAGCCCCCGCGCCGACCCGGCCGGGGTCGTACCTTTGTTTTATGCAAAACGGACCACGGGTCCGTTGGCCACAACCGAGCGAAGCGAAGGTTGCGAACGAGGGCCGAGCCAGTGGCTCGGGCCGAAGTTCTCCCATCATCAGCCGTTTGGGCCTAAGGCGACAATTTTCTAACTTCGACTTGTGGAGCAATATACTAACCGTCTTGCAGCCGAGACCAGCCCTTATTTATTGCAGCATGCCCACAATCCGGTGGATTGGTATCCATGGGGTGAAGAGGCCTTGCAAACGGCCCGCGAACAGGACAAACCCATCCTGGTAAGCATCGGTTATTCCGCGTGTCATTGGTGCCATGTCATGGAGCGGGAAAGCTTCGAAGATGTGGAGACTGCCGGGTATATGAACGAGCATTTCGTCAACATCAAGATCGACCGGGAAGAGCGTCCCGATCTGGACCATATTTACATGGATGCGGTGCAGGCGATCACGGGTAGTGGCGGCTGGCCGCTCAACGTTTTTCTGACGCCGGATGCCCGCCCCTTTTATGGCGGCACCTATTTCCCGCCCCGCCCTAGCTACAACCGGAGTTCATGGCTGGAGGTCCTCGCCGGTGTGTCGAAAGCCTTTCGGGAAAGGAGGGCGGAGATAGAGAACCAGGCTGCCTCGCTTATGGAACATGTGGCTGCCGCGGGATCGTTCGGTATCGGCGGACCAGGTGCCGGCGGGCCAGACAGCGCTGCGGGAGCCGGCGGCGGCACCATCGAAAGCCGTGGGGTCGATCCTGCGATACCCGTTCAGATCCGCGATCATCTCCTCAAGACCGCCGATACGGTGTGGGGAGGCTTTGGCGGCGCCCCAAAATTTCCCCAGACCTTTTCGATCCGGTATCTGCTGTACGACTATTACTACACCGGACATACGGCGTCGCTGGACCAGGCCTGTTTGAGTCTCGACAAGATGATCCGCGGCGGCATCTACGATCAGCTGGGCGGCGGCTTTGCCCGATACTCGACTGATGAGCATTGGCTGGTTCCCCATTTCGAAAAGATGTTATACGACAATGCTTTGCTCGTAATCGCGCTGAGCGAAGCGTACCAGCTCACGCACCAGCCCCTGTATCGCGAGGCCATCGACCAAACCATTGGTTTCGTCGCCAGGGAATTGTCGAATGGCCGGGGTGCTTTTTATGCCGCCCTCGACGCCGATAGCGAAGGAGTAGAAGGAAAATATTATGTCTGGGATGCGGCCGAGATCGACGCCGTCCTGGGTGAGGATGCCCCGCTTTTTAAAGAATATTATGGTGTCACGAACAACGGGAACTGGGAAGAGAAGAACATCCTGACGCGGCCAAAAGACGTCTCCCCCGATCAAAAAATCCGGCTCGAATCGGCTCGATCGCTGCTCCTGGAGTACAGAGATCGCCGCATCCACCCCGGTCTCGACGACAAGGTTTTGCTCGGTTGGAATGCCCTGATGAACCTCGCGCTGGGCAAAGCCTACGCCGCAACGGGCGAAGAAAGTTACCGCGAGCTGGCCGTCAAAAACATGCAATTCCTGCGGGAATATATGCGTAGTGGGTCGGATGGACAGCGCGGGAAAGGCCCTCATCTCTATAGCCATACCTGGAAAGGCGAGGCCCGACTCCCCGCATTTCTAGATGATTATGCGTGTCTCATAGCCGCGTTGATCCAGCTGCAGGAGATCACGGGTGACACCGGCTATCTCGACGAAGCCGGGAAGATCACCGGGTATGTCATCCTTCATTTTGGGGAAGAGGATACCGGCTTTTTTTTCTATACGCACGATGCCCAGGATGATCTCGTCGTCCGCAAACGCGAGGTTTACGATGGGGCCACTCCATCGGGGAACTCTATGATGGCATCCAATTTGTTATACCTATCTGTGATTTTCTACGAACCGGAGTGGGCGGAGCGTGCCTGGCGTATGACCTCCTCTCTTCTCCGGCTGGTGACGACTTACCCGGGGTCTTTTGGCGGATGGGCAACCTTAATACAGGCCTTTACGTATTCCATTCCGGAGGTAGTTATCACCGGCAAGAAGCCGGAAATAGCCCGGAAGGAGTTTTTATCAAACCTGATTCCTTACCGGGTTTTCCAGTCTACGCAGGAAGAAAATACCCAATTCCCATTATTACGCGACAAACCGGTGACCTCCCGCCTACAGATCTTCCTATGCAAAGACTATGCTTGCCAACTCCCTGTAAATGAAGTTGCTACAGCGGTCCGTTCGATTGAAAATGTGTATAAGTTTCAAGGGTAGAAATACAATAAACGGGACTACGCCGCGTTTTCCAAAGTAGCGTCCCTATTCCCGAACCAAGTCAAGGCTCCGGCAGGGCCCTTTTTCGCCGAATGCTTTGACTTTAGAAAAATTAATTTTAAACTTGTAGCGAGATGTTGTCAAAAGATTTTTTTTGCCCAATACCCTCTAATATTATGAAAATGAAAAACCTATCCGTTTTATCGGCCCTCTTCGCCCTCGCGGCACTTACGGGCTGTAAACTAGGTGGTAAATCCAGCAAAGGACTTCCTGCTGACGGTCAGCTGCACGGGGTCGCACCTGCAAGCGGTTACAACATGGCGAAGCCTCCGGGCATGGTCTATATTCCACCGGGAACGTTTCACATGGGACCTAGCGACGAGGATATGAACTATGCTTATACCGCCCGCAACAAGCAGATTTCTATCAGCGGTTTCTGGATGGACGCTACTGAGATCACCAACAACGAGTATCGCCAGTTTACGAACTGGGTACGGGATTCCATCGCTGCGACGCTAATGAACTACGGGAAGGATGTAGACGGCCGTTTCCAGATCGACTGGAAAAAAGCCCAGACGATCAAGTGGGGCGATAAAGCCACGATCGAGAAGATCAATCAGATGATCGTCCAACCCGACAACCGCATCTTCGGCCGCAAGGAGATCGATCCCAACACACTCAAGTACCATTCGGAGACCTTCGATCTGAAGGCAGCTGCTGAAAAGGGTAACGAAGGCAAGCCCAGGTCGCAGTTCATCGTGAAGAAAGACGTAAAAGTCTATCCCGATACGCTGGTCTGGATCCGCGACTTCAGCTACGCGTATAACGAGCCCATGACGAAACGGTACTATTCACACCCCGCTTTCGGGAACTATCCGGTGGTAGGTGTGAACTGGGTACAGGCTACCGTGTTCTGCGAATGGCGTACCTCTTACCTGAATGCTTTCCTCGAATCCAAGCACCTGGCTACCGAGTCGAACTTCCGCCTGCCTACCGAGGCCGAGTGGGAATATGCTGCGCGTGGCGGTCGCTCTCAATCGATGTATCCCTGGGGTAACTACTACCTGAGAAATAAAAGGGGCTGCTTACTTGCAAACTTCAAACCCGGCAGGGGTAACTACCCCGAGGACGGCGGGTTCTATACGGTTCGGGCCGATGCTTACTGGCCCAATGATTTCGGCCTTTATTGTATGGCCGGGAACGTAGCCGAATGGACCTCTTCGTTCTACTATGAAGGATCCATGAACTTCCAACACGACATGAACCCCGATATTCGCTGGAATGCGCAGGACTCCGATCCTCCCCGTATGAAACGTAAGGTCATCCGTGGTGGAAGCTGGAAGGATGTAGGCATGTACCTGCAGACCAGCGCCCGCACCTACGAGTACCAGGATACGGCAAAATCATACATCGGTTTCCGCTGTGTGATCGATCTGTCGCCGACTATTACTAACAACCGTCGATAACCGGCATGATCGATCCGTAAGGAGCTTAATGCCGGTCCGTAGCCGGCATTATCTTTCAAAACTGTAA
This sequence comes from Chitinophagaceae bacterium, assembly GCA_025934485.1. Taxonomy (GTDB): domain Bacteria; phylum Bacteroidota; class Bacteroidia; order Chitinophagales; family Chitinophagaceae; genus Puia. Next base: position 17,347 of record JAICXX010000017.1, read on the forward strand.
AATTTTTTCGCCAAAGCAACGTTTTTGATTTTGACAAGCTAACAAAAAACCAACAGGAATTCGTCACTTATGACCCTGTAAAATCTTTCCATAACCCTTTAAAATCCATTAAAAACAAATTTAAATTAATCACTATGAGCGCTGGACTATCAAAATCTACCGAAAGACTTATCAATATCATCGTATGCGTTGGTGCGGCTGTCGTAATCTTCGGGGCCCTGCAAAAGATCCTGCATACCAAATTGGCCGACTTCTTCCTGACCGCTGGTCTGCTGACCGAGGCCCTGATCTTCCTGGTTTATGCGTTCTTGCCGCCTCCCGGAGGTGAAATGCATGCCCTGGTCGAAGCCCTGCCGAAACTGGCTGGCGGTTCTACCGGCAACCCTGCCCTCGACAAGATGGACAAGATGCTGCAGGAAGCCGACATCACCCCGGCTAACCTCAAGAACCTGAGCGAAGGTTTCAAGAAGTTCGGCACGACCGTTGAAAAGATCAGCGACGTATCCGGCGCCCTCGCCGCTACGACCGAATACACTAACAAGACTAAAGAAGCCGCTGTTGCTCTCGATAGCATGAAGGGTGCATATCAAAATGCAACCAACACTATCGGAAGCTTCAACGCCGCTGCCGATAGCACCAAACAATTCCATTCGCAGGTGCAGGTCCTGACCAAGAACCTGGGTTCGCTGAACGCGATCTACGAATTGGAACTACAGGATACCAACAACCACCTGAAAGCCATGAACAATTTCTATGGCAATCTGGCCAAGGCATCCGAAGCCATGCAAGGCAGCGTAGCCGACGCTAAGAAAACGCAGGAGCAGATCGCACAGCTCGCCAAGAACCTGGGTAATCTCAACCATGTCTATGGCAATATGCTGAGCGCAATGCAAGGCCGCCCGACGGCATAATTGGAGCCCTATTAGCCCGATGAGCCCGTTTTTTCCGGCCCGCAATGAATCCTGAGTCGCTTTGGTGACTCGACTATTGAAAAACTATTACAAAGAGATTATAATTTACTGACCCATGTCTTTACCAAAAGAGCCGCGGCAGAAGATGATCAACATGATGTACCTGGTGCTTACGGCGCTTCTCGCGCTGAACGTATCGGTGGAAGTGTTGAATGCCTTCAAGACCGTGAACCATAGCATCGAACGATCCAACCTGGTCGTCGATGCAAAGAATAACCTCACTTATGATGCTTTCGCCCGCGAGGTAGCCAATCCGCAGACCGCGGATCAAGCCAAAACCTGGATGCCTGCTGCCATGCAGGTGAAATCGATGGCCGCCACGTTCACCATCTGGCTGGACAGCCTCAAAGAAAAGCTGATCAACGAGAGCTCTCCCTCCATGAAGGATGGCCGCCGCGAATTCGCGGACGGTAACCTCGATGCCGCTACCCGCATCTTCGACGTGCAGGGCCAGGGCAAGATCCTATACGACAGTATTGGGAAGTTCCGCAAGGACCTGCTGAATATTCTGAATCCCAATAATTTCCCGGGCATCTCGGATAAGGTCAAACAAGACCTCCTTGCACAACAGGCCGAATTCGCCAAACGCCTGCCCGTCGATAACCGCATCCCGCCAAGCCAGGAAGGTAATGAGATGGTGGGTAGCGACAGCGCCCATATCTGGACGATCCGTTACTTCCATATGACCCCGACCATCGCAGCGCTGACGATCCTCTCGAAATTCCAGAGCGATATCAAGAACTCCGAGTCGCAGGTCGTCGACTTCCTGCACAAGCAGGTGGGCGAAGTAAAAATCGTATTTAACAAATTCGAACCACTCGTCGAAGCCAACGCGAGTTATGTAATGCCCGGTGACGCTGTCGACGTGACCGCAGGTGTCGGCGCCTTTAGCGACGCTGCCAAACCCGAAATCACGATCAACGGCCAGCATTTTGACACAGGTCCCGACGGAACCGCGCTTTATCATACCACGGCCTCAGGCGCAGGCGAACATTCCGTTGTCGTGCACATCGTCTATAAAAAGCCCGATGGCTCCGATGGCACGGCCGACAAGACGATCAAGTATACGGTAGGCGTTCCGTCCGGCGCCTCCATCTTCCTCGAAAAGATGAACGTGGTATATGTGAAGGAAGACAACCCCGTGCGCATCTCCGGTGGTAGCGTTGGTGCGGAAAAGGTACACGTCAGCTTTGATAAGGGTGAAATAACCCATACCTCGGGTGACGAATATATTGTCGTTCCTACTACCCCAGGCGATGGCCATATCACTGTCAATGCCAATGGTAAGCCCTTCTCCTTTGATGTACGCGTCAAATACCTGCCGAACCCCGTAGGTTTCATAGGTACCAAGATGGGTGGCATCATGTCCTCGGCTGAATTCAAAGCCAACGGCGCCTTGCTGGCCCGCCTCGAGAACTCCGAATTTCAGAGCGCCTTCCAGGTCGTCAGCTATAAAATTGGTGCACTGGGCGGCAACGTCAACCAATACCAGGAAGCACCCAACGAAGGTGCCCGCTGGACCGGTGCCGCGGCTGCGATCGTAGCAAAGTCCTCCCCCGGTACGAACATCTTCTTCACGGAGATCCACGTAAAGGGTAAGGATGGCCGGATCCGCGAACTGCCGCCGATGGTGTTCAACTTGAAATAAAGAATAATAAATCTGTCCGCCATCTCAAAGTCTTAGAGAGGCGGACAGATCTTTCAAAAAAAGAACGAGATGAAAAAGTATCTTATCAGATTATGTGTACTGGCGATAGCTGGTTCGATCCTTGTGGGGAACGCCAACGCGCAGACGAGGAAAAAACGTGCGACAGTTGGCCACAGGACCACCAAGCCTAAGAAGAAGAACAATACCACGAAGGATCAGGCTGCTGCTGACGCTTCGGTGGCCCCCGCCAAGGACACTACCAAGCCCGCTGTGGTGCTGCAAGCGGATATCAAGCTCGATACGCCGCGCAGATCGCTCCGCAACGACGCCGTTATCGAGCGTAATCTGGTAAAGGATCGTACGCCGCTGCCTTATCAGCACATCCGCGAGGACGATGCCGTATACCGTCAGCGCGTATGGGAAGAGATCGACGTACACGAGAAGATGAACCTGCCCTTCGTATACAAGGCAAAGGAAGATAATGGCGACCAGCGGCTGATCTATATTCTGCTGAATGCAATCAAGGCCGGCCAGATCACCGCCTTTGACGCTAACGTAGACGATAGGTTCACTACACCCATGACCTTTCAGGATATTGCCGGCCGGCTCGTGGCTCAGCCCCACACCATCCAGGTGCCCGATCTCAAGAACGACCCTGATGGTTCCAAAGGCCTGATGCGCGATACACTGATCCAGGAAGAATTCGATCCTGAAAAGATCGAGCGCTACCAGATCAAGGAAGAGTGGGTATTCGACAAAGAAACCTCGACCCTCCAGGTCCGGATCCTGGGTATCGCCCCGGAAAAGACGATCACGAACCCCGACGGTTCCTTCCTCGCGGTTACGCCGATCTTCTGGGTATACTATCCTGACTGCCGCCCGCTGTTCGCCAAATACGAAGCGTACAATGGTAAGAACTTCGGCGCCCGCATGAGCTGGGAAGAGCTGTTCGAAAGCCGGATGTTCTCCGGCCGCGTGATCAAATCCACCATCGACAACCCAGGCGACCAATACATCGCCAACTATATCAAAGACCCCATCCTTCGTTTGCTGGAAGGGGACAAGATCAAAGAAAAGATCTTCAACTACGAGCAGGATCTCTGGTCGTACTAGACATCTATCCCGGGCCGCCGCCGGCGACTCAGGGATGATATCGATCAACTTTTTTACCCGAACGGGCGCCGCATGTTAGCGGCGCCCGTTCGCATTTGATAAATTAAGTAACTATAAATTAATCAGTTATTCCGGGTTGTTTTTTTAAAAATACCCACTGTCGGGTATTGCCGGATTGAATAGTTTTACTACTTTTACATCGGTTTTTCATAGGATATTGGATTTTAAAAACGGGGCTGGATATCTATCCTGGCCCCTTTTTTTTACCAGCCTATCCGCCCTCGAACGACCATTAACGACCCGTGTAAGCTCTGGCGGACGTTTGCTCTTAGTCCTTTTGACTATCTTCCCTAGGTGTCTGATCGACGGCCTTCTCCGCAAAATGCGCATAGACGAGCCTGGCCTTCGCGGGACCGATGATCTCCGCTATCTCCTCCTCGGAACTCTGCCGGATCTTACCCACGCTCCTGAACCGTTTCAACAACATATCCGCCGTTTTTTTCCCTACCCCATCGATGTGCTCCAGCTCATTGGTAAAGGTTCCCTTACTTCTTTTTTGCCGGTGGAACGTGATGCCGAAACGATGCACCTCGTCGCGGATGCGCCGGACCAGCTGCAGGCTATCGCTGTTATACGGCAGCTTTATCGACTCGGTATCGCCGGGAAAGAACAGCTCTTCTTCATTCTTTGCGAGACCGACTACCGTCATCATTCCTACGATACCCAGCTCCGTGATGCTTTCCATTGCCGCACCGAGCTGTCCCTTGCCGCCATCGATGATCACCAGCTGCGGCAGGCTCTGGCTTTCGTCCAGCAGTCGTTTATATCTGCGGTGCACGACCTCCTTCATGGTCGCGAAATCGTTGATGCCCTGCACTGTCTTGACATTGTAGTGGCGGTAATCTTTTTTGCTCTCCACCCCGTCGCGAAAACACACCATTGCCGACACGGGATAGCTGCCCTGGAAATTGGAGTTATCGAAACATTCGATATGCACCGGCAACTCGGAGAGCTGCAGGTCTTCCATGAGCTGATACAGCACCTGCCGCCGTTCATCGGGGGTCTTGCCTTCGAGCTGTAACATCTTTTTCCGGCGCAGCTCTTCGCGGAAATAAGCGACATTCTTCTCCGAAAGGTCCAGCAGCTTCTTTTTATCGCCCCCCTTGGGGATCGTCTGGATGACACCATCTTCAGGAAAATCAATTGTGATCGGCAGGATCAGTTCGTGGGCCATGCTGTTGAACGTATCCCGCAGTTGTGCTACCGCAAATGCAAGCACTTCGTCGTCCGCTTCTTCGAGATGTGTTTCTAATTGTGTTGTATGCGTTTGTACGATAGTGCCATTTTCTATCATCAGGTAATTGATATAGGCCATATCGCCATCCCGCGCGATCGAGAACACATCGGCATTGCTCAGATGTCTGCTCACGATCACGCTGCGCGATTCATAGTTCTCGAGGTGTTCTATCTTTTTGCGGACCATCTCGGCTTTCTCGAAATCCATGCGTTCCGCCAGCTCGCGCATCTCCTTTTTAAATTCCTGGATCAGCGGGCTCAATTGCCCCTTGAGAATATTCTTTAGCTGGATCAGCCCCGCGGCATAGTCCTCCGGTGTTTGCAATCCCTGACAAGGGCCCTTGCAATTGCCGAGGTGATATTCCAGACACACCTTGTATTTGCCTTTTTTGATCTGGTTCTCGCTCAGGTTGAGCTGACAGGTTCGTAGCTGAATATTGCTTTTCACGAGGTCGAGCAGCTCGCGCACGCGGCCCACCGAGGTAAAGGGTCCCAGGTACTGCGACCCGTCCTCTATCTTCCGCCGGGTGAGGAAGACCCGCGGGAACGGTTCGTTCTTGATGACGATGAACGGATAGCTCTTATCGTCTTTTAGGTTGATGTTGAACTTGGGTTGGAATTGTTTGATCAGCGAGTTCTCCAGCAGGAAGGCGTCCTGTTCCGAGTTCACGATCGTGAATTCGATGCGCCGGATACGCTGTACCAGCTCGTGGGTCTTATAGGTCGTAAAGGTCTTGGTGAAATAAGAGCTCACCCGTTTGCGGAGGTTCTTGGCCTTACCCACATAGACGAGCTCGTCTTTCTCGTCGAAGTATTTGTAGATGCCGGGGTTTATCGGAATCGTGCCCGAGATCTCGCTGAATTGTTCGGCTGTCATAATCTTACTTATTGTTCTGCTTCGTCACTGGCCCAGGAGACCCGCACCTGCTCGTCTTTCGGCGCCTGGCCCTTGACATAGATCCGGTTTACTATGGTGAACCCATGCCTGGCCCGCCAGAGCAGCTTCTGCAGGATAACAGTGTCACCCGCGGAATGCTTCCTTTCCATATAGATACTCTTTACCTCCTGCGCCTGAACGCCGCGTGTCGTTAGTACATCTACGCGCTGCAGCGGATTCGTTTTATCGGTGGGGGTATAGGTAAAGGTTATACTCTCCGTGGCCCTGTCTGCAAAAGAGTTTTCCGTGAAATTATTATTCAGCCCGCCGTTCCGGATCTCGGGCGGCAGGAATTGCAAGGCGAGGGTGTTGAAATCGCCCGTGGTGATCAGCGTGGAATCGGTGCGGTTGTCGTGTGTGACATATTTCCAGAAAGCCATGGGCATCGAGTCCACGCTAAGGATCTCTGCTTCCAGGTAATCGTCTACCGGAAAGAACTGGTCTTTAGCAGCGCCGGAATTCCGGGCGGCCAGGGAGTCTTGGGAGTGGGTCGAAGTAGGGGCATGGTGGCCGCAGGAGGACAGGCTTACCCACAACACGAAAAAGGGGATAAAAAGGAGAACGAGGACAACGGGATATTTCATTTGGCAAAAATACAATCTTTTTGCGCCGCGGGGCCCTGCGGGGAGTTGGCCGGGCGTTACGGAATCGACTTCGTGATCCCGATCTTGAGCCCATAGCTTTTCAGGTACTCGGACGTCCCGGATTGCGAAGTGTAAGAGGAGAGGAGCTGATAACGGAGCTCGGGGCCGATCTGCCAGCGGATATTGCCCACGCGATAGGAGAGGAAGGCCTCCGCGCCGGCATAGAAGTTCAGCTTCCGGTACATGGTCGGGCTCTTGTCGTACCGGGTATAACCCGATGAGAGCATATAAGAACTGCTGTTCAGCAAATAGGTGGGTGCGATCGTCGCGGCCAGGTTGAACTGCAACTGTTCGTTGCCGAGCACGCGCAATTCGAATCCCACGGGAGCCGAAAGCTGGTAGTAATCGTTATACACCGTGACGGAAGTTTGTTTGCCGCTGCGGGCCATGGGCATGCCCGTTGAGCTGATCGAATCCATCATGATGCCATATGGCGACTGCAGTGTGGTCGTGGCGGCCGTTCCATTGGCGCCTTTGTCTTCGTAGGCTTTTATCGGGAACCGGGTGAAATTGAATTGCAACCCGCCTTTGACCGAAAGATTCCGCGAGAGCCGGTAAAGGATGGTGCCGCTGGCCTCAAACCCAAACCCCGGCCGGTGATCGATATAGCTATTGGGGCCACCCGGAGGAGTGCCGTTGACACCCAGCGGATACAGCTTATCGGCGCCGGCATCGCTGCCGCCCATCGAGCGGTAGCTTACGGTGGGTGACAAGCTCAGCTCCAGATACGTTCTGCCGCTTTTGGGCGTAGTCTCCAGGAGATTCATCGCATAATCGTGTAACCAGTTCGCACGCTGGGCATCTTCCGATTCCGCAATCTCTTTGGCCGAGGCCCTGGTGGAGGCGCCGGCGGACTGTGCCAGCAGGCTCTGACCGTTCACACCGCTGCGGTTACCTGTGGACGTTTGCACAGCGGCGTTCGTGCGGGCATAGCGGCCTTCGTGTGCGCCCCTGGCACTCAGGCTTTCGATCACGTTCTGCGCCGTGAGCCCATCCGTGCCGATCTCCGCACCCGTGGTCCGGCTGTCACCGGCGAGGCGGCCGTCACCGGCAATGCGGCTGTCGCGACCATCGGCAGCTATGCGTCCGTCGTTTTGAGTGTGCTGCTCATCGGCGCCTGCCCGTTGATCGTCGCCTGTAGCGTGCCCGTCATCCGCCGTACCCCGCCCGTCGTCGTGGGTGAGCGCCGCAAGGGCGTTGTTATCCGTTGCCGGCGTTCTGGCGGCTATGACATCGAGATCGGGTGCTTGTGCCGGCAGCTTGACGACATGGCTGAGCCATTCCGAGAGATCGCTCTGGCTAAGTACCGGGTGCCCCACCGTGATCGAAATGCCTGCAACGGCGGGATCCCATTCCTGGGAGGCAATATCATTATCGGAATCGTTATGCCGCGTAGTGGCAGCAGTATTGGCGGGCCTCAGGTTAGCCATCGGCGCATGCGGAGTATTTTCGACCGCGGGTTTGGCAACATCGGCCACCGCACCCGTCGCGGACTTGTGGAGCGCAGGATGATTCGAAGGAAGGATCAGTTCACGGCCGGCCATAAAAAGAATGCCTGTTACCAGGAAAGCCATGCTGCCGATGAACCATTTTCTTTTAGTATGTAAAGCGCTGTGGACACCCTTCCATACGTTCTCGGAAGGGTACATTTTGTATTGTTCTGTCTTTCCCCTGATGAGTTCTTCAAAATCGTCGCTATAGAAGCTGTTCTCCTTCATTTGTCAATCAGTTTTAGGGATGTTTTCATGGATTGGATTTAATAAACAAAAAGACGCTAACCTAGCGGACAGCCACGAGCCATTCCGTTTTCTCTTTTGGTTTCGTAAGGATCTTCTTCCTGATGAGTATCTCTTCCAGCATCTGTTTAGCCCTTGTATATTGCGAACGACTTGTGCTTTCTTCGATGTCCAGCATGTCGGCGATCTCTTTGTGCGAATAACCTTCGATCGCATACAGGTTGAGGACGGTACGATAGCCTATCGGCAGGATGCGGATACACTCTACGATCTGTTTTGCCTGAACGATAGACGGTACGGATTCCTCTCGTACCTGCACGCCATGTGCATGCACGATATCCAGACTCTCATTGAACCGTTTGTTCTTTTTCAGGTTGTTGATACAGGTATGAACGATGATGCGCCTGATCCAACCTTCGAATGCACCCTTGTTCTGGAAAGTGTGCATTTGAGAAAATACTTTTATAAAACCTTCTTGCAGCATATCCTCCGCATCTTCCCTGTTATGGGCGAAACGGTAGCATACGGCAAGCATTTTTGGACTATACCTGTTGTATAGTTCCCGTTGGGCAGCCGCCTCATTTTTTAAACAGCCTTGTAGAATGGCTTCTTCGGTCATTTACCGCGAGTGTTGCTTCCCTATAAATTTAGACAATTTTAACGAGGTAAAGCTGCGTACTAACAAAAAAAGTAGCGCCCCGCCGATGGCGAAAAGTAGGGCGCTACTTTTTTTCATGGATGTCCGGCAATGCGCGCATTGCCGGGGAATGAGGGGGCAAAGCCCCCTCATTTTGTATAGACTGCGCGCAGATCAGATCAAGACGTTGCCAGTCATCTCCGACGGAATTTCTAAACCCATCATTGTCAAAATGGTAGGAGCCAGGTCGCCCAGTTTCCCCCCGGGTTTTATGCCTCCCTTCCAGCTCTTGTCGATAATAAAGAAGGGCACCGGGTTCATCGTATGGGCGGTATTGGGGCTACCGTCCCCGTTGATCATATAGTCGGCGTTACCATGGTCGGCCGTGAGGAAAACGGTGTACCCGCTGTCAAGCGCAGCCGAAACCACCCTTTCGACGCACCGATCGACCGTTTCCGCCGCTTTGACGGCTGCGTCCCAGATACCCGTGTGGCCCACCATGTCCGTATTGGCGAAGTTCAGGCAGATGAAATCGGCCGTCCTGTTTTTGATCTCCGGAACGATCGCATCGGTAATCTCCACTGCGCTCATTTCGGGTTGCAGATCGTAGGTTGCCACTTTCGGGGAAGGGATCATGATCCGGTTCTCGCCGTCGAAAGGCGTTTCCCGACCGCCGCTGAAGAAAAAGCTGACGTGCGGATACTTTTCGGTTTCCGCGATGCGGATCTGTTTCAGACCCCTGGAAGCGATGATCTCACCCAGGGTATTCCTGAGGTCATCGTTCTCGAAAATGATCTTGACGCCCTTGAATTTGGCATCGTATTGGGTCATCGTCGTATAAATCAGCGACAGCTTCTTCATCCCCTGCTCGGGATGATCCTGTTGTGTCAGCACTTCGGTGATCTCGCGGCAGCGGTCCGTCCGGAAATTGAAACAAAGGACGTAATCACCGTCCCGGATCGTGGCCAGGGGCTTGCCGTCCTTGCTGGTAATCACCGTAGGTTTGATGAACTCGTCCGTGACTCCGGCGAGATAGCTGCGTTCGATGGCCGCCAGGGCGTCGGTAGAGGTTTCTCCGGTGCCCTTGACCAGCGCATCATAGGCCAGCTTGACCCGTTCCCACCGTTTGTCGCGATCCATAGCGTAATACCGGCCGCTGACAGACGCGATCTTCCCGGTAGTCTTTTCGAGGTGAGCCTGGAGATCGCGAACGTAACCCAGTCCGCTTTTGGGGTCGGTATCCCGCCCGTCCGTGAAGGCATGGACAAAGACGTTCTTCAACCCTTCCGCTACACAGGCATCGACGATGGCTTTGAGATGACGGGTATGGCTATGGACCCCTCCTTCGCTTACCAGACCAAGCAGATGCAGGGGTTTTCCGTCCTTGAGCGCCCCGCGGATCGCCGCAAGCAGCACTGGATTCCCGCCAAAAGAGCCATCCCGGACCGCTACATTGATCCGCTGCAGCTCCTGGTTGACGATGCGGCCTGCGCCCAGGTTCAGATGGCCGACCTCGGAATTGCCCATTTGTCCTTCCGGCAAGCCTACTTCTTCGCCATAGGTCACGAGCGTTGTATTGGGATATTGCTTATAAAGCGAGCTAACGAAGGGTACCCTGGCATTCTTGATAGCGTCTGAAGATGCTTCCCGACCGAGGCCCCACCCATCCATGATCACAAGGATGACTTTTTTTTGATTTGCCATAAAAACGGTTTTGCGTAGTGCTGGCGCTGTTTTGCGTGGTGCCAGCGCCCGCGAATGTAAGGCTTTCCCTGCAAAAAGCCTTCGCCGCCAGCGGTTTGGATGTACTACTTTACGGTATTTTAATGCAAGTTTAGCAGTTTGGCATAGAATTGGTTCTAGGCAGGGCGACTAATATTCTATTAACATGAAAAGCATACTCGGGTTGGTCGCAGTGGTATGTTCGCTTATCCTGGTTTCCTTTCGCCCTTGGTATACGCTTCACGAGGCTAACTACAAATACAGCGTCGATTACGGTCGCTATACGCTCGATGACATCACTGGCGCTATTCGTGTAGGCAATGCCGGTGAGCTCTCTCAATTCCTCGACAGCAGGGTGGATATCTCGCTTCCCGAAAAGAGTGACACCTATAGCAAGATCCAGGCGGAAATGATCATCCGCGATTTCTTCTCCACCAATGGTGTACAGAATTTCCTTATCAAACACACGGGCCCCAACGGAGGTGGATCGGTATTTTGCGTTGGCGTATTGCAGACGCGTAACGGCGATTACCGGACGACGCTGTTTATCAAACAGAAAGGCGACAAACAACTACTGCAGGAACTGCGGTTCCAGGCACAATGATAACTGGCCTACGGCCGAGAACCTTCGGTTCTCCCCGATAACTGGCCTACGGCCGGGAACCTTCGGTTCTCCCGGATAACTGGCCTACGGCGACGGGCCGGAGGCCCGTCCGAAGATTCCTATTAGTTTTCTGGACAACGGGGCCCGATCACAGAGTGACCGGGCCTTATGGTTTTTGGGACGCAAATACCTTAATTTTGCCGCATGTCCAATTTTGACGATCAACTGCGGTTCCTGATCAGCAATGCCCTGCAGGAAGACATCGGAGACGGTGACTATACGACCCTATCCTGTATCCCGGCGGGCGCCAGGGGCAAAGCCATTCTGCATATCAAGCAGGATGGGATCCTGGCCGGCATGGAGATAGCAGAGAAGATACTGAAGTTCAAAGAGCCTTCGGCAACTTTTACCGCCTACAAGCAGGATGGCGACCTCATGCGGGATGGCGAAGAGGCATTCATGGCTGAGGCCACCACTCATACGATCCTGATGTGTGAGCGCCTCATTCTCAACTGTATGCAACGCATGAGCGGCATTGCCACGCTCACCAGGCAATATGTCGACAAGCTGCAGAGATACAAGACCCGGGTACTGGATACCCGTAAGACTACCCCCAATTTCCGGCTGCTGGAGAAAGAGGCCGTGCGGATCGGTGGGGGGCTCAACCATCGTTTCGGGCTCTACGATATGATCCTGCTCAAGGATAACCATATCGACTACGCCGGAAGCATAGAAGCAGCCATCGAAAAAGCCAGCGCCTATCGCCAGGCCCGTAAACTGCATGTCAAGATCGAAGTGGAGACCCGTAGTATCGTGGAAGTGAAGCGGGTACTTGCCGTCGGCCTGGTCGATCGCATCTTGCTGGACAATTTTAGTCCGCGCCAGCTGTCGGAAGCCCTTAGTCTGATTGGAGAACGCTTCGAGACGGAAGCCAGCGGAGGCATCAACCTCAACAATATCGAAGACTATGCGCGCACGGGGGTGGATTATATCAGCGTGGGCGGCCTGATCCACCAGGCACGAAGTCTCGATCTCAGTCTTAAAGCAGTGCAACAATGAGCAAGAAGAAACCCAGCAGTGACGGGTACGTGTATTCCACCGATCCGGATTTTCGCGTGGAAGACGAATCGACGCCCGAAGAGACCCTGCCACCCAAACAGCAAAAACTCCGGGTCTCGCTGGATACCAAACAACGTGCGGGCAAGGCCGTTACCCTTGTGACGGGATTTATCGGTAACACCGATGACCTGGAAGCGCTCGCCAAACAGCTGAAGACCCACTGCGGGACCGGCGGCTCGGCAAAAGATGGAGAGATCATCGTCCAGGGGGACCAGCGCGATAAGATCTGCGCATGGCTGGTGAGCAAAGGGTATTCATCCACTAAACGACTCTGATTGTATCTCACCTTACTGATCATCGCCTGTATCGCAAGTGCTATCGTGACGATAGTGACCTTTTTCCTGTATATCAGGACCCGGCTGGCTGTCCGGGAGAGGCCGCACGGCGCCTCGCAGGAGAAGCACAGCGAGCGGCTGGCTCGCCTCGATCGGCTCGAAGGCCTTTACCAGGCCATCCATTTCATTACCCTTGCCGTCTTCATCCTTTTCGGCGTACTGATCCTCGTGCATCTTTCCCATGCGGCCAACGATAGCGGTCCCATCCTTTAAGCGGGTGATCAGCGACGTTATTCTTTAAGTACTGGCACCACATAACGAGTCGTCGTTCCCCTGATCTGCAAAGCATAACAACCGCGTGGCAGGCCACTGATATCGACTCTTTCATCCCAGAGCATAGCCTGCTTTTCGAATGCCCACACCCTGAGGACTCTGCCATCCATATCCGTGATGCTCACTTGTATCGCTCCCCTGGTCGAATCCACCAGGTGGAGATAGACCAGGCCGGTAGCCGGATTGGGGCTCAGTTGCAGGATACCCGGGTCGGGCGCACCCAGCGAGTCCCACCAGCTAGCCGCGGGCACCATCAGCACCCTGTAGAGCGTATCGTGCCCGTCGATATCGAACCGTTGCAGGCGATAGTAGTCGTTTCCGGGTACCGGCCTGTTATCGGTATAGATATAGGATGCCCCGCTGTCGGGCGTCCCGGCGGCCGCCACGGTATCGATGTCGAGGAAGTTGATGCTATCCGTGGAGCGCTGAACGATAAAGTCTTTATTCCCCTGTTCGGACGCCGTCGTCCAGATGACATTTACGGCCCTATTGTTCCTGATGCCCGTTGCCGTATAGACTGTGAGCGCCACGGGTAGCGGCGGCCCCGAAGGCGGCGGCGGTGCGCCCGGGCTGCTGCCGACAACGACCTTGAGGATCGCATACAGACTGTCGTGGTTGTTGATGTCGATGGATTCTACGCGATAATAGTTATTGCCGGCATACGGTTTGGAATCGACGGACACATAGGCATAGCCGCCCCCCGCGGGCGCTTGCGAAGGTATGCTGTTGATACTGGTGAAGTTCACGCTGTCCGTGGACCGCCATACGACAAATTCTTTATTGCCTTGTTCCAGGGCCGTCGTCCAGTCGACATCGACTTTGACGCCATTGGATTCCAGCGCGGCAGTGTAGTGCGATAGTGATACCGGCAGGACTACCGACGGCGGCGGCGGCACGGGTACTGATACCGGCAGCACGGGATAAAGTGAATCCTTACCGGTGGAATCGACGCTCTCGAGCCGGTAATAATCCTTTCCCGTAAGCGGCGCATTATCCGTGAACCGGTAGGAGGAGCCCTGACCGGATTTTGCCGTCGAATTCACCACGCTAAGATTGATGAAGTTGACGCTATCGGATGACCGCTTGACGACAAAATATTTGTTGCCCGTTTCCCTGGCCGTGATCCAGTCGACATTTACGGCTTTGTTGTTGGTCGTCAATGTGGCGGAATACGCGGTAAGCGTTACCGATGGCGGTGCCGGCGGCGGCGGCGCGGGTGAGGGAACCTTGACGCCCAGCACGGCAAAGAACGTGCTGTTGCCCGTGCTGTCAACGCAAACCAGCCGGTAATAATCGTTTCCGGCGAAAGGCGAAGGATCGGTATAGGAATAGGAGGCACCCGCGCCCTGCGGGGCTGTCGAAACCGTGGTATCCAGGTTGGTGAAGTGGGAGCTGTCGGTAGACCGCTGGACGATAAAGTATTTATTACCCCTTTCCACGGAACTTTTCCAGGCGACCGTCACCTCCTTTTGGTTGGACGTAAGGATGGCCGTATAGGCGCTCAGCGTTACCACCGGCGGTGGCGGCGGCTGCCGGGGTATACTGTCTCCCGGATCACGGCTGTATTGCAGCATCCACTGGAAACAGTTCATGCCATTGTGCAGGTTCTTATGCAGGTCATAGGTCTCCGTCCAGGCATCATGGCCATTGGCGTTCCAAATGGTATCGAGCGCCAGGGGGTTGGGCGGCGGGGTTTGGCTGTTGACCTCGGCAATATTGTTGATGGTATTGGTACAGGGGACCATGGAATCACCCCTGTTAGCCGTCGCGAAGATCGCCACATTGGCCTTCGCGAGATAATTCGCGCCACCCCACAGTTGTCCCGCGGAAATAGGTAGGATGGCGGCAATCCTGTAGGCGCGGTCCAGGCTCCCGGCAGGATACCACCAGGCGTTGTTCCCGCCGTCGCTTAGACCGGTAAGATAAACCCGCCCGGTATCCACATTGTAATGTCGCAGGGAGTAGTTGACTATGGAGTCCAGATCGGTGAGGACGGGTATATTTTGGTATTGCGGCATGATGACGATGAAACGAAAGGTATTTTTGCCTACTGTAAAGCTGTCCGGCCACTGGCCGGAGGTGATGAGCTGCCCCGGCCCGTTCCTCAGCACATATTTTAATTCGTTGGAATCGCCGTTTCCCAGATCCCCGTTACCGCTGAACATGATCAACAGGGGAAATTTTTTTCCCGGGGTGCCATAGCCGGCAGGAAGCCACTCGTAAAATCCGGGACAGTTGGAGTCGACGGAAATATACCTGGGAGAAAGCTTTTGGGCACGAGCCTGTCCAAAGAGCGAAAGGGTACAATACAAGCAGATTGCTCCCTTGAGAAAACGGGTAAATGTTTTTCTCATAAATGGGTAATGAAGGATTGTTTTAAAGATGCCTACCGGTACGGAATCAGGCAATAGAGGTGTGGCCTTTAATAAAGGAGAGGAAAATAGCGGACGGGCCGTATTGTGCGGCGCCGGCAAGAAATGGCAAGGTAGGTTAAGCAAAGGATATGCCATACCGGGCCTTCCGGTCGGGTATGGCCGGATAAAACTGCTGCAGGCGGAGCGCTATTGCCCCTGCGCCAGCGAATAGGCCTTCTTTTCGCCCCACTGGTTCAACAGTTCGGAGGAGCAGATCTTGAAATCACCAGAGAGACTTACATAGAGGCCGAGCACGTCCTGCTGGTTGAGGGGGGAGCCGTCGATGCTTTCGAACCGAACGTTGTATTGATTCACCAGGTTCGTATAGACCGAACCCGTGGGCCATACCTGGGTGCCCCGGTTGCTGATACTGATCAGATTGAATTTAACGCCCGCATGTCGCTGACATTTCCTGGCAATAAAGTCCGGCTGGCCCGAGCTTTCGATAAAGAGATCGACGCCGACGATCGTCTCCTGCTGGATTTCTTCGGAGACCATCATCTCATTCCGGGAGAGTTTGAAGGCCGTCTGGGTCACCGGGGCATTGGGCAGCAAAGGTTTGGCCATATGCGCGGGCTGTTTGCCGAAGTTGCCAATAATAGCCTCTGCAAAGGCCGTGGTGTTCAGGGGCGGGGTAGCCTTAGCTCCGAAATCACCGGTGTGTACACCTTGTTCGAGCGTAAAGAGCAAGGCATTCTCGATCACCGCCGCATTTTCCATGAGACCCAGATGACGCAGCATGGCGATGCCGCTTAATAATAATGCGGTGGGGTTGGCGATGTTCTTGCCGGCAATATCGGGCGCCGTGCCATGAACCGCTTCGAAGATAGCGATGTGGTCGCCGATATTGGCGGACGGCGCGAACCCAAGGCCACCCACGAGCCCGGCACAGAGGTCGGAAATGATGTCTCCCTGAAGATTGGTGAGTACTACGACATCGAAATCCTGCGGCCGGACCACCAGTTTCATGGCCAGATCGTCGACGATGATATCATCCGACTTGAGCTCGGGGTATTCCTTCGCGACCTCCTGAAAACATTCGAGGAAGAGTCCGTCGGTGAGTTTCATGATGTTCGCCTTATGGCCGCAGGTGATGCGCCGGGCGCCGTTCTTCTTAGCCATCTCGAAGGCGTATTTGATGACCTGCAGGCTGCCGGGCCGGGTGATAAAACGACGGCTGAGTGCCACGTCCTGCGTGAGCATATGTTCGATACCGCCATAGGTGTCTTCGATATTTTCCCGGACAATGGTGATATCGATCGGGATGCCGGCCCTGGAAAACACCGTATCGACGCCATGCAGGGTCTGAAAGACCCGCTTGTTGGCATAGGTGTTCCAGGTCTTGCGGGCGGTGACGTTCACACTTTTGACGCCTTTGCCCTTGGGGGTCTCCATAGGCCCTTTGAATAAGATACCCAATTCCTCGATGGTATGTTTGGCCTCCGGCGTCATCCCGTTGGAAAAACCTTTGTCGAATACCCATTTGCCCATGTCCACCAGTGTATATTCCAGCGGGACCTTTCCTGCATTGAAAATGCTCAATACCGCGTCCATGATCTCAGGACCGATCCCATCCCCTTTAGCTACTGCGATCTTCATATTATGATTTTTTAGCTCTTTTGCGCCGCAAAGGCTTATGAGGGCACAAAATTAGCTTAGATTTTTCGGTGAGCCCTGCCTGTTTTTAATTAACTTAGATAAAAATATTTGGTTAATGGCAAATAAGATCTCAGAAGGAATGGAGGTGAGCGTCGAGACTTTTTACCAGCCGGACTATTCCAACCCTATTTCGGGGGAGTACATGTTTGCCTATAGAATAACTATCGAAAATCACAACAATTTCTCCGTAAAATTACAGCGCCGGCACTGGCATATCTTCGACAGCAACGGGTCCTACCGTGAGGTCGAAGGGGAAGGTGTGGTGGGGGTACAGCCCATTCTGCAACCGGGCGAGCGGTATCAATACGTCAGCGGCTGCAACCTCCGCACGGAGATGGGCAAGATGTATGGCTCTTATACTATGGAGAATCTCAACAATAAAAAGTCCTTCGAGGTCAATATCCCCATCTTCGAGATGATCGTTCCATTCAAGATGAATTGAGCCGGTTTAACATTTTCACAGGCAACAAGCTCCCCCTTTTTATTGTCTTTGCCGGTACAACGACTTCCCATGAAAAAATTGTCCTGCGCATGGCCTCGGCGCCAAATGGCAGTCCTTGCCGTCCTGCTCTTCCTGATCTTTGGGCAAACGGGCTGTAAGAAAACCGAAGCCCAACCCCAGCTGGGCGAGAACAAAGCCTGGTTAAGTCTGGCCAGTCCCGGAGATGACGCGCGGCCGGTAGACGAGTTGGTCCTCGATAGTACGCATGAGACCCTGGTGCCAATCAACAAGAAAGAGGGCTGGCCCCTGACGCAGGCTGGTCCTGTTGCCGTGGGCATCCGGTGGGTCGATGCCGGTAAGGATTTTACCCAGTTCACGGGCGGGCAGGTCCGGCATTTCCGCGAAGTTTATATCGTCTCGTTCCGGCAGTTGTAGGGCTGGTTGGCCGCCGGTGTAGTAAAGGCGCGAGCCGCCCGTTGGCCCGCGGGTCCTATACGATCTTTTGCTTCGCTGCACCGAAGCGATAGAGGATATACCCCATAAGTGCGAAAAAGCCGGCGCCAAGGATAAAATATCCTGTCTCGCCTATCCCATTCCGTAACCAGTTCTCCATACTGAGCTTGTCGAGGAAGGCGATGGTCGCAGGCGATATTTTCAGGAAGGCGAAGATCACCCCCATGAGGGCGCCGCCGGCTACGAGGCCGGTCGCAAAGAGATTTCCTTTCTCGAGGTCCTCCCCTTCCGCCTGTACTTTTTCTCCCCTGCGTTTTTTTACCACGTCGACGAGCCCGCGGATCGCCCCGCCGATAAAGATCGGGAGGGTCGTCGACAGCGGCAGATAGACGCCGATAGCGAAGCTCAGGCTGCGAACGCCGCAAAGTTCCATGACCAGCGCCAGCGCAACACCCACCAGCACAAAATTCCAGTCGAGATTCTTGGATTGGATGCCTTTGATCAGCGTGGCCATCAATGTGGCTTGAGGTGCGGGGTAGGTGCTTCCGATGGCATGATGGATGCCTTGTTTGATGAGATCGGGCGTGGGTGTATCCAGCGCCTTTATCGTAAAGCCAACCGCGATCGCCGAAACGATGACGCCGATAAAAAGTGCCAGCTGCTGGTATTTAGGTGTGGCGCCGACTAGGAAACCGGTTTTCAGGTCCTGCGATGTACCGCCCGCGTTGGACGCTGCGACACAGACCATACCGCCAACTACCAGGGCCATCGGCTCGTAGACCTTGCCGCTCCAGCCCACCGCCAGGAAGGTTAAGCAGGTACCCATTACCGCGGCGATGGTCATCCCCGATACCGGGCTGTTCGAAGAGCCGATGATGCCAACGATCCGCGAAGCCACGGTGACGAAGAAGGCACCGAAGATCAGGATGAGCAGGCCGATAAGCAGCCGGTTGAAAAAAGAGTCACCCGGGATGATGTTGAGGAACCCTATCATTACGACGAGCCCGATACTGCCGAACAGCACTATCTTAAGCGATAGATCGCGCTCCGTGCGAATACGGCTTTCCTTTCCCGCTTCTTTTACACTTCCGATGCTTTCGCGGAAGGAGGATACGATGGTAGGAATGGTCTTGATGAGGGTGATCAGACCACCCATGGCCACTGCCCCCGCGCCTATAAGCCGGACATAAGACCGGTAAATGGCGGAAGCAGGATCTGCAAAAGTCTTAGTTAATGGGTTCCAACCGCCATAGCCCCCTGCTGTTGCGATATCGTGCAAATATCCAAGTTTGACTTGTTGTTGTGCGATCACCACAGGGTCGATGAGCGAGGCCAACAACGGCTGTATGACCAGCCAGCTTAGCACGCTGCCGGCGACCAGGATGCCCGCGATGCGGGGACCGATGATATACCCTACCCCCATGTACTCGGGTGTGATGTCGGCGGAAACCTGGGCGGCGGGAAAGATCTTACTGGCGGTCTTGTACCTGACGGTATCGAAAAGCGGTGTTTCCGCGATAAAGCGGAACATCTTCTGTCCCACTGCATAGACAAAGGCGAAGCCAAGCCCCTGGAAGGCTGCCTTGGCGAAATCGCCGCCCCGTTCCCCGGCCTTGAGGACTTCCGCGCAGGCGGTGCCTTCGGGATAGGGCAGGGTCTCGTGTTCCTTGACGATGAGCGACCGGCGGAGCGGGATCATCAGCAGGGTGCCGAGCATCCCGCCGAAGATCGCCAGGATAAAGATCACGGCATAGTTGAAGTAGCTCCCTGCTTCCGCGGTGGAAAGAAAAAGGAAGCCCGGCAGCGTGAACACCACCCCGGCCGCGATGCTTTCGCTCGCGCTACCCGTGGTCTGGATGATGTTGTTCTCCAGGATGGTCGTTTTGAAAAGCCGGCGGGCGATGGTAATGGCCAGGACGGCAATGGGGATGGACGCCGAAACGGTCAACCCTGCTTTGAGCGCCAGGTATACGGTGGATGCGCCAAAGAAGATGCCGAAGATGCTGCCCATCAGCACGGCCTTGAAGGTAAACTCCTTCATCGCCGTTTCCGGGCTTACGAAGGGCTTGAATTTATTCTCACTCATGCTTCACCCGTTTTTTCACGTACGATGCGGTTCAGCGACCCCACCCGACTGAAGATCAGGGCCGATCCGATGACTCCGGCAACAAACCAGATAAGGAAAAAGACGCGTTTATCCGGGAATTTATCCCAGGAACTCGTCATCAGCCCCGCGACCTTGCTGCCCAGCGACATGGTCAGGAACCAACCGCCCATGAGCAGGGAGGTTAGACGCGCTGGGGCTAATTTGGACACGATCGAGAGACCCATAGGACTGAGAAAGACCTCTGCGGCTGTGATCACGAAATAGGTTCCCCATAGCCAGGATGGCGACACCTTATAATGATAGATGCTCGGCACTGAAAATACGGCGAAGAACATTACCAGCGACGATAAGCCGGAGAGGAAAAGTGCAATGCCGAACTTTTGTGGGGTCGTCGGCTCTTTGCCGCGCCGGCGTAGCCAGGTGAACAGGGCTACCAGCAGGGGGGTGAGGGTGACGATAAAGAAAGGTCCGATGGATTGATAAAGCTCCGCGTTGGCCAGCTTCAGGTCCTGGCCTGCCGGCGGCCACCGATCCTTTGGCAGGTTGCGGAAATAAGGGTCGGGTCCGGTAGTTTTGAGTACTTTACCGTTCGCGTCGTGCACCGGCGCCATATAGCGGTTGAGCGAATCTACCGGCCGGGGATCGGTATTGACTTTCTGCAGCAGGCCCATCCAGTCCGCTCCTTTTTCGATCAGCGGAGTGCTGACCGTCCGGTCCGTGTGCTGTTCCGTCCATAAGGTATAGGCGGTAAAGTTCTGATAGTACAGGGACCAGAAGATCACGGAGACGGCGAAGATGAAGAGAAGGGCGCCGATCCCCTTACGGTCTTCACCGCGGGCGCGGACCCAAAGGGAGACAAAGAATCCGATTATCGGGATGCAGGCAAAGACAAAGGCGTCGCTGGCCTGGCTGCCCATGATGGTCGTATGGAAGAGCTGTCCCGGAAGGATGTATCCCAGGATGGCGGCGAGGATACCAGGTACGAAGACGTAAAGACAGATCTGGCCGAGGGTCATGTCCTCCTTTGCCGGCGGCTTGCGCACATCGCCCATCCGGACATGTTTCAGATTGGAAGCCAGATTGATCAGCCCGATGACCATCCCGATGCCGGCGGCGCCGAAAGCCCAGCCCCAGCCGTATTTGTTCCGCAGATAGGCGGCCGCGAAATTGCAGAGCAGCGAACCGGTGTTGATGCCCATATAAAAGATGTTATAGGCATTGTCCTTCAGCGGTTTTAGCTCCTCTTTATTATAGATATTGCCGAGCAGCGTGCTGATATTGGGTTTGAAAAAGCCGTTCCCGATAACGATGAGTCCCAGCGAAATGTACATGGCGGTATTTCCCGGGAGGATCAGCCCGAAATAGCCGAGTGCGAGAAAGGCACCGCCAATGAAGACGCTCCGGATATAGCCAAAATACCTGTCCGCTATCATCCCGCCGATGAACATCGGCAACCAGATGAGGGCCAGAAAGGTGCCGGTGATATCCGCAGCGGTTTTTTCGGGCAGACCCTTGCCGCCCGTGGTATTGTCCAGAAGATAAAGCAACAGTACTCCCGCCAGCAGATAATAAGCGAAACGCTCCCACATTTCCGTCATAAACAAGACATAAAGGCCCCTGGGATGTTTGGCCTTGCCGGCGGTGGATAGACTCATGCGATAAAAGTTGGCACACAAAGTACTGATATTTCCCTATTTGCAATGCCCGTATAATAACCGCTGGTAAATTCTTTTTTTCAATTTGGGCGCTAAGTTGGAATTTCGGGGCTCTATTTATGAATATACTTTTATTAGGCTCTGGGGGCCGCGAACATGCACTCGCCTGGAAACTCGCACAGAGTAGCCATTGTTCGGCCCTGTACATCGCACCGGGTAATGCCGGGACCACGCAATGCGGCACCAATGTGGACCTGTCACCCCTGGATTTCGAAGGCATTGGAAAATTTTGTGGCCGGGAAGACATCGGGATGGTGGTGGTAGGGCCCGAAGAACCGCTTGTCAAAGGCATCGTCGACTTTTTTCAGGCCGATGCCGGGCTGCGACAAATCCCCGTGATCGGTCCTTCCGCCAGCGGCGCCCGTCTGGAGGGCAGCAAGGCTTTCTCGAAGAAGTTCATGGAGCGCCATGCTATTCCGACCGCAGTCTACCGGGAATTCGATTCCGACAATTTTGCCGAGGGCATTGCCTATCTGCAGCAACATCCGCTTCCCGTGGTGCTCAAGGCCGATGGCCTGGCCGCTGGCAAAGGGGTGATCATCTGCCAAAGCACGATCGAAGCCATTGCCGAGTTCGAGCTGATGATCCAGGGTAGCAAGTTCGGCGAGGCCAGCAGCAAGGTCGTGGTGGAGGAGTTCCTCTCCGGCATCGAGCTGTCGATCTTTGTGCTAAGCGACGGCAAGCATTTTCTTACCCTTCCCGAAGCCAAAGACTATAAGCGGGTGGGAGAAGGCGACAAAGGGCCCAATACCGGCGGTATGGGCGCCGTTAGCCCCGTGCCTTTTGCCGATGCCACCTTTATGGACAAGGTAACGCAGCGGATCATTATCCCCACCGTCAAGGGGTTGGAGGAGGAGAACATCGACTACCGGGGTTTTATATTTATAGGAGTGATCAAGGTGGGCGAGGACCCCTTTGTGATCGAATACAATTGCCGCTTGGGCGACCCGGAAACCGAAGTGGTGATGCCCCGGATGAAGAACGACCTGGTGGAGCTGTTCCTCGCTGTGGCCGGGCAACGGCTCGATGGTATAACGATCGAGCCGGACGAAAGGACATGCTGCACGGTGGTTGCGGTCAGCGGGGGTTATCCCGGTTCCTATGAAAAGGGCCTCCCGATCAGCGGTCTCGACCAGGATACCGGTGCGGACAGCCTTATTTTTCATGCCGGAACCCGCGGGGAAAGCAACGGGATCCTGACGAGCGGCGGCCGTGTGCTCTGCGTGAGCTCGTTTGCCGAGACGGTATACGAGGCCGTGGACAAGTCCCGGGATATCCTTGAAAAGATCTATTACGAAGGCATCTATTACCGCCGTGACATCGGTTATGAATTCCTCTAAGCAGGTATTAGCCCGCTGGCCGGAATCGAGCGAAGCGAAGGTCTCCATCATTAGCGATCATCGACGCAGCGACTTTGAATATTAGAAATATACTTATGTCTGTTCACTATAGCGATTACTTGCAGCTCGAAAAGATACTGAACGCCCAGCAGCCCGAAAGCGACCGGCAGGGTATTCCCGCCCATGATGAAATGCTGTTCATCGTCATCCACCAGGCCTACGAGCTTTGGTTCCGCCAGCTATTGTTCGAAGTCGATTCGGTGACCGGCATCTTCGGTCAGCCCATGCTGAACGACAATTCCCCCGAGTTGCAGACGATCGTCCACCGGCTATCCCGCTGTGTCACTATCCTCAAGGTGCTCGTCCATCAGATCGATATCATGGAGACGATGAACCCCATGGACTTTCAGGATTTCAGAGACCTGCTGCGTCCGGCCTCCGGCTTTCAGAGCGTGCAGTTCAAGCTGCTGGAAGCCCGGCTGGGGCTGAGGTACCAGCACCGCTACGGCCAGCAATATTACCTCTCCCAGCTGCGGCAGGAAGAGATCGACCGGGTGAAGGCCGCCGAGGCGGCGCCGTCTTTGCTCGAGCTTCTGAACGCCTGGCTGGAACGCATGCCCATCGTGGATCAGTCGGCAGCCGACCAATTTTGGGCCGACTACCGGGCGCGCTATCAGTCGAGCCTGGCCGATGCGGAGAAAGGGAATCAGCAGGCATTCGATGCGATGTTCTTCGGGGATGCGGCGATCGGCGCGGAGAAGACGGGGACTGGGAATAACGAGGCCCGCAGCCTTAGTCCCGCGGCGTGCCGTTCGGCGCTTTTCATTATGCTTTATCGGGGATATCCCTTGCTCCAGCTGCCTTTCCAGGTGTTGAACCAACTGCTGGAGATAGACGAACAATTGAGTACCTGGCGCTATCGCCATATGAGCATGGTGCACCGCACCATCGGCACCCGCATCGGCACCGGCGGCAGCACGGGCCGGGATTACCTGGCGTCGGCGCTCGAAAAGCATCACCTGTTTCGCGAGATCGCTGCACTCACCAGCTTCCTGATCCAACGTAAAAGGCTACCGGAACTGTCGGCTGAGATCCAACACCGGCTGGGCTTTACGGCGGCATGAGGTTTGTAGAGAAGGAGCAGAAAGATCGAACATGTTTTTTTATGACCTTTGGGGATACGATGTAGAAGATTTTACCGTTAATGGTTTCGGATGCCAATACCTATGGAAATAATCCACATATCAGGGCTTTCGCTTTGTTAATTCGAATTATTTCCTTCAATTTTGCTGTCATCAAAGCGAACCACGGGTTCGCTGGCCGAAGGCCGATCATTAGCGATTGATCAATTTCGGACCGGCAATTTACGGGGAGCTTACAGACTTGGCCGTGGGGCCCCTTCGCAGTATAGTTTGAACTTTATGTGACTTAACCAGAATTTTAAAAATTCGACCTTTTAAATCAAATGGGCTTATTCAATTTCCTAACGCAAGAGATAGCCATGGACCTGGGTACTGCCAATACCCTGATCATACATAACGACGAGATAGTGGTGAATGAACCGAGTATCGTGGCTTTGGATCGAAATAACCCCAAGAACGTGCTGGCGGTTGGCAAACGCGCCCTGATGATGCACGAAAAAACCCATGAGAGTATCCGCACGGTGCGTCCCCTGAAGGATGGCGTTATTGCCGACTTCAATGCGGCCGAGCTAATGATACGGGAGATGATCAAGATGATCTATCCCAAGAAACCGCTTTTCCCACCCAGCTGGCGGATGATGATCTGTATCCCCTCCAGCATCACCGAGGTGGAAAAAAGGGCGGTCCGCGACAGCGCCGAGCAGGCCGGAGCGAAAGAAGTATACCTGATCCACGAACCGATGGCCGCCGCCCTGGGTATCGGCATCGACGTAGAAGAGCCCGTGGGTAATATGATCATCGATATCGGTGGCGGTACCACGGGTATCACCGTAATCGCCCTTGCCGGCATCGTGTGCGACCAGAGTATCCGGATCGCCGGTGACGAGTTCACTGCCGATATCATGGAAGCTCTCCGGCGTTATCATTCCCTGCTCATCGGTGAGCGTACTGCGGAACAGATCAAGATACAGATCGGCGCGGCGCTCAAAGATCTCGACAATCCCCCTGAAGATATCCCCGTCAACGGCCGTGACCTGGTCACCGGTATTCCCAAACAGATCATGGTATCTTACCAGGAGATCGCCGAAGCGCTCGACAAGAGCATCTTCAAGATCGAAGAAGCGATCCTGAAGGCCCTCGAGACTACCCCGCCCGAGCTCGCCGGCGATATCTACCGCCGCGGTCTTTATCTCACGGGTGGTGGCGCTTTGCTCCGCGGGCTGGACAAACGGCTTAGCCAGAAAATAAAGCTCCCTGTGCATATCGCGGACGATCCCCTGAAAAGTGTAGTCCGTGGTACCGGCATAGCACTGAAGAATTACGACCGGTATCCGTTCGTAATGCGATAATAATATTTTCATACTAACTAGACAAGGTGCGTAACGTTTTTCTCTTCATCGGAAGGCATTTCAACTTCCTCTTCTTCCTGGTGTTGCAGATCATCGCCCTTTCGTTCCTTTTTCGCTTCAATAAGTACCATGAAGCGGCCTTCCTCAATGTAAGCACGGAGATCACCGGCCGTATAAACGAGCGCTACAACAATATCGAATACTATTTCCAACTCAAGAAGACCAACGAATCGCTGGTACAGGAAAATCTCAGGCTTCGCCAGCAGCTCAAGGAGAATTACGAAGGCCCTGATTCGCTGCGCCGGATGATAAACGATACGATCAAGGTGGATACCGGCCAGCGCCTACTCAAGTACAGAATTCTGGAGGCGAAGGTCGTCAACAACTCCGTTACGGCCATGGCCAACTATCTGACGATCCACCGGGGTTTCGATCAGGGTGTAAGGCCCAATATGGGGGTCACCGGTCCTCAGGGCATCGTGGGCTCCGTAGTCAATGTCAGCAAGAACTTTGCGACCGTGCAAAGCATGCTCCACTATCAGTTCGGTGTAGTGGCCAAGCTCAAGAACAGCAGAGAGACGGGAACGATCTCCTGGAATGGACAAAGCCCCCTCTTCGTGACCATGAAGAATATCCCTAAAAGCGTAAAGGTAAATATTGGCGACACCGTGGTGACCAGCCAGACCTCTTCGCTTTTTCCGGCCAATCTGATGGTCGGCACCATCGCCGATATCGTGCCCGACCCTTCCTCCAATTTCTATACGCTGAAGGTCAGGACGGCGACCAACTTTTCCACACTCGAATACGTCTATGTGATTGATAATCTTCAATATGACGAACAGAAAAGGCTGGAGGATTCCACCCGCAAAAAGATCCAATGAGTGAGCTGCTGAAAAATATCATCCGTTTTATCCTTTTCATCCTTGTTCAGGTGTTCATCCTCTTCAAGATGCCGCCTCTCCACCGTTTTGTGACACCCTATCTCTATTTCCTCTATATTCTTTGGCTTCCGTTTAGTCTCAGCCGGGCCGCATTGACCTTCATAGGCTTTTTCTTCGGACTTTGTCTGGACTATTTTACAAAGACACCCGGGCTCCATGCTGCGGCATGCACCCTGATCGCCTATGTGCGGCCTTTTGTGATCGGCCTGCTGATCTCCCAGGAAGGGGCGGACAAGAACTACATTGCGCCCTCGTTCGTCAGCATGGGGTGGGCTCCTTACGCTACCTACGCGATCGTTCTCACCGTATTGCACCATTCTTACCTGGTTTTGCTGGAATGGATGAGCTTTGGCAACTTCATGTATTTCCTTGGAAAGGTAATCGCTTCTACGGCGGTAAGCCTCTTGCTGATCCTGGTTACCGAGCTGCTTTTCTTCCGCAAACAAAAGTTCCGGACCAATACGATCTAGCGGGCTTGCTTCGTTTATGAATGGTGCGTCGTCTGCGGCGGATTTAAGCGGGAAATTCGCTTTGCAGAATATAGCAAATTTCCCGCAAAACGCTAAAGTCTGTCCTGGCGGACGATCCACCTCCGGTGGATTTAATGCAAACATCGTACCTTGCAGTACCACTCGTATGCCTGTATTTAATCAATCGCGTAGCAATATAGTTCGGCTAATTTTCTCCGGCATGTTCCTGATCATTGCCGCTCAACTTTTCCACCTGCAGATCATTTCAAAGACCTACAAGCAGCAGGCGCAGGAGAATGCGCTGTTCCGCAAAAGCGTCTACCCGAGCCGCGGTATCATCTATGACCGGAAGGGCCGCGCGATCCTCAACAATACCATTCTCTATGACCTGATGGTCACGCCTTCGCAGGTCAGGAATATAGATACGACCTATTTCTGCGAGCTCATGGGTATCGACACGGTCGAGTTTCGCCGCCGTGTCAACGAAGCCAGGGTCAAGAACGGCCCCTTCCGCCCAACGGCTTTCCAGGACCTGCTGGCGCCGGAGCTGTATGCCCGCATGGAAGAGAATATCTGGAAATTCCCCGGTTTCAACCTGCAGGAACGTCCGGTGCGTACCTATCCTTATAGCGCCGCTGCGCATATTATGGGCTATGTTGGCGAGGTGGATTCCGCGATCCTTCGCCGCAGCCATAATTTCTATCAGCTTGGTGACTATGTAGGCCGCAGCGGGTTGGAACAATACTATGAGCGGGAGCTCATGGGCCAGCGGGGGATCGAGTTCTGGATCAAGGACAACAAGAACCGGCTGGTAGACCACTACCAGGGGGGAACGCTGGATACCCCCGCCGTCGCCGGAAAGAATCTGCATACCTATCTCGATATCGAGCTGCAACAGCTGGCCGAACGGCTGCTGTATGGCAAGACCGGCGCTGTCGTCGCGCTTGACCCCGCCACCGGCGGCATTCTGGCCATGGCTTCGGGGCCCACCTATGACCCCAACTCGCTCACCGGTCCGGATAAACAATCCAATTATGCCAAGCTGGTGCTGGATGTTTCGGGTCCGTTGTATAATCGGGCCATTAAGGGACAGTATGCTTCCGGTTCGACGTTTAAGCCTATTGCCTCGCTGATCGGTCTGGACGAAGGCGTGATCACTCCGGCCAGCGGCATTCAATGTCTGGGCTGGTATTATGGTTGCGACCGGCCGATAAGGTGTGACGAAAAGGCGCCTGGCCATGCGGCCAATCTGCGGCTGGCGATAGCCAATTCCTGTAACTCGTTTTTCTGTAACGCCTTCCGGCTGGAGGTAGACAATCCCGAATACCATGGCGTGCGCACCGGTCTGGAGCGCTGGCATGATTATGTGAACGCCTTTGGGCTGGGTCATCGCATCGGCGTAGACCTGCCCAGTGAAGATGCCGGAAATGTTCCCGACACTACGGCGTACGACAAGAGCTATAACCACAGTTGGAACTCCTGTACCATGGTTACGCTGGGCATCGGACAGGATAAGCTGGAGGTGACACCCTTGCAGATTTGCAATGCCACCTGTATCGTTGCGAACAAGGGCTATTTTTATACGCCGCATTTTGTCAAGAGCATCGAAGGTGCTGCCGAAGACGATACGCTGCTAAGCCGGTTCCACGTCAAACACGAACCCGTGTCGCATATTACCGATGCCGCGTACGACGTCGTTCAGGACGGCATGGAGGATGTGGTCGATATCGGTACCGGTAAGATAGCTAAGATACCCGGCATAGCCATGTGCGGAAAGACGGGTACGGCGGAGACCAAGCGCGTGCTCGATGGAAAGGTGGTCAAGCTGCGGTCGCACTCCTGGTTCGTGTGTTTCGCACCCCGCGAGCATCCAAGGATAGCCGTGGCCGTGATCGTGGAGAACGCCGGTTATGGCGCCGCGCAGGCTGCGCCGATCGCCTCGCTGATGGTGGAGAAATATCTCAACGATACTATCGCGACCAATCGATTAGCGCTTGAAGACGAGATCACAACGCGCAACCTGATGCCGCGTTACCTCGTGCGGATGCAGTTCAAGGCCGATTCCACCCGCGCTGCCGACTGGGCCCAGCAATCCGGTGACAGCAGCCGCTGGATCAAGTATCAGACTGCGTCCTTCCGCTATATGATGCTCGATACTTCCGACAATTCCCGGAGCCCTCTGATGCTGAATCTGCTGAAACCTTCGCCGTATAAGAGTGCGGTTGCCGAACGGCAGGCGAAAGAACGAGCCAAGGCGGCGGCAGCTACCATCGGGCTCGATTCGGCCGTGAAGGCCGCGGCTTCGGGGGATACCGGGCGGCATCACGCCCTCCGAAAGGACAGCACCGGTGGGTCCTCAGGCGCCAATAAAGGCAATCCCGGCGGTCCGGGCACCCCCGGCGGTCCCGGCGGCAGCAACGGCGGCAACGGTGGCCGGGGCGGTGGGTCCCCGGCGAATCTCCCGAAGCGATCCAGCGATTCCTCCAACCATAAAGACTCCTCCCGATGAGCCAAAGAAACCCTACTATATCCAAAGGTGTCGATTGGTCCCTGGTGTGGATCTGGTTTATGCTCTGCGCCATCGGCATCACCAGCATCTTCGCCGCCAGCTATCATGACGGCGACAATGTGGTGCAGGGGTTTATCTCTCTGAAGACCGACTATAGCAGGCAATTGCTTTTTTTCATTCTGTCCGGTATCGTCGGGACATTTATCCTGCTTACCGATAGCAAATTTTTCACGGCGACGGCTAACCTGGGATATGCGTTCGGAATCTTCCTGTTGTTGCTCGTCTTCCCGTTCCATTCAAAGGTCAAGGGCACCGAGTCCATCATTCGTTTCGGCAGCGCCTTTCAGATCCAGCCGGCGGATCTCTGCGTGCTTTTCGTCAACCTGGCGCTGGCCAAATATCTCTCGCGTGTCGAGACCAACTTCAGCCGGCCGCGTTCACAGCTCATCGCGGCGGCGATCGCGCTCGTGCCGGCGATGATGAGCATCATGCAGCACGAGACGGGCCTTTCGCTGGTGTATTTTTCTTTCTTCCTTGTGATGTTCCGCGAGGGGTTGCCACCGGCGGTGCTGATCATCGGCTTTTCTTTTGCCGTGCTGGTCGTAGCTACCCTGCTGCTCGAGCCCAATACGCTGGCGCTGATCCTTACGGCCATCGCTGTTGCCGCTATTTATTTTCTGCGTAAAGGGATCAAAAGAAACCGCTCCCTGCTGTTTTTGATCGTAGGTATCTGGTTCGTTTGTGTGGGCGTTCAGCGGTTTGTGGTGCCCTTTGCGTTCGACCATGTCTTCAAACCTTACCAGGTAAGCCGGATCTATGCGGCCATCGGGAAAGACTATATTCCTAAAGACCAGGCTGCCGAGGCCCAGCTGGAGAATGAAGCGAGAAGCAGCGGGAAGAAAAGGAACGACAACTACAACGTCAAGCAGAGTAAGATCGCCATTGGCTCCGGCGGCTTCATTGGAAAGGGCCTGCTCAAAGGCACCCAGACACGTTATGACTTCGTACCCGAACAGAAGACCGATTTCATCTTTTGTACCATCGGGGAGGGTTTTGGTTTTGTCGGCAGCACCCTTTTCCTCGGTATCTATATCGTGCTCCTGATGCGGATCGTCACGATCGCGGAGCGACAGCGAAGCGTCTTTAGCCGCTGCTATGCCTATGGCGTTGCCAGCGTGCTTTTCTTCCATATTATAATCAATGTCTGTATGACCGTCGGGTTGGCGCCTGTGATCGGCATCACCCTGCCCTTTATCAGCTACGGAGGAACCTCGCTGCTGACCTTCAGCGTGCTGTTGTTCATCCTCGTGCGGCTCGATGCGGACAGGCAGATGGTGTTGCGGTAAGCGGCCGCGGCCGGTGAAAACCGTACCTTTGCAGCCATGCAGATCATTCCGTTGTCAGAAGGGGCTTTCACCATCGACCAGACCAAACGTTTCGTTCCATTCGACCTCGAAAAAGACGATCTTCAGCAGCGTCCAACCGGCAGCCTGCTGGTGGAAGTTCAGCCTTTTGCGGTGGTCACCACCGAAGATATTCTAGTGATCGATACCGGGCTGGGTTTTGTTTCCAACGGTGTTTTGCAGATCCATCAAAATCTGCGTAGTGCGGGTATCGACCCGGCGGGTGTCACCAAGGTGCTGATGAGCCATTTACACAAGGATCATGCAGGAGGAATCGGCGGTGACTGCTCATCCGACGGCCTTGCCGATGGTTCTGCCGGTGCCGGGAGTGCGCGACCGCCGCGGCAGCTTTCGTTTCCCAATGCGACCTATTACGTCCAGCGCAAGGAGCTGGACTATGCCTTCGAAAAAGGTCCTACTTCTTATATCCCCGAAGAGTTGTACTGTTTGCGTGATAATCCACGCGTCGTGCTGCTCGATGGCGACGGCGTCATCGATGGCTATATCAAATACCAGATCACGGGTGCTCATAGTCCCTGGCATCAGGTGTTCTGGATCGTGGATGGCGGTGAGACCGTGTTCTTTGGCGGGGATGTGGCGCCTCAGCTTCAACAGATGAAGAGCCGCTTCGTTGCGAAATATGATTATGATGGAAAGAAAGCGATGGAGCTACGGCAGGAGTGGTGGGAGCGTGGGCAGCGTGAGGGGTGGACGTTCTTGTTCTATCATGATGTGAAGACGCCCACCTGGCGCGGCTGAGGCCGAGGGGCCACAGACACATGCGTCGCGGCATGAGGCCTCAAACAAAAAAGGCCTGCCCTGGAAAGAGCCGGCCGTTGCTAACCTATGAAAAACACCAAGTTCAAATATCGTTGTTTAACCATCCACCGATAAAATTAATCGGCGAATTGGGGAAATGTCGGGGTCTATTGCGGATAAGGTCCTCTGCCTTGCTCTCGCCGGCGTATGAGTTCTCGCTGGATAATCTGATTGAAATCCTTTTCCGCTCTGAAGAATTCGTTGATCTTGGGGGGTGGAATAGCCTTCAGAAACTCTACGCTGTATTTCTTCTTTATGTTCAGTAGATTCTCTTCCAGCTGCAGCTCGTTCTTGTCGGTACGATAGACGCCCCAGGCTTGCCGCACCTCGTTGGCATATAGCCGGTAGATAGGCCAGAACCGCTGAGCCTCGTCAGGTGTGAGGAGCAGCCGGTTAGTAATAAAACCGATCTTATATGTTTCGAGAACCCCTGCATTTGGCTGCCGTGGAGGCGGCCCCACCTGGGCGTGCGCCGGCATTGCCAACACGCAGAGGATCACGAATACGGAAAATAACTTTTTCATCTATTAATTCGTTGCGATGTCACTTGCTCCTCCATGCTCGTCCATATATTGCTTCAACTCTCCATCAGAAACGTCTCCTAACAGGGCTTTCAGGTTGCTATCATCCATGTCGACGGTCGCCATCGTACCAACGTTGCCCATATTTCCAACGGGCTGCGCCAGCGTCGTATCCTGATCGACCAGGAAACTCTGCAGATCCGCATCGCTAACCTTGGATAAGTTCTTGATGATCTCCGCGGGTGATGCAGACGGCACAACCGCTGCCAATTGCCGCGGAGCAGAAGGTGTGGTCGTATGCCAGCGAAGCCAGCCTACCGTTACGATCAGACCGGCTACAACGGCTGCTGCCGCGTATTTTATCCGTCTCCCAAAGCTGATCACCCGGGCTTGCCGGTGAGCATGCTCCTGCTGTTCCGCGGTCTTGCCGGCGATCCCGGCTGCCAGCCCGTCAAAATAACCCGCAGGAACAAGATAGGGATTCTTATCCTTCACTACCGCCAAAATCGGCGATAATCCATCAAAATAGCCCTCTGGTACGGTGTAGGGGGTGATCTTTCCGGCCTTTATGAGGATGGTTGGAAGTCTTTCTTCCTCGTCCCCCAAAGCCCCGGAGGGGCTTGTCCGCCAGGACGGATTTCCCGCCCCGGTCGAGGACCCGGTGCCCGATTTTATTCGATTTAGCACCTGCTGGGCAAAACCTTCAAAATAGTCTTCCGGAACGTTGAATGTCAATGGTTTGCCGAGTTCCCCTACTACACGCGGAACCTCACTGGCTGTTTTTATCGGACTCGGTTGAACCCTTGCCAGAACCGCCGTGGGAAATTGCAAAAAATATCCCTCTGGCGCCTGGTAAGGGGTCTCGCGGCTGATCGTGGCGACAAGCGCACTCAACGACCTCAATTCTTCCGATATGTCATTGTTCACGTTCATTTGTGGTTCGAATGGCGACCCCGCAGCCAGACCTTCGGGCTATGCCCGGAATCTTGCGCCATCATTTTTCAGACCCCCACCGTTAACCAAAGTTTAATGATTCTCACGTTAATTTCCATTTTTTTAAGACCATTTGCTAGTGATTGAGGATATAATCCTCGATCTTTTTCACTGCATGGTGATAGGACGCCTTGAGCGCTCCTTCGGAAGTATCCAGCACGCGGCTCATCTCCTCGTAGGGCATCTCATCATAGTATCGAAGGGTAAATACAACTCGTTGCTTTTCAGGTAATTGTTGAATAGCAAGCTGGAGTTTCCATTCCAGCTTATTGGGGTCGAAATGTTTATCGGCTACGATCTTATTGCTGAGACCGGACTCCATTTCGTCAAAAGAGAGTGCAGACTTTCGCTTCTGTTGCTCCAGATAGCTCAGACATTCGTTGGTGGCGATCCGGTAGAGCCAGGTATATAGCTGAGAATCCTCACGAAAATTTTCCAATCCGTTCCAAACCCGTATGAATACGTTTTGCAATACGTCGTTGGCGTCTTCGTGCTCCACTACCATCCGCCGGATATGCCAGTACAATTTCTCCTGATATTTCTTGATTATGGCCGTAAAGGCCCGCTCTTTTGTCTCAGGAACCCGGAATTGCAGAAGCAGCTCGGTGTCTTGGATGGTCACTACTATTTATTTTTTCTTGCGATTACCTTTTCTGCGGCCGCAACGATATCGGGGGTATCCAGGTGATATTTCTTTAATAGTTCTTCGGGGGTACCGCTTTCACCGAACGTATCGTATGTTCCGACGTATTCGATAGGGGTCGGGATATGACGGGCAGCAACTTGCGCCACGGCATCGCCCATACCGCCATAAATATTGTGTTCTTCCGCCGTTACCGCGCAACGCGTCTTTGAGATCGACTTTACGATAGCGTCGACATCCAGCGGTTTAATGGTATGCAGATTGATCAATTCTACCGAGATGCCCTTTTCTTCCAGGATCTTGCCGGCTTCGACGGCCTTCCACACCAGGTGACCACAGGCAAAGATAGAGATATCCTTCCCTTCCTGCAGGACCTGGGCCTTGCCGATCTCGAAGGGAAGTGTCGACGTAAAGATCGGCCATACGGGCCGGCCGAATCG
This sequence comes from Chitinophagaceae bacterium, assembly GCA_025934485.1. Taxonomy (GTDB): domain Bacteria; phylum Bacteroidota; class Bacteroidia; order Chitinophagales; family Chitinophagaceae; genus Puia. The sequence continues at coordinate 51,742 of JAICXX010000017.1, forward strand.
AAGATATACGGGGCCCTGGTAATCGGCAACCGCGAGTGTGGCGGCCTTTGTCTGGGCATAGTCACAGGGTACGATAACCGTCATCCCCGGCAGCATCTTCATCAACCCGATGTCTTCGAGGATCTGGTGTGTGGCGCCGTCTTCGCCGAGGGTCACCCCCGCGTGGGAAGCACATATTTTGACATTCTTGCCGGAGTAAGCTACGGACTGGCGGATCTGATCGTAAACCCGGCCGGTGGAGAAGTTGGCAAATGTGGTGGTGAAAGGGATATGACCGCCGATCGTCAAACCTGCTGCAATACCGATCATATTGGCCTCGGCGATGCCGCATTGTACAAAACGTTCGGGGAATTCTTTGATAAACGTCTGCAATTTCATGGACCCTGCCAGATCCGCCGTGAGGGCTACGATCTTAGGGTTCTTACGTGCTGCCTCTGCTATTCCGTCTCCAAATCCGCTGCGTGTATCTTTCTGTCCTGTTACCTGGATATCTTTTAACATTAATCGTGATTTTAGTCCTTACAAAGTAAAGAAATATCAGTTGAACTTACTGAACTTTCCGTTGTAGAATTTCTCGTCGGTTTTAAGCTTCTGTTCCCATTTCCAGGCCGTTGAAAGCATATCCTCGAGGTTGTATTCCAATTTCCAGCCTAATTGCCTCCGGGCAAAGTCATTGTTCGCATAGATCGCGATCACGTCGCCATGCCGGCGGGCGCCGATCTGGTAATTCAGCTTCACACCGGATACCTTTTCAAATGCTTTGATCGCCTCCAGCACCGTGACCCCGTTGCCGGTTCCCAGGTTATAGACCTCGGCGCTTTTCGTGCTCTTGCCGGCGAGCATATATTGAATGGCAAGGGTATGCGCATGCGCGATATCGCTTACGTGGATGAAGTCCCGGATACAGGAGCCGTCGCGTGTAGGATAGTCGTCGCCATAGACCGTTACCATCGGCAATTTGCCGATAGCCGTTTGTGTGATCACCGGGACCAGGTTGGCCGGCTTGCCGATGGGCATCTCGCCGATGAGAATGCTGGGATGTGCACCTACCGGATTGAAGTACCGCAGGAGTACGGATTTGGTCTTTGTCGTGGCTTTGGAGAATTCGTTGATGATCTGCTCGCCCATTTGCTTGGTATAGCCGTAGGGAGATTCGGCTGGTTTCGGCGGCGTAAGCTCGGTTACCGGTATCTCATCCGGGTTACCATATACGGTACACGAAGAAGAAAAGACGAAATACGGGATTTCGAACTCTTGTACGCATTTAAGGAGGTTGATGAGCGAGAGGAGATTGTTCTCGAAATACATGAGCGGGTGCTCTACGGATTCACCGACAGCCTTGTAGGCGGCAAAATGAACGATCCCTGCGATATTCTCATTTTCCTGAAAGATCGCGAAGGTGTCATCATAGTTGCAAAGATCTACTTTGTAGTTCTTGATCTTTTTCCCGGTGATCTTCTCCACCCCTTCGAGTATCCGGGGGGATGACCGCACGTTGTTATCGACACAAATAACCTCGAATCCATTGGCAACAAGGTCTACGATCGTATGCGAACCTATGTAACCACATCCGCCAGTCACGAGGATCTTCTCCATAATAGGTTTTGACTAGTTTTTTATGATTGATGAATGATGTTGATAAGATACTGACCGTAACCGCTTTTTAAAAGCGGTTGAGCGATCTTTTCCACCTGTTCTGCCGTAATGAAACCCTTGCGGTAGGCGATCTCTTCGATACACGCGATCCGTATCCCCTGCCGCTGTTCGATCACCTGGACAAATTGCGAAGCCTGCATCAGGGAATCGAAGGTTCCCGTATCCAGCCAGGCCGTACCGCGGTCCAGGATCGAGACGGTGAGCTTTCCCTGCCGGAGATATTCCCGGTTTACATCGGTGATCTCGTATTCGCCACGGGGGGAAGGTTTGAGGTCTCGCGCAATCCCGACTACCTGATTGTCGTAAAAATAGAGACCGGGCACCGCATAATTACTTTTGGGTTTTGCCGGTTTTTCTTCGATCGAGATGGCCTTGTTCGTTTTGTCGAATTCCACGACGCCATAGCGTTCGGGGTCGCTGACCTGATAGGCATAGACGATACCGCCACTGGGACGGGTATTCTTCTCGAGCTGTTTACCCAGCCCCGCGCCGTAGAAAATATTGTCGCCCAGCACCAGGGCTACGGGGTCTTTGCCCACAAAGGATTCGCCGATGACAAAGGCCTGCGCCAGCCCGTTCGGCAGCGGTTGTTCGGCATACGAAAAGCTGAGGCCGAGCTGCGAACCGTCGCCGAACAGTTTTTTGAACAAAGGCAGATCGTGTGGTGTGGAAATGATCAGGATCTCCGTGATCCCCGCAAGCATCAATGTCGACAGTGGGTAATAGATCATAGGTTTGTCGTATACCGGCATAATCTGCTTGCTGATGGCATATGTTATTGGATGCAGACGTGTACCGGAACCTCCCGCGAGAATAATTCCCTTCATAGTTGAATATCAGGTTTGAAAAATCTTCGAAAGATAGTAAAGTTAGCGCATCTGGCAATGGGCTTGCGACGCTTACTTGAACAGGGTAACGATAAAATAAACGACAGCAGCCACCAGCGCACTCACCGGAATGGTCAGGATCCAGGCCCACAGGAGATTGATCGTCACTCCCCACCTCACTGCGGAAAGGCGCCGGGTCGCACCGACGCCCATGATGGAGCCGGTGATCGTATGTGTGGTACTCACAGGGATGCCTAATTTATCGGAGAGAAAAAGGGTGACCGCGCCGGCAGTTTCTGCGGCGACGCCTTCCATAGGCGTGACCTTGGTGATCCGCGTACCCATGGTCTTTACGATCTTCCAGCCGCCACTGAGTGTTCCGAGTGCAATGGCGGTGAAGCTGGCCAGGGGTACCCACATATTACCGTCGATAAATTGTTTGAATGACATTTGATGGCCTTGCTGGTTTGCGTACCAGATCATTGTCGCGCCGATGATGCCCATGACCTTTTGGGCGTCGTTGCTCCCATGGCCGAGACTCAGCAGGCCGGAGGATAGCAGCTGCAGGCGCCGGAACCAGTTGTCTGCGCGATAGGGATTGGCGCGCCGGCAAACATTCATGATGATCAGCGTGATCACGAAGGCAACGACCATGCCGATCAAAGGCGCCAGGAAAATAAAGAGGAAGATGGGGACCACCTTGGCGTAGTTGATCACCGCGATGCCATCGCGGGAAAGGGCGCCTGCGTGTGCGAGCGCCGCACCCATAAAACCGCCCAGCAGGGTATGCGAAGAGCTCGAAGGAATACCGAACCACCACGTCAGCAGGTTCCAGCAGATGGCGGCGATCAGCCCGGAAAAGATCACGTGCGGGTTGACGAAATGCATGTTGACCGAGCTGGCGATCGCGTTACCGATCTTGAACTCCTTGAGTACATACCGGGCGATGAAAAAGGCCGCGAAATTAAACACGGCAGCCCACAGCACGGCCTGAAACGGTGTCAGGACCTTGGTGCTGACGATCGTCGCGATCGAATTGGCTGCATCATGAAATCCGTTAATGTAATCGAAGACGAGGGCCAAAATGATGATGATGACCAAAAAGGATGGCATGGGGATCAGGCGTATTTGATGATAATGGATTCGATGACATTGGCCGCGTCCTCACACTTGTCCGTCACGATCTCCATCACCTGGTAGATCTCCCTTTTCTTGATGACCTCTTTGGCATCCGGCTCCGTTTCGAAGAGGCGTTCGATGCTGAGATCGAAGATGTCATCTGCTTGATTTTCAATGCTATTGACCTTCACCAGGGCGTCCGTGATCTTCCGCATATCGCGCATGTTCCGCAGTTCCTTGACGGCGATATGGATCTGGCATGCCCCTTGTTCGATGAGGTCCGCCAGTTTCTGGATGCCCATGTCGTTGGGGTTGACCTTGTAGAAATTGATCTTTTTGGTGGCGGCGAAGATATAGTCGCAGATATCATCCAGCGCGCTGGCCAGGTAATGGATGTCCTCCCGGTCGAAGGGGGTGATAAAATTCCTTCCTAACTCAGTGAATATCTGATGAGTAAGATCGTCATTTACGTGTTCCTGGTCCTCTACCTGGCTGGCCACGGCGGCGCGTTTGTCAGAGTCCGGCTCGGCTACTACGTCTTTCATCAGCTTTCCCATCCGGGCCACGCCATCGGCCACCTGCTCGAATAACGAATAGAATACGCGGTCTTTCGGGGTAAAAAGATTGAGGAACGATTGGAAAGCCATGCGGAAAATTTGTGCAATATTAGCACTATTCGACCAAAAATGGGCCGGTAGGCCCATTGGCCGAAGGCCAGTCATTAGCTGTTTGGGGCAAATGCGCCAATTTTTCGCCTTTGCGCATTTGCCTCAACCTGGGCCGGTAGGCCCATCGGCCGAAGGCCAGTCATTAGCTGTTTGGGGCAAATCGCCAATTTTCGCCTTTGCGCATTTGCCTCAACCTGGGCCGGTAGGCCCATCGGCCGAAGGCCAGTCATTAGCTGTTTGGGGCAAATGCGCTGGCAGGACGGCCCTTAGCGGCTTTGAACGGCCAGGGCGACACCTGTGGCGGGTGCAGCCGGGGCGCCTGTGGGAGCGGTGGCGGAACGAAGGGGTAGGCCCGCCAGGGGCGCGACGGCGGGGACGGCGATGGGTTTGCCGGGGGGATGACCGGGGCCGGCCGGATCACCCAGCAGCCGGGCGATGGTCGCCGCAATTTGTTTTTGGTAGACTTGTGCGTGCATTCTCAATTCCCCCTCCGGCTGGATGTCAGGACCCAAAACAGCCATCCAGATATCGCCGGAACCCTGGGCCCAGAATCCGTGGGTGCACCATTTATTGGGTTTCCAGCCGCGGCCATGATCTGTGGTGATCAGGAACGTGGTGCTGTCTTTATAGTAGGGATCGGTTTGTACCATATACCAGAGATCGGCGATCATCCGGTCGATATCGGCAGCCTGCTGAAGATAGAGATCGTAACGACCCTGGTGCGCATGTTCATCCGTTTCGCCAAAACCCAAAAAGAGGACGCTGGGATGATGCTGCGTTATATATTCTCTTGCGCTCAAATAGGTGAGCTGGTCGTGTCTCGTTTTGCTGGGCCGCATCGTCGTCATTACGCTGTCGATGAGCCCGGCTGCGCTGTCACCCTGCTCGCAAAGGGGCTCATACCCGCTGTTCACCGGCAGCCCACTGCGCTGCCCGTTGAGGATAAAAGGAAAAACGTTCCAGGAAGTGAACACGGCTACCTTTCCATGGTATTCGGCCGTATTGTTGAGATATTCGAGGACATTCACATTCTTATTGGGAATAGCGAGGTTGGGACTGCTGATGGCGTCGGTATGACCCGTGAAGATCTCGTTGTAACCCGGATACGAGATCTTGTAGAAATTCCTGACGTTGACTTTGTTTCCCAGGAGCCGGTTGCCATACAACCGTCCTTGCCGGGCTATCGTCCCCCAGAAGAAGGGCAGGAGCTTTTGACGTCTTGCTTCTGCGCTGCTATCCCAGTACAATTGCTTCGACAAGCCCGTGTCGCGCACGTAGTCGCTGTTCCCGATCAACAGCGGATCGGCGCCGGTGAAGACCTCCTGCCAGCGAAACCCGTCGATCGTGATGATAAAGAGGTGTTTTGTCCTGGCAACTGGTTGCGCCGCGGATGACAGAACGAAGAGTCCGGCGGTGAGCAGAGGGAGGATGAATTTCATTTTAATGGGTTTGCCAAAACTAGACGAACCGTATGACCGCATGTTTATTGGAACGTTAACTTTTTATTATTAGCCGCCATGATTTTTTTAACGTAACCATAATGCCCGAAAAGGCCTGCCCTCCGCAAAACCGATTACTTTAACTGTCTAATTAGTGCAGCATGTCCCTGTTAAAATGGTTGGAGCATCTGGATAAGATCTTGTTCGTGCTGGTCCAGCACGATTCCGATAATTCCGTTCTCGACGTCATCATGCCTGTTTTCCGCGAACCGCTTACCTGGATCCCGCTTTATGCCTTTATGCTCTTCTATGCGTTCCGCATGGGCAAAAAAAAGTCCGATGGCAATGCGGCCGGGCGGCATGTCGCCGGCGGTTCGAAGGCCTGGGCCTTTATCGTATTGACCCTGCTGACCTTTGCCGTAACAGATACGGTTACCGCGCAGGTGCTCAAGCCTATGTTTGGCCGGCTTCGCCCCTGTCATGATCCGGAGCTGCAACCCTATCTCCGCGCCCTCGTGGATTGTGGCGGATTGTATTCGATGCCGTCGAATCATGCGGCGAATCATTTTGGGCTGGCGGCCTTTTGGTTCTTTTCGATCCGGGAGGTGACGGGCAGAAATTGGCGCTGGCTATGGATATGGGCTGCCATCATCTGTTATGCGCAGGTCTTTGTGGGGAAACACTATCCTTTCGACATTCTTGCAGGAGCTATATTCGGTATCCTAACGGGAGTGGGTATGTCACGGTTGTTCGTTTACTGGGAACATCGCCAGGGACATGGAATGCCTTTCCTGCGTCCTGCACTCAAAAAGTCGGCGGAGATAGGCAAGGTTTAATATATTTGCCATCATGGCATCCACTCACGGCGCTTCTCCCTCGATGATCGATCCGCATCATGCCGAATGGGAAACCTGGCTTCAAAAATGGTTTATCCCACTCCTCATTCCTGCCATCCTTGTAAATGCCGGCGGTCTGTTTATCCCCATCCTGGAACCCGACGGCTCGCTCTATGCCACGATCGCCAAGACGATGGCCCGAACGGGTGATTTTATCAATCTTTATGTCGATGGTCACGACTGGCTCGACAAGCCACATTTCCCCTTTTGGATGGCGGCGCTCAGTTTCAAGCTGCTCGGGGTAAATGCATTCGCCTATAAATTTCCCGCATTGTTGTTCTGGGCGGCCGGCGCCTTTTATACCTGGCGGCTGGCGCTCTCGCTTTATGGCAAACCCGTAGCGCAGCTGGCGACGCTGATCTATGTATCGGCCGCCCACCTCGTGATCTCCAACAACGACGTACGCGCAGAACCGTATCTCACCGGACTCATCATCGGCGCCGTTTATCATTTTTATAAGGCTTCGCGTGCTAACCGGGCGGCAGTCTCAGCCGCGGAAGATTCCTGGTTCCCGCGACATCGGTTTTCGCTCCCCTGGCATCTGCTGGCCGGAAGTTTCCTCGCCGGCTGCGCTTGCATGACCAAGGGGCCTTTCGTTTTAATCACCATCGGCGCGGGTTTTATACTCGACTGGGTCTGGGGTAAGGAATGGGATCAGTTTCGCAAGATCCGTTGGTGGCTGGCCATCGTGCTCACGGGGGTCTTCATGCTACCAGAGCTGATCTGCCTGTATCGACAGTTCGATCTTCATCCGGAAAAGCTGGTGTTTGGTCATCATAACGTGAGTGGTATCCGCTTTTTTTTCTGGGATAGTCAGTTCGGCCGGTTCTTCAACACCGGTCCTATCAAAGGAAGCGGCGATCCTTTTTTTTATTTTCATACCGTGCTTTGGGCATTTCTGCCGTGGTCGCTGTTGCTTTATGCGTCTATCCTGCGCAGACCGCGGCGTCATGTGCCCGGCGAGCTGATCTGTCTCGGCGGCGCGCTGGCTACCTTCCTGGTGTTCTCGCTCTCCCGTTTTCAGCTTCCGCACTATCTCAACATTCTTTTTCCCTTCTTTTCTATTCTAACGGCAAGCTATCTGTATGGGATCCACAGGCGCGGGACGCGGAGGACCATTCGGGTCATGCAGGATGTGATCAATGTCCTGTTGCCCATCCTTGTTCTGCTGCTGTGCTGGTTCTTCCGTTTCAACGGCTGGCCCTTCGTGATGATCGTTGTGGCGGTGCTGGCGGTCATTGCTTTCCTGCTTTTCCGGTCGCCTACCTTGCCCGGGCCTATCGCCCGTAGTTTCTGGATGTCGATGCTCGTCTTTGCCTTCATCAACTTTATCTTTTATCCCGCGATCCTGCGATACCAGGCGGGGACACAGGCCGGCCGCTATCTGGC